>NZ_CP119148.1 GCF_029167645.1 Streptomyces sp. AM 2-1-1 | reverse complement strand
CCCGCGGAGCGGGTCCCTACGGGCTGCGCCCGTAGCAGCGGGCCGGGTCGCTTCGCTCCCCGGCCGCTCCCGCTCCGCGTGAGCGGATGCGGCTCGCTCCGCTCACCACCAGGCGGCCCGCGCTCCGCGCCCACCGCCAACCGCAGGGCGGGCGGCCCGCGTTGCGGGCCGGGGCCGGCCTTCGGCCGACCCGTGGCCTCCGCTGCGCTCCAGCCACTCAGGGCGCGCCCCCAACTCCCCTTGCGGGCAAGGCGTGCCACGCTTCGCGCGGCCCACCCACGCCCACGGGCCTCACGGCCCGAGCAGCAGCAGAGAGGGGTGGTGGGCAGTTGGGAGAGTGACGGGACGAACAGAGGTCGGGGACGCAGAAGGTGAGCGATCCCGGTGTGTGCTTCAAAAATAGCAGCTAGCTTAAGACTGGAATGGTTCCTTACCACTCTTTGAGCAGGACAAAGAGGTTGCGCATTATCTCAGCGCTTCAGCGCGCGAGCAATTGTGAAATTTACCTCGGTTGCACTGACCTTAACCACAGAACGGAACCTCAGAAATGGGTGACTCGAAATTCGGCGTTCGGAGGCACCGGAGCCGAACGGCCTTTAGGGCCGGGCGGCGAAAGCCGCAGCGGCGCCAGCCACGCCCTTGCTGCTGCTTGTCTCGTCACGGTCGGCACCACCCGAGACTCAGAGCCGCTGGTGCTGCCTACGGCCTGCGCGGGCCCACGGGCCCGCACGCGAAGCCGCCTCAGCCACGAGGGGTCCAATCGGCGCCTGCGGGTGGACCTCAGCCACCTAATACTTACGCAGATCAAGAACCCGCTGGTCAGCGGTCTGCGCATCCGGCGATCTGTCACCCCACGAGGTACACAACGTCTGCGATGTGTACCTCGTGAGTAGTCACATCGCAGACGGAATGTCAGCTAGGCCGACAGTTTTGAGCGCGAAACGTCAGCCAGGCCGACATCCGCGACAGCGTTCCGTCGAGCGGTCCGCGCTCGCGTGCAGGGGGGAGATCTGTCCCCCCTGGGGGGACACAACACGCCGGAATGTCAGCCACGCCGACATATATGTCGGCGTGGCTGACATACTGCTGGCATCCAAGATCAGCGAAGTGGAGAGCAGCCTCGTGACACCCGGGCGACAGCGCCGCCGTCCCGCACCGAAGCGCGCGCCGCGCCGTGCGGAGCTGCCCATCGGTGAGGAGATCCAGGCGTGGTCCAAGCCGGTCCAGCCGGTTGAGGACCTCGACTCGGTCGCTCGCCGCTACCCGCGCCGGAAGCTCTCGCTCAGCAGCGAGCGCAAGCCGATGGAGTTCTACGACACCCCGGAACGCCCCAAGGCGTTCTCCATGGACTCGCTGGAGTTCTTCTTCCTGATCGCGCAGTACTTCCGCGAGGCCCTGCCGCTGCGACTGATCCTGTTGCTGATCGCCTGCCAGAAGGCCGGCGGCCAGATCCGGCTGACGCAGGAGGAGATGGCGACGGTCCTCGACGTGCCCCGCGCGAAGACCAATGAGGCGCTGCAGGAGGTCATGGGCCATGGCATCGTCTTCAAGGTGCGCCGAGGCGTTTACCAGTTCAACCCGCCCTACTCGTACCGTGTAGCCGAGTTCATCCCGGGCACGGAGCTGGTCGAAGCCGAGTACGTACAGGTCGACCAGGACAAGACGCTCGCGAAGATCCGCAGGGACGAGAGCCTGCCGGATCTGGTGCGGTTCCCGTCACTGGAGCACATGCGCGAGGCGATCGAGGAACTGCGCAAGAAGCGGGCCGAGGAACGCGCTGCACGCCGACTGACCCGTGCTCAGCGCCAGGAAGAGGGATCAGCCCAGTGAGTACCTTGAAGTGGTCGGCGACCAACGCCGACGGTCTTCTCGCCGACCTGGACCTGCCGCCCGCCGCCTACCGTGCGCTGCTGAAGCTCCGGGCGCGCAGCGAGGCTGGCGGCCGCATCGCCATGGACCAGGCCACCCTCGGTGAGCTGCTCGGGCTGAGCCGTCCCAGCGTGAACGCCGCGCTGCGGGAGCTGGAGCTGGCCAAGCTCGTCAAGAAGGTCCGCAACGGCGTCTACCAGATCAACCCGATGCTGGCCGGCTACAACTCCCCCGAGGACGCCCTGGCCTCCGTCAAGACGATGCCTAAGGAGGACCGGCTGGACAGCAAGACCTACGTGGCTGACTACCACCGGGCTGTCGCCGCCTACCAGGACCAGCTCGCCGAGCAGCGCAAGAAGCGCGCGGCCGCGGCCGCTGCCAAGAAGGCCTCGGCCGCCAAGAGGCGCGGCTCGCTGCACGCCGTCGGCTGACCCGGCCGCCCGCTCGGCCGGGTCAGCCGGCAACACGGCGCTGCACCTGCGGGTGCAGCGCCGTTCGCGTGAGCTAGGGACAACCGGACATCACGGTGCTTACGCCGTGACGCTTACGGATGGATCCGTATCCCAGGAGGCGCGGCGCTCCGCCCTCGCTGCCGTTGGCTGGCGTAGTGGTGGAGCGTGACCCACGACTACAGCGTGCTGCTGTTCGATGAGATGCACGAGCGCTTCGGCCGCCGCGCCGGCTGGCCTCCGAGCGCCTCGCTCGTCTCCCCGTTCTTCCGGATCATCTTCGAGACCCTGGGGCCCGAAGATGCCGGCACCTTCTTCGAGAAGGCCCGCCAGGCGCACCGCAAGGAGCACCAGGTGGCTGACGCTGGGACGTACCAGTTCGGCTTCGCCCGGTACCTCGATGTCGCCATCGACGACAGCTGGCACGGCAGCCTGCGACACGTGGCGGCATGGGAGGCAATGAAGGCAGCCCACGAGATCACCCGTAACGACACCCCCGACTTCGAGCAGTACATCGATACCGCGGTCAACGTCTGCGCAGAGATCTCCAGAACCCATCCCGGGCTGGCCCTGGCCTCACCGGCCTTGTAGCTCCCGGTCGCTTATCAGAACGGCGTCGCGTCCTCGTATGAGGGCGCGACGCCGCTTTTCGTGCGCGGGTGCGGTGTGTCAGATCCGTGCACACCGTTCCCGCGGGCGGGAAACGCGCAGCTCACAGCCTTGCAAAAAAGAATCATGAGCGGCCTCCTTGCAACCGTGTTAGTCACCCTCGTCACCGCCGCCCTCGCCATCGTCGGCACCCTGCTCGGCTCGATCGTCAGCGGACGCTTCCAGGAGCGCGCCGCGGAACGGTCCGTCCGCGTGAACCACGGCGAGGCGATCCGTCGCGACCGCCTGGAGGCCGTCACCGCTCTCGCCTGCGCCGCCAGCGACCACCGCCGGGCGATGTGGATGCGCGGCGACGCCGTCCTCAAGCAGGCCGGCTCCGAGCGGATCGAGGCCCTGCGCGGTGAGAGCCACATGACCCGGTCCGCCGTCACCCGCCCGCTGGTCGCGCTGCGGGTCCTCTTCGCGGACCATGCGGTGCGCGCCGCGGCCGACGAGATGATCGCGCGGACGTACGCGCTGCGCGACGCGTACGCCACCACCAAGGACCTCACCGCCGCCCGGGAGGCCGCGAAGGTCGCCCACGACTCCTTCGTCGACGTCGCCGCCAGCTACCTCAGCCGGACCGCCTGAGCCCTGCCAGCCGAGAGAGAGGCCCGTCATGGAGCGCACGTCCACGGAGATCGTGAAGGTCGCCGACATCACCGCCATCGAGACCCGCGCCGACCGGGGCGCCGTCGACAGCGAGCTCGCGTACCTGGCCCCGGCGGCCGCCGCCGAGCTGGGGCTGCTCGCCGACGCCATCAAGCGGGGCACCGCCGACCGCGAGAGCGTCGTCCAGGCGCTGAAGGAGGCGGCCGTCCACGAGCGCTTCGCCGACGTCCTGGCGGCCGCGTCCGAGGACGTCATGGACGAGACCGAGGACCCGCACGACTTCGACGCCCGCCTGGACGCCGACAACCTCTCGGGCGCGGCCTCTCAGGTCCGCGACCTCTTCCGCTGGCTGTAGACCCCGCCCGCCGGCCACCACCCGACACCCACGAAGGAGACACCGTGTTCACCGGAACCGCCGAAGAACTCCGCGCCCGCCAGGCGCAGGCCCGCGAGCTCGCGGAGCATGCGCTGCTGGACCAGATCGACGCGCTGGGCGCGGGCGGCGGGCAGCTGCACACCCCCGGCGGCATCATCCGCAACCGGCCGCCCGGCCAGGGCTGGACCGTCGCCGACCACTGACCGATCCACCCAAGGAAGGAGACCGCGGTGAGCACCGACCCCGCGTCCGACAACCACCGCCAGGAGCAGCTCCTGGTCCCGCTCGCCGCCGAGGACGTCGCCGCGCTCGGCAACGACGGCGAGCAGCTGGCCGCGCTGCTCGCCACCGCACTGCACGGCCTGGCGCTGCTGCGCACGGGCCGCGCGAGCGCAGCCGAACTCGCGGCCGCCATCGAGGGCACCACCGGGCTCCTGGAGCGGCTGGAGGCCGTACGGGACGCCTCCCTGCGCCAGCCCGCCGCCAAGGACGTCTCGCACGCCGACCTGGCCGCGGCGATGCACCTGGAGAGCCGGGCGACCGCGCAGTCCCGCCGCCGCACCCTGCTGCGGGACCCGGTGAGCGACCTGGAGCGGTGGGCCACCGGCACCACCGACTGACCCGATGCAGCGGCCCCTTGCAGCAGACGAACGACCGTTTGCTGCAAGGGGCCGCTGCCCGTGCAGCACCCGTGTCCCGCCCGGGGCCGGCCTCGAAATGTCATCGCTCTCCGGCACCACAGAACACCACCACCCACTCACCGAGCAGCACCCCACGATCGCCGTTCAGCACCACGTGCTGCACGGTGGCAGCACACACAGCAGCGCCCCGGACCTTCGCGGTCCGGGGCGCTGCGATCGGTGCTCGGGAGGCCCCTACGCCTCAACGTAGGCGACGATCGTGATCGTCCTCAGGGCCGTCACGAAGTAGATGACGCGGACTCCGTCGACCTCGTCCGCGTAGTCGCGCAGCAGGGTGCCGGGCACCTCGGTGCCGAGCTCCGGGTTGACGCTGATGGCGACGATCGCGCGGTCCAGGCGGTGCGTCTCGCTCGCGGTGAGCTTCGCCAGCTGGGTGAGCGCGGGCTCCACCATGATGACGCGCGACCGGCGCGCGCCGTGCTCAGGCGACACGCGGCTGCTCGTCCGCGAGACGGGCGAGGTGGGCGTCGCGGGCGGTCTCCCACGGCACGCCAGACTCGGGCGAGGGGTAGCCGTTGGCGGCGATGTCCTCCAGGACCGAGGCAAGGACGTCGACCTTGGCGCGCTGGTCGGCCGCGTACGCGCGGGCCGATTCGGCGGCGTGCTCATCGAGGGGCTGGCGGGCGGGCGCGGGGGCCGGCTGCTGGCTCATCCAGGGCTCCTGGGCTTCTGTCTGGCGTGTCTCCCCACGGTATCGCCGAGACGTGCCACCGGACCCAGGTACGGACGAACCGGGGTCCGGTGAGGGCTCTGCAGGGCGCGGGTGTCCTCTGATTCCGTCGCGGCGTGCTGCCCACATGTCCCTTATGGGCTGTGCCTCACGCCGGGCTCTTTACGACAGTCCTCCACGCCGGGGACGTCCTGCGGAGGCCGAACGGCTTCGCAAGACCCGAGATTTACGCAGGGACCATATCCGGGTAGTTCCACTGCGTGTCCACCCAGTGGCCGGGAACTGCGCACCACACGGTCGAGGTGCCCGACTTGTTCCCGCTCACGATGTTGCCGTAGTGCGTGTAGGGCTGGGGAGCGCCGAGGCACACGATTTTGGCTCGCCAGTTATAACCTTGCCCGTTGGTGCACTGGAAACGCCAGCCGGCATGCCCGCCACTTCCTGTGACGGATCCACCGGCACAGCTCAGGGCCCCGGCCGGGGCGGCCGACGCGGCCGGGACAGCAACAGCAACCAGGCCGCTTGAGGCCATGGCAAGCGATACGGCAGTGACAGCGATACGGCGGTGCAGACGCATGTGCGTTCTCCTTCGGGAAACCGTGTGGCGGTCGCGGCGATCGTGTCACGCGCCAACTCCGATTGACCGAACGGATTAAGTCAACTTGTTCCATGTATTGATCACCGCAGGAGCGCCTGCGAGCAGTCCAATTTCGATGACAGACGGTCCAGAATCGTTGACACAGGACAGTGGGGCCGGCGCTTCCGGCTCCGCGCCATCCGACACGGAACGTGATCACCAGCCGGTGTAGTGTCACGCGGCCGCGCCTGCCACGCGGAAACGACACCGGAGGGCTTCCAGGCCATTTCCACGTCAATACGTCCGAATTAAAAGGCTTTCGAGCGTGGGCTGTCACGCGATCTTCCAGCGGCGTGACAAGGGGCCGTGACAACTGGCAACTACTCAAAGTGAGCGTGACAACTGGTTGTCAGGGCCTGAGCGGCGGCCAGACGTGCGGCCCGGTGCACTGCCCGCAGGCGGCGCAGCCGGCGCACTCCAGGCAGAACTGGCGCGGGACGCGCGGGCACTCGCAGACCGGGTTGTAGTCGGGGTCGTCGTCGCCGGGGTAGAGCGTCTCGCCGAAGGGCGGCTCGGTCCAGGCGACGACCTGGCCGTCGGCGAGCAGGTCCTCGTAGTGGTGGCCGATCTCGCTGTGCTCGCTCCAGGTGGCCACCACCACCTCGTCCGCCGCGCTCACGCCGGGCCGCCCTTCACCGTGGCCGCGGTGTCGAGCCACGCCGCGAGCGCGGTCGTGGCGGCCGGGTCGGCCTGGGCGAGGCGGCCGACGAACTCGAGGTCGCCGTCGACCGGGGCGCCGGTGCGGGCGAGGGCGGCGAGCAGCGCGGCGTGGGCACGCACCGGGGCGGGCAGCAGGCCGATGGCGGCGTCGCGGGTGGCCGGGTCGGTGTAGTGGCCCGTCTGGTCGGCGAGGGCGTGGGCGAGCCAGGCGTCGACCGCCACGGCGCGGTAGTCGCGGTTCTCGTCCAGGAGCTCGCGGGCGGCTTCGTCGCCGGCCTGGCTCGGCACGCTCCGGTCGAGTCGGCCGGCCCCGCCGAGCCGGGCGAGTTCTTCGGCGCGGTCGGCCACCCGCTGCTGCTCCTGGCGGAGCTGCTGCTCGGCTTCTTCGCGGCGCCGGTTGTCGGCGAGCTCCTCCTGGACGACGACGTCGGCGTCCGGGTTGTACGGGCCGCCGGTCGCGGCGAGCAGCTGCACGACGCGCTGCCACTCCGCGAGCTCCGCAGTACGGCGGCCGCCGTCGTTGAAGGCGGCTTCGTCGCGGCGGGCCAGGTGCGCGTCGAGTTCGGCTCCTTCGAGGGCCCTCGCCGCCTCGCTGTGGGTCATGCCCCGCGCGCGGCGCCGTACCGAGGACCGGCCGACCTTCGCGTAGTCGATCGGCGTGCGCGGGGCGCCGGCGCGACCGAGGGCCCCGCGGACACGGCGCGGCCCCCATCCGTCGGACGTGTTCATCAGGACTCGCTTTCAGATCGGATACGGAAATGGAGGCTCGCCCGGGAATGGGCTTTGGTGAGCCGGTCAAACAGGTCTACCGCACACCTGAATTACGCGCTGCTAAAACTCGATGTTCAACCACTCTACGTCCACAAATTTCACCTCCAGGCCCGCGCGACCGCCGCCGGCTTGACGGAAATAGGTGTCCGCGATGGCCTCCGCGACCGCGTCGTGCAGATCGCTCTGCGTCGCACCATCCTCCTGTGCGGCCAGGATGGCGGCCGCGTGGGCGGCGCTGACAGCCACGCTGACATCCCGGACCCGGCCCTCGTCCGAGGTGCCCTCCGGACCGAATCCGAAGTACGCCCGGCAGGAGATGACCATCCCGCCCGAGGACGCCGCGCGCTGCCTCGCCTGTGCCCTGACCTGCGGTTGCCACTCCGCCTCGGTCTCTTCCACCAGCGCGGCCTGGAGGCGCTTGTTCGGCTTGGTGGACGCGCCCGAGAGGTAGCGCTGCACCGTCTTACGGGAGACGCCCAGCCGCTCGGCCAGAGACTTAGTGGAGCCCCTCTCCCGCGTGCGAAGGAATTTCATCTGCGCTGGCGCGGATTTCGGTGCGGGCCGGGTGAACAAGGCCCGCTCCGCGCGGGCGAGGCCCTCCTTGAGCTTGGAGCGCGTCCGAGCCGCCTGCTCTGCCTTCTCTTCCTCAGTCATGGAGGCAGCCCATCGCGGCGGACCTGTGGACAGAGGCCCGGCGGCGTGAACCGTGCGACCGGCCTGACCTGATCAAACTTCAGGACGGACGGACCGCCCCGGCCCTACGGTCACATCAAGACCGGTACCGCCTTGCCCAGGAGACGTGATGATCCCAGCACAACATCCCTACAAAGCGATCTACACGCAGGAAGTGGACGGCCGAGTGGCCTTCAGCAGCAAGCCCGTCATTGCCTGGGACGACGAGGGCCGAGCGCTCGTCGTTGATGAGCGCAGCGGTCGACTTGTCCCGGCGAACAACGGCCGCACCTTCACCGGGCTCTCGGAAGGCGAGCACCCTGTTGTCGCCGCCATCCCTGGAGGTGGGTGGGGGGCTCGGTACAAGAACGAGGACGACACGTTCACCGTGGACCCGTTGGTGGCCTGGACCGTCCGAAGTGACGGCACTCTCACTCCCTTCGACACCGACGACACCGGCGTGTGCGCTGACCCCAACGCCATGGGCAACTTCGATGGCCTCGTGGCCCCCGGAGCCGAGACGCGGACGGCACAGCAGAGCAGCTCGGCATGACCGGACTGTTCTTCATTCCGGCGGCCGCCTCCCACTAGTTGCCCGGCGTCATCTGCCGGTCTCCCGCCGTACGACGGCTGCGGCCGCCCTGGGCGAGTCCGACCCGCAGAAGAACTGGCCGTCCGATTGCCCGGAGCGCCGTACGGCGGGCATGCTGCGCGTCCTGCGAGGAAAAGGGGAGAGCGTGTCCGAAGACGATGACACCAAGGCGGCGGAAGCGGAGCTCAGGACAGCCGTGGAGCTGCTGAACAGTGATGATCCAGGCGACGACGGCGAGGCCGCCCAGGACGCCATCCAGGCTCTCGCTGACGGCTCCGGGAGGGCATGGACGCCCGAGCAGGAGACGCAGATCAGGGCCATGGTCGAGCAGATCCGCAAGTTCCGGGATCTGAACCGGCCGGGCAGCGGTTGGTGGCGTCAACGACGGGCGTGGCGGGCGCAGGGGCGTCTCGCCGACCTGATGATGGCCGGCGGGCCCGGAGCTCGTGAACGAGGCGGAGCTGCGGCACTGGAAGAGCCTCGTCATGGTGGAACTCCTGCTGGAGTTCGCCAGCAGCGGGATAAACGAGGGGGACTCCACGAAGGCGTACGGCCGGATGGAGGCGCTGAGCGCCGTGACGTACGAGGACTACCAGCAGGCCAAGAAGGCGCTCGCCGAGAAGAAGGCCGCCGGCTGACCGGCGACGGCATAGGGGAGGGGCCCCGAACCGGCGCACGGCTCGGGGCCCCTGCCTCCAGCGGGATGAGTCAGGCCCAGAAGGAAGTGGTGGTGGACACCGCGTTCGCCGCACACTGAGGCCATGGTTGAGATGAGCCCGGGGCAAGCGCGCGAGTTCTGGAAGGCGCTGATGGACAACGCCTCTTCACTGATTGCCGATGCCCGCACTCTGCTGTCTGCGAAGTCCTACGGGCGGGCACGCTCCCTCACCGTCCTGGCGCAGGAGGAGCTCGGAAAGGCGCTCTGGATCAATGACACCTTCCAAGATGACTGGAGCTGCGGAAGGGAGACCCCACGGGTCGTAGATGCCCTGGCCCAGCATGGGCGGAACCACACGAAGAAGTATCTCGAGGCCATGGTTTTCGGCGACGGGCTCGCCGAGTTCTGGGGTGACTACAGCAGGTGGGACACGGGGGCCGGCTTCGAGGGCTGGCAACAGGCCCACAGGGCGCGAATGGCGGAAGCCGAGGCTGCGGCCAAGGAAGCCAATGCGGAGAAGCAACGAGGGTTCTACGTTGACCGCGACGCAAGCGGTGCCGTCAGTTCTCCCACGGGCGTTCCGGCCGGAACAACGGCGGAGGATCTGCAGACCGCTGCACAGGTGATCGAGATGCTCCTGATCACCGACCACAGTCGAATGAAGACGTCCACCGCGCCGTACGACAGCACGCACGCTCAGCAGTTCCGGTTGTTGCCCATCTCCCATCCTGAGGACTGGGCAGCAGCTGCGGACGCGCTCAATCCGAGCGCCGAGGACGACAGCCAGGAGCCCCAGGAACGATGACGTAGCGGGCTTTTCCGTTCCGTGCCCTGGGGCGGCTGCGTGCCGCGGGCTGCTGCCGCCGACTGCCAGGTGAAGATCCCGGTGCCGGACGCGAAGCGTCCGGCACCGGGATCTTCACCTTCATGGAGGTGCGGTTGTGCACCACCGGCACCCGCGTCCCGCCCTGACGGCCGAGAGGCGGAACCGTCCGACCTGATCGCAGGCCGCACACCGTGCGGTCCACGGTGCTGTGGCGGACCGGGGGAAGGGTTCGATCGGGTGGAGGCCTGCGTTGAGCATGATGGTGTCGGCCAGGGACTGCGCCCGGTAGCCGCGCCACCAGCCATGTTTTTCGGTGTCAGAGGTCTTCTTGTTCTCCTCTTTGTCCTTGGTCTTCACTCGGTGGTACGCCTGGATCCAGACGGGGAACTGGCGTTCCTTGATCCTGCAGGCGTACAGGTACGCGCGGAGCTGCTCCACACCGCTGGGTAACTGCTGGCGGTGAGATATTCGGTACGCGGCGCTCCGGGAGAGGAACACGAACGGCTTCCGCGCCTCATCCCTCCGCGCAGCTTGGACCCGGTCCTCCAGGTCCTGCATGGACGAGCGATTGCCCTCTTCCCACACCCTGGCGAGCGCCCTGCCGAGTTCGTCGCGCGTGCTCACCATGCCCGGGTGCGGGGCTTGGGTAAGGGAGCGCCGCTGCCGCCCAAAGGGCCGCGTGGCCTGCTCGAACAGCCGCGTCGCGCCTTTGGCGTTGAGGCCGAGCTGGGCGACGTACCCGTCCACGACAGACTTCTGCGGCGCGGCCAATCCGGCTTCGGCTCGCTGAATGGTCGAGGCCGACGTCCCGATGATGTCGGCTGCCTGACCTTGAGTGATTCCCAGCGCGGCACGGGTGCGGCGCAGAGCACAAGCCAGCTGACCGACGGCGTTGTCGGTGTCCGGCACCTGCTTGAGGCGCCGGACCTTCCGCACGGTAGTCAAGACGCGGTCAGCTCGAGGCGGCCCGCAGTTCCACCATGGCCGGGCGCAGCAGCGCGCTCAGCTTGGTGGTCGTGCAGGCGCGTACCGCGAGGGCGCCGAAGATGCCGGCGCTGCCGGTGACGAGAAGGGCGTTGACCGGCTTCATGCCCGTGAGGATCAGCACGGTGACGAAGAGGACTACGACCGTGATGATGACGGCCTCGGGACCGCTGGGGCGTGCCTTCGGGGGGACGGTGGTAGTGAACATTCTGGGCTCTCTGCTCCTTTGATTGCCTGTGCAGGAGGGTCCTCCTGCTTCCAACCAGGTTGTGCCGCTGGGCGGTTGGCTCGCCGGTCGCGGTAACAGAGATGCTGCCACTCCATGACCTTGCGTCATGACCGATCGAGAGGTTTTACCCATGGGCATCCCACTCGCGAATTCAGTGGGTGGCGTTGCAGAGTGAGCCCCAAAGAGAAAATCGTTGGCCAAAGGTTGGACGCGCCGCCTAACAGGAAAGGCGCCGACCAGGCTGACTCCGAGTTCGCTCCCCAGTGCTATCGCGAGCGAACGCGACGAAGCCTCAGGTGATCATGAGAACACCCAGACGTAAACCAGTTCGGGTTGCCCTCACCTCCCCGCCGCTGAGACGATTTTGCTAAGCCCCTGCACCGCCGTGTCTTCCAACCAGGTTGATCAGGGACAACACGCAGGCCCTGGTTGGCTCCGGGCCCGCAGCAACGAGCCGACAGCACCAGCTGTCGGCTCGTCCGCTTTGCCCGCCTGGCTACAGCTCGATGTTGAGCCGCTCCACGTCGGTGAACTCCACGCCCAGACCGTGCGCCCGGGAGTTGTTCGCCCGGAAGTACATCCGGGCCAGACCGTCGGCGGCGATCTGCCGGAGCTGGTCCTCGGTCTTGCCCTGCTCCCGCGCACTGAACAGCTGGTCGGCGTACTCAGGCGGCAGGGCCTGGGTGATGTCGCGGATCCGGGCGTCGTCGGTCGTGCCGCCGGCCGCTTCGAAGCCGAAGCGGGCGCGGGTGGAGACGACCAGCCCGCCCGTGGACGCTGCCTTCTTCCTGGCCTTCGCGCGGATCTGCGGCTGCCACCGCTTCTTCACCTCGCGCTCCAGGCGGCCGCGGAGGTCCTGGCGGGGCCGCTTGAGCTTGCCCGTCACGTACCGCTCCACGGTGCGCTGGGAGATCCCGAGCGCCTGGGCGGCGGCCTTGGTGCCCTTGAGCTGCTTGACGAGGTACCTCATCTGCGCCTGGGCGCTCTGCGGGATGCGGCGGGTGAACGCCCCCTCCAGCGCGCGGTCCAGGCTGTCCCCGAGCGAATCGACCATGACCTGCTACTCCCCTTCTCCGGCTGTCGGGTCGGCCGTCTTGATGAGGTTGGCGAGGTTGAAGACGCCGCCGCGCTCCTCGAACTGGGTTTCCGCCCACAGCACGGTCTGCGTCCCCTGGTGCTTGACCATCCCGGGCGAGACCCCGAGCCGGAACGTGCCCGGCGCCGGCTTGCCCTCGGGCGTCTGCGGCAGGACGTCCAGCGGCGAGGGCCCGGACGAGGGGTAGACGATCGCGTCGGTGCCGATCGCGACCGGGTACAGGTCGGCGGCGGCCGCCGTCTTCATCAGCTTGCGGTGCAGGCCCACCCGCTGAGCGGCGAGCACGGCGGCCCGGATGTCGGGGCGCCATGTCCACCGGTCCAGCGCCGGGTAGGGCTCGTAGTACGGCACCTGGCCCCGGGAGCGCTGGCGCAGCTTGCCGATCGCACCCTTCGCGGTCGCCTTGATCGCGGTCTCCAGCAGCGCCATCGTCGGGTCGACTTGCTTGCGCCGCGCCATCGCCTCGAGGAACTCCTGGCCCTGGAGGTCGGTGGTGACGCCCATGTCGGCCATCGTGTCGACGTAGGCGTCGCGCAGCCGCTTGTACCAGGCGTCGAGGTAGCGGCCGGTCTGGGTGCGGACGTACGCCTCGATCGGTGCGACGTCGAAGCCGAGCTCCGTGGCGTACTGCACGGTGGGCGTGGCGTACCAGGCCGGGCCCTCGGGGCGGGTGCCCTGCGGTGTGAACGGGCTTGGCAGCCGGGAGCCGTCGACGGTGTGGCCGTTGACCCGGGCGCGGGACAGGTCGACGTGGCTGAGGTCGACGAGCCACGAGCCGGGGAGCGCCGGGTCGAACGTCGGGTTGTTCTCCAGGTGGGTCGGCCCGTTCAGCCCGACCGTGAGGCTGTTCGCGGCCGCGGCGAACGACATGTTGATGTCGACGCAGACCAGGTACCGCTGGTTGTACTCCTCGTCGGTCAGCGGCCGGCACCAGTCGTACGGTTCCTCCATCAGCATCTCGGCCGGAGTACGGATGTGGTGGCGGGCGAACCCCGCGTCCTTCAGGATCGGGTGTTCGTCAGGCACCTCGCACGGCACGACGTCGTACTTGGCGGTGATCGCGTCGTCGTTGAACGCCCGCTCGAACGCGCCGGTCGCCTCGTTCTTCTCCGCGCGGGTCGGCGGGCGCAGCGCGGTCATCAGCTCCAGGCCCGTCGTCGCGGTGCTGCCGCGCGGCGTGATCACCCGGGCCGCGTACAGGCCGAGGTACTGGACGAGTTCGGCCGGGTGCATCGTCGGCAGCTGCGGGTCGTCCTTCTTGTCCCACTCGCGGGCGTCCAGAGCGTTCCAGGGCAGGATGCACAGCTGGACGCAGCGGCGCCTCGAGCCTTCGGGGTCGCGGTAGATGCGGGCCCACGGGCCGAAGCCACGCTGGCTCATCTGGAGCCCGGCCTTGGTGATCTGCTTGACCACCTTGTGGCCCGACGGGAGCCGGCCCGCGTGCCGCTCCTCCTCCGACAGGGCGACCGGCAGACCGTAGCGCGCCAGCGCGGCCGCGGTGAGGACGAGGATCGGGTCGGCGTCGCGGCCGTTGCGGTGGAGCCGGGCCTGCCCGAGACGGGCCTCGGTCAGCGTCCAGTCGACCAGCGCGGGGATCGTCTTGGCGGGCACATCCAGGACCAGGCCGCCGACGCAGTACGCCGACACCTGCCCGTCCGGGTCGGCGTCAACAACCGCGAGCGGCCCGTTCTCGAAGCGCGGGTCGACGTCGGCGGTCGCGGCCGCCGTGGTCTTCTTCGCCACCGCCTTCTTCGCACCCGGGCGCCGCGACGACACAGCGGCCTTCGCGGCGGGCGCCGGTCGTACGGCAGCAACCGGGGCCGGCGCCGGGGACGCCGGCGCTTCGGGCGCCGGGGCAGGGACGGGCGCAGGGCCGGTGAACGCCTCCGGGACCACCGGCGCCGGGGGCGCGGCGGGCGCGTCGGCGGCCGGTGCGGGGAAGCGGGCGGTGAGGCGCTCCAGCAGCCGGGCGTACGCGGCGCGCTTCGGCGGCCGCGGCTCCGTCCTGCCGGTCTCCCAGTTCCCCACGGCCTCGCGGCGGGCGTTCAGCGCTGTGGCGATCTGCGCCTGACTCAGGCCCGCCGCCTCCCGCAGACGCCTGCGCTCCGCAGGGTCCGGCAGATCGTCCTGCGCGACTTGCTCCAGCAGCGCATCGACGGCACTGAACAGCTCGTTCTCAGTGGACACAGAGGTCACCTCCAATAGACAGCATACCCGATCGCGCGTTGAATCGCTCTCCTGATCGCGCATGAATCGCGCAACGGTGGGAGTGCAACACGCAGGCGGGTAAGCGGCGCAATGGCTGTTCATTGTCCTGTGTCATCGAACTTTGAGCGATTGTCACCGAAGCTTGAGCGGTGGGAGGTCGGCCAGGCTCTGGCCGCCGAGTGGTGTCAGTGGAGGGCGGCAGACTGCGCGCATGGATGCTTCTCATGACACTGATCGCTGTGACCGCACTGGGCTGGTGTGGGTTCGGTCGATGGGCGGCCCCTTGATCGTCGTTCCGGAGTCTTCGGTAGGCGCCTGGGGTGGATGCACGGAAGTGTCGTCTGCCATCGGAACGTCAGCGGAGTCTGCCACTGGATGTCAGTGGTTCTGCCATGAGGCGTGTCAGTAGGTGCTGACGTCGTCGGCGTCGGTGAGGCGGAGGCTGTACCGGACGTCGTCGGCCAGGACGGCGGTGCCGTCGTCTGCGCGGACCAGGAGTCCGGCGTCGAGCAGGCCCGCGACGGTGGCCGCGGTCGGCTCCTCGGGATCGGTGGAGACGGAGCCCTCGTAGGACGCCTGGAACAGCACGGCCGCGTCCTGACTGCTGAGCACGTCGCGCTGGAGCGGCCGGTAATGCGAGTCCATCGGGTGGCGCCACGGTTCGGTGTGGTTGGCGGGGTGGACCCAGTTCATCTGCCGGTCGGTGAGGACGTCCAGGCGCGGGCTGAGGGTGAAGTGGGCAGGGGCCGCGCGCCGCAGGGCGTACGGCCCGGCGAGGTGGGGGTAGGCCCAGGCGCGTTCGATGGCGTCGCTGACGCGGTCGAGGTCCCAGCTGAGGGACTCGGCGAGGAAGTCGGCGGTGAGGGGGCGGCCGGCGTGGGCGAGCGCGTTGAGCAGAGCGACGGCGTCCGTGTCGGTGCCAGGGGTCGGCTCGGGCGGCTGCTGGGTGGAGAGGAAGAGGGGGCGCCGGTAGACGTCGGCGGCGTACGGGGTGAGGTCGGCGGGGTGGAGGTCCAGGCGGTGGGCGAGTTCGAGGACGACGTGCAGCGGCTGGTTGGGCAGGTGGTCCAGGGAGATGTCGTGTTCGTGGACACCGAGGAGGTCGGCGAGCTCCCAGGCGGACATGCCCGCGTTGTGCTGGCGGCGCCGTAGTTCCTCGCCCCATCTGCGGGGCTTGTGGCGCGGAGGCTTGTACGGGCCGGTCACAGGGCCGCTCCCCGGTCGGAAAGGATTTTCACGTCGAGTCGGCGGACGGACATCCAGTCGGTGAGCGGGGCGGGGCCGGAGCCGAGCTGTGCGACTTCGCAGTGTCCGCGGTGGAGCCAGATCGGATCGACGCCGATGCGGCGGCAGGTACGCAGGACCATCTCGGTCAGGGCCCGGTTGGAGGCGTCGAGGGTGGGGTCCTTGGGGTCGGCGAAGAAGCGGCGGCGGGTGCCGGCGCCGTCCGCGCGGCGGTGGGCGAGGTGGGCGGCGACGATGTCGGCCGCGTACGGCGGGAGAAGGGTTTTGCCGGTGGTGTGCCCGTAGCTGGGGCACTCGTCCTCCTCGCGGCGGTCGAGCTGGTGGGCCCAGTCGGCGCGGAGGTAGAGGGCGTGGTCGGCGAAGGTCGGCAGGTACAGGTACCGGCCGTGTTCGTCGACGTTGCGGCACAGCAGGTGGGAGAAGCGGTCGGGGGCGGCGGTCAGGTGCAGGGAGAGCACGGTGACGGCGGCGGCGTGGGTGGACACGGTGGCGCGCAGGGCACGGCAGATACCGGGCGTGAGCCAGGTGGTGAGCCGGTCGGGGGCGGCGGGGCCGAGGGCGGCCGGTTGCCAGCGCAGCAGGACGCCGCGGGTGAGCAGGGCGGCCTGGATGGCGCGGAGGCGGATGAGGGCGAGGCGTGGGCTGGCAGCGGTGCCGAGTCGTTCATCGCGTAGGTAGGAGTTCAGCTGCCGCTGGAACTCTCCGGTGGTCCGGTTGGGGGTCAGCTCGTGGCGGTGGCGGCGTACGAACTCGTCGGTGCGATTGGCTTCGGCGCGGTAGGTGATGTTGAGCTGGTCAAAGGTGTCTCCGGCGAGGCGGCGGTGGCAGGTGGCGAGGAAGAGGGGGAAGTCGACGGTCGGCAGGGCCGGCCAGTCGGCATCGACGTCGGCGTGCTCGTCGGGGTTGAGCGGCTGGCGGACAGCCGGGGCGGGCAGCGGCAGCAGGTCGTGGAAGATGCTGATGCCGATCACCCGGACGTGGCGGTGCGGGCCGCTGGGCGGGATGCGGCCGCCGTTGCGGCGGGAGCGGCCGAGGCTCTCGATCGAGTTGCAGGTCCGGGTCGGGTCGGCGGGTGAGGACCAGATCAGCCACAGGTCGGCGTTTATGCGGTCGGCGAGCTTGGCGAGGTCGAGCGGCTCGCCGGGCAGGAGCCGGTGGGCGCGTTCCACGATGATGTCGGTGACGTGGGCGGAGCTCAACCAGGCGGCGACGGCCTTCCACGCGTCGGTGACGCTCAGGCGCGGGGAGTGGACGGCGGCGGGGTTCTTGCCCGCGGCGGCCAGGATGTCCCAGACCAGGTCGGTGGTGGAGCGTACGGGGTTGGGGCGGACCACGATGCGGCTTGGAGCTTCGAGCGCGGCCAGGCGCCGGTTGAGGTTGGGGTCGTCGCCGGCGTCGATGACGACGCGGACGGTGCGGCGCGGGACGACGGGCTGGGCGGCGGGGTCTTCCGTCTGCTCGGCGGCGTGCAGGGTCTCAGTCACGCAGGCCGCCGCCGAGAAGGGAGTAGGCGTTGTGCACCGTGGTCTCGTCGACGGTGGTCAGGTTCTGCTCGGCGCACAGGGCGGCGGCGGTGTGGGTGAAGACGGCCCAGTCGCGCATGGTGCCGTGGCCGTAGGAGTTGTCGACCTCGACCAGCAGTTCGTCGGGGGCATCGGCGTAGATCGGGTGGTAGCGGCGCATCAGGGCCGGGACCTTCGCCGGGGCGAGCGGGGAGAAGGGCAGCCGGCGAAAGACGCGGGAGCGGAGCATCGGCTCCTTGGACAGGACTTCCCAGCAGCCGTCGCCGCCGACGTAGAGCAGCGCGAAGCGGGTCTTGGGGTGGTCGTGGAGGTGGCGTAGCAGCTCGATGCAGTCGCCGTTCAGCCGCTGGGCCTCGTCCACGACGACCAGGCGCATCGGGGTGGTGAGGAGGCCGACCAGTTTGGTGGTGAGGTCGAAGCGGTTGCGGGAGGTGGGGGTGTCCGCGCCGGTGAGTTCGCGCAGCAGTTGGTCGGCGATCATGCGCATGGTCGGGCGGGAGGGGAAGGTCAGCAGGCACACCTGCGGCCGGTCGACGGCGGGGAGCTGGTCGAGGGCTTCGAGGGCGGCTTCGACGGCGAAGGTCTTGCCGGTGCCGGCCGGGCCGTGGACGACGCCGGTCGCCGCGTGCGCGACGAGGTCGCGGACGATCCGGGCGGTCATCTGGAAGTGGCCGGTGGGCAGGGCGGCCGCCCCGGTCAGGTCGACGAAGTGGCGCGGCATCAGCTCTCCGGGTCGGCGGGGGCGGTGGGGTCTATCAGTCCGAGCAGGCTGGTGGAGGCTCGGGCGGCCAGCGCGGCGTCGCGGTCGCGCTGGGTGCGGGTACGGCCGTCGGCGGCCGCCACGAGCCGGGATTCCGCGGGCGCGCTGTCGCCGGTCATGGGGGCGAGGGTGCGGCGGGCCTGGCGGGTGGCGCGGCGCCGTTCCCGGCCGAGGCGTTCGGCTTCGGCGCGGGCGTGCTCGCGGAACGCGTCGGTCTGTGCGGGGGTGAGCTGCCCGGTGGGGTAGGCGGTGCACAGGTGCTCGGTCCCCAGGTAGACCTCGATGGTGCGGTCGTCGTGCGGCAGGTAGCGGATCTGGACCCGCTGCCCGCCGCGCCCGTACAGCTCGGGGGCGACGTAGGCCAGGCCGTGGAAGTTGATGCCGTCCTTCTGCACGATCCGCTCCGCCCCGGCGAGCATGAGGTGACGCAGCTGGTCGGCGCCGATCCGCCGCAGCGGGGCCGGGTCGTCCTCCCACGCCTGGAGCGGGGTGCGGCCGCCGAGCATCCGGTGGCGGTGGGCGGTGTTATACCAGCGGGCCCAGTCCGCGAACCGCTTCACGAACCGCTCCAGGCGCAGCGGCCCGTCACCTTCGGCGGCGCTCTCAGCCGCATGCTGGGCGGCCACGGAGTCCTTGATCGGCCCGTACAGCTTCCCGCCGGCGTCGCGCGGGCCGCCGGTGAAGCCGGGGAGCTGGGAGATCAGCATCTGCTCGATGGTGAGGTTCAGCCGCTCGACCTTGCCCTTGCGGTGCGGCTGGAACGCCGGGAGGCGGTGCATGACCACGGCCAGGCCGCCGAGGACCTCCTTGACCGCGCCGGCGGCGAACTCCAGACCCCGGTCGATGCGGACGAGTTCGGGCACCGCGCCGAACGGCGAGACGTCCGGCTCGTGGGTGAGGGCCATGCGCATCGCGGTGAGGACCGTGCCGGAGGTCGGGGCGGTGGCGATGGCCCAGCCGAGCAGGGCCCGGGTGCCGTCGTCCACCACGGTGGTCAGCCAGGGCGCGAGGGCCTTGCCCTTCGGCGGCAGCACCAGGATTGGGAGCTGCTTGTGGTCCATCTCCCAGCACCGGCCGCGCAGCGCGTCCGGGCGGCGCAGGTAGACCGAGCCCGCACGGCGTCCGGCCTCCCCGGTCTTCCACGCCGCCCGCTCCGCCGGGGGCAGGCCGTCGGCGAACGCCCGGTACAGGGTGCGCTCCGCGACCGGCTTCGCGCTCGCCCAGCCCTCGGCGAGGAAGTCGGGCACCGGCGCCCCGGCCGTCGTGCCGTCCCCGTCCGTCACCGCGCGGCGGGCTCGGAGGACCGCGGCGACGTTGCCCCGGTAGAAGGCGAGCGCCGCCCGGTCGGTCTCGCTCAGCTCGTAGCGCGGGCGGGCGGCGGGCGCGGTCGGCTTCGGTGGCGCGAGCCAGCGCCACACCGTCCGCTCCGACACCTCAAGCCCGTCCGCGACCGTGCGCACGTGCGCGGCCGTGAGCGCCTCGTCCTCGCGCAGCCTGGACAGCCGGTCGACGGCCGCCCGGCGCTTCTCCGCCGACACCCTCCCCATGGACCGAAGTGTCAGTGGTGCCAGAACCATCGCGCCCGAACATGCGCCCGCCTCCACGCGTCCGGGTGAACTGTGCCCGAACCTGTGGCGCGAGGACGCCGGACATGATCCAGATACGGCCAGAGGGGCCCGGATTTCCTCATCTAAGGGTGCCCGGGTGTTCTTGAGGGACGGGGGTTTTTGAGGGAGTTATTGAAGGCTCCGGAGCCACTTTCGGTGACTTGCGGCCGATCCTCAGAAAACGTTGGTTTTGTGATGACGATCAGGTCACGTCCCGCGACCCCGACTGCGTTCGGATCGTTGGACCGCACATGGAGCCCACCGCCCTGGCACCGCCCGCACCCGCCGGATTCGCGCAGCTGTCCGGCGCGTACTGGATGGAGTCCGACTCGCCGATCTACGACACCGTCAAGCGGCTGTGGCTCCAGCAGGGCCGCGAGGTACCCCGCCAACCTGGCCCAAGCGAGCGGACGCCGGTCGGGAGCGCCGACCTCTTCGACCGGGCATGACCTCAAAGCCCGGATCGCGCGGGCCGGAAATGGGACGATCGGGTCCGTGGACACCCTGACGGAAGCGCTCGGCGCCGACGACGACCTCCTGGGCATCTTCCCGGCCCGCCCTACCGAGATCCGCATCGGCTACGCCCGGGTCTCCACCGGCGGGCAGAAGCTCGACCGGCAGATCGACGCGCTCACCCTCGCGGGATGCCGACGCATCTTCCCCGAGAAGAAGTCCGGGAAGAACGACCTGCGCCCGGAACTGAAGGCGTGCCACGCCTTCCTCCAGGCCAGGGACACCCTCGTCGTCCCCTCCCTGGACCGGTACGGCCGCAGCCTCCAGGACCTGGTGAACATGGTCGCCGAACTCCGCAAGCGCCAGATCGGCTTCACCTCTCTGCACGAGAAGCTCGACACCATGACGCCCGGCGGCCGCCTGATCTTCCACGTGTTCGCAGCCCTCGCGGAGTTCATCCGGGAGCTGATCGTGCAGGGCACCAACGAGGGCCTGGCCGCCGCGCGGGCCCGAGGCCGCGTCGGCGGCCGGCCTTCGGTCGTCAACGACAAGCTGCTGCGCGCCGCCCGCGACATGCTGCCCAATCCGGAGAACAGCATCGAGACCATCGCCGCCCTCCTCGGAGTCTCGGTGGGCACCCTCTACAACCACATCCCCGACCTCAAAGAGCTCCGGGTCTCCCGTGTTCCGCATCAACTCGAAAGCGGTCAGCAGTAGTCATCAGCCAGCAAGGCGGTACAGGCGTCCCGTCGAGCAGCACGTACTCCGGATCGGTCTTACGCAGGACCTTCAGCAGGCCCGGGGACCGGTCGGCCAGGCCGACGACGGTTCCGGTGAGGACGGAGGTGTAGACGGCTCCGGCGATGGTGGTGGTGTAGTTCAGGGACAGGGTGCTGGTCTGCCCGGTGTTCCAGGTGATGGTGGAGGCCGAGGACCCCGACCCAGCCAGGGTCAGGCAGCTGCGGCCCGGGACGTGGAAGGTGCCGGAGGTGATGCCGGGAACGGTGGTGGAGGTGCACGGGCCGAACAGGGTGTTCGTGGTGACGGTGACGTCCTGGGGCGTGGTGGTCAGCGCGGGGCTGAACGTGACGGACGAGCTGGTGGGTGGCAGGCAGACCAGGTCACCGGCCTGCGCGTGGGCCGGTGCTGCAAACAGCCAGTCCGATGCAGACCGGGGCCAGGGCGGTCAGGGCGGCGAGAACGGTACGGATCACGGGAACCTCCTGAGATTCCGGGCCCTGTGGGTCAGAGGTTCGCGTCGAGGAAATCCTCCAGCTGTCCCTCGGACAGCGCCCCGACCTTGGTCGCTACGACCTGGCCGTTCTTGAACAACAGAAGCGTGGGGAGACCCCTGACGTCGTACTGCGGGGCTGTGTCGGGGTTCTGATCGATGTTGAGCTTCGCGATGGTGAGCCTTCCGGCGTACGCCGCGGCGGCGTCGTCGAGAACGGGCGCGATCATCTTGCTCGGTCCGTTCCACTCCGCCCAGAAGTCCACCAGAACCGGGCCGGGGGCTTCCAGGACATCGGTGGCGAACGAGCCGTCGGTGACCTTAATGACCGTGTCGGACACGCACTTCTCCACTCCGTGAAGGGCAGGGGCACCCGCGCGGCCGGTGCCCTGCTGTGAGGGGCTGACGGGCTCATTCCCCAGGAACGCACGGGCTATGTACCGCGCCGCCTTCCCGCCCGCGCTCTCTCAGCGTCCAACTGGTCTATGAGCCATTCCCCATGAGGGACTTTCGTTCGCTCGCCCGGGACGCGTAGAGGGCCGGGGTGGCTCGATCGCGCCCTTGAACCGGTCGCGGAACACGGGAAGGATCACCGCGCCGACATCACCGAAAGTGGGAGTTGATAACCGAACGTAATGCTATGGGGGTCGTCTCCGCTGGCTCGTGTTTCCGGCAGCGGCCAAGGTCCAGAGTCTGACCGACAGGACGTCACCCCGCCTAGGACCGCTGGGCAACAGCTCCGTCACGCCGGTGGAGTTCTCGGCTGAAGACCGGGCTGCGCTGCACGAATAGTGCTGCGGAGCCGATCCGTGCGGGCCCGCGTGAACGGAGCGGGCCAGGAACAGGAGATCTCGTCATGAACAGTTCCACCGTGACCGCCCGGTACTGGGGCGGTCTGCTCCGCAGGGCGGCGGTCCCCGCGATGGCCGTGGCCCTGGCCGCCGCCGGGCTGACCGCCGGCACGGCCGCGACCGCCGTCGCCGCCGCCCCCGCGAACCCGACGGCCTACATCGCCAACTACAGCGCCGACACCGTCACCGCGATCGACACGGTCACCGGAACCACCGTAGCCACGGTCCCCGTCGGAAACGCCCCGACGAGCGTGACCGTCGCCCCCGACGGGGAACAGGTGTACGTCATCAACTCCGAGGCGGACAGCATGTCCGTCATCGACACCACCACCAACACCGTGACCGACACGATCCCGGCCGGAACCTCTCCCTACGATGCCGCGGTCACCCCTTCGGGTGCGGAAGCGTATGTCGCCGACGCCGACGCCGACAGCGTCCGGGTCGTGGACCTGGCAACCCGGGCGACCGTCTCCACCATCGGCGTCGGTGCGAATCCGCTGGCGGTGGCCATCAGCCCGGACGGCACCCGCGCCTACACCGCCGACTACTTCGGTGACACGGTCTCCGTCATCGACACCGCCACCAGGACGGTCACCGCGACCATTCCCACCAGCAGCGAAACGAGCGACATCGCGCTCACGCCGGACGGGACCCGTGCCTATGTGACCACGGCCCAGGAGGTGTTCGTACTCGACCTGGCCACCAACACCGTGCTCACCCAGGTGTCCACCCCGGGTACCACCGACTCCGTGACGCTCTCCACGGACGGCACCCGCGCCTACGTTTCCCAGGGTGACGTCGGAGTCGTCCGGGCGATCGACACCGCGACCAATACCGTCGTCGGCAACACCACCCTGCCCGGCGGTTCGGGGACAGCGGTCGACGTGACCCCTGACGGTGCCCACCTCTACGTCACGAGCTTCGGCGACGACAACGTCAGCGTCGTGGACACCGCGACGAACACCGTGACCGCCACCCACCCCACCGGGGCCGGGCCGGGCGCCGTCGCCATCACGCCCGTCGACGCCGTACCCGAGGAGGCGGACCTCGGTGTCCAGCTCGATGCCACCCCGGTACCGAACCTGGTCAACGGCCGCATCGACTACACCCTGACCCTGACCAACAACGGACCCGACGCCCTGGCCGCGGGCACCGTCGAGGCGCCACTGCCCGCACCGATGACCGCCACCAGCCCCGACTGCACCGTCGCCGCCGGCAAGGTCACCTGCACCACCGGCCCCCTCGCACCGGGCGCGAGCACAACCCGGCACTTCACCGCACCGGTCGCCCTCCTCAGCCTCGGCACCACCTACACGGTCACCGCCACCCGCACCGCGAGCAGCCCCACCGACCCCAACCCGGCCAACGACACCGCCACCCGCAAGTGCACCGCGGTGACCTCCCTGATCATCAACTGCACCTGACCGCCCCGCCAGCCACGACCGCAGCCCAGCACCGAGTACCCCAGGACCCGGCGGGTGAGCCGGACACCCCGGCACGCCCACGGCCGCGCACAACGAAAGAGAGACCCAATGATCAAGAACCCTTTACTCCGCTGGTTCGCCCCGATGGCGGCGATCTTCACTGCGGCTGTGCTCCTGGCCCCGCAGGCCGCAGCCGCCGACACCGTGGTCGCCCGGAGCCAGCACAGCACTCTGACGATGTCCACGACGTCCGCACAGCCGGGTGACACCGTCACCTTCACCACGAGCATCACCAACAACACCGACACGAGCCAGCCCGCAGCGATGTACATCGTCGCCGACGCGTCCCTGTTCGACGTGCCCGGCAGCTGCACCCCGGTCACAGGACCGACACCCACCTGCGAGTTCGGCGACGACGGGAACATCCTCGTCGCCCTGTACCGGATCCCCGAACGCCAGATCCCGGCCGGCGCCACCGCCGAGGCCCGCCTGACCGTCACCGTCCGCCAGGACGCACCCCCGGGAACCCACACCCTCAGGCTGGACGGGGCAGTGGGCCGGGACAACAGCGTCTTCACCCCCGCCAGTGTTCCCTTCCAGGTCACCAGCGAGGCCGACATCGCCGTGGGGCTGACCGCAACAGCACCGCCACTGCTCGGGGGCGCGATCACCTACCGGCAGACCGCCACGAACAACGGGCCCGCCACCACCGCCGGCGGCACAGTCACCACCAGCCTCCCCGCCCAGACCAGCAGCGTCACCGGCCTGCCCGCCAACTGCACCTACAACCCGGCCGGCAAGACCGTCGCCTGCACCTTCACCGACCTCGCCAACGCCGCCACCGCCACCAACACCTTCACCGCACGCCTCAACCTCCTCTCCCTCGGCTCGCTGCCCGCCAACGCCACCCGCACCACCAGCAGCCCCACCGATCCGAACCCCGCAAACGACACCGCCACCGCCAACTGCACCGTCCTCACCGGCCTGATCATCAACTGCTGACCCGTCAAAGAAATACAGCACGGCGGGCGCCCGCCCTCCTCCACCAGGAGAGCGGACGCCCGCCGGCGCCACCCGCAACGCCGGACACCCCCTGACCAGGGCGGCGACAACCACCTCGACCCACCCCACTTGGCCGCACGGCTGATCGACGACGTCTTGGACACCCTCGACGAACAGACCGTCGTAGTCCCGGGAACCGGCACCCTCGACATCGTGATCCCGTCGCTGACCGCCCCGCTCGCAGCGGCCCACGACCAGCACAGGGCACTGGAAGCCCAGATCCGCACCGGGCTGGAGGCCCACCCTCCTCACCCACAGCCGCACAGCGCATCGCGCCCAGGTCAGGTCAGGGCGTGACGATGGAGAAGTCCGGGTCGCCGGGGTCGAGGAGGCCAGCCAGCCGGGACAGGACGGAGGCGTCGCCGGTGACCTCGATACCCGCCTTCGCGAGAGCGTCGGCCCTGAGTCCTCCCGTCGCGAGCGATGGCAGGGCCCGCGCCGTCGTCGCGAGTGTGACGTCCGCGTCACCGCTCTGGGCCGCCGGGCTGTAGGTGAGAGCGCCGTTGGCCAGCCGCAGACGGTACCGCTGGCCAGTGTCGGTCACAACGATGTCGATGGTCAGTTTCTCCTCCCATGCCCGGGGGCCGTCGATCTGGATGGCGATGGCGTCGAAGAGCATCTCCGGGGTGAGGGCGGAAACGACGTCTGCGGACGCCGAGACGGTCGGTGTGCCGAACTTCCCCTCGCGCAGTTCGGTCGCGCCGGAGAGGTAGATGTTGCGCCACACGCCGTTCTCCGCACCGTAGCCGAGCTGCTCGAAGGTGTCGGCCAGCAGCTCTCGCGCCACCAGGTGGTCGGGCTGGGCGAACACGACGTGGCTGAGGATCTCCGCACTCCAGCGGAAGTCGCCCTCCTCGAACGCGGCACGGGCCTTGGCGACGACCGCGTCCGCGCCGCCGCCGAGTTCGACGTACCGCTTGCCCTGCTCGACGGGCGGGTGCTGCCACAGATGTGCCGGGTTGCCGTCGTACCAGCCCATGTAGCGCTGGTAGACCGCCTTGAGGTTATGGCTCACCGAACCGTAGTAGCCGCGGGCATGCCACGCCTGTTCGAGCACGGGCGGGAGCTTGAGCTCCTCCGCGATCTCGATGCCGGTCCAACCCTTGTTGATCAGCCGCAGACACTGGTCGTGCAGATAGGCGTACAGGTCGCGCTGCTCGGAGAGGAACCTCACGACGCGCTCGTTGCCCCAGGTCGGCCAGTGGTGGGACGCAAAGACCACTTCCGCCTCGCCACCGAAGAGGTCGATGGTCTCGGTGAGGTAGTTCGACCAGGCGTGCGGGTCGCGGACCAGGGCGCCGCGCAGCGTGAGGAGGTTGTGCAGCGTGTGGGTGGCGTCTTCCGCGGCGCACAGCGCCTTGTGGTCGGGGAAGTACACGAGGAACTCGGCCGGCGCCTCGGTGCCGGGGGCCATCTGGAAGACCATCCGCACACCGTCGACCGTCTCGGTCTGCCCCGTCTCGGTGATGTCCAGCGTCGGGGCGATGAGCGTGATGTTGCCCGTCGCCACGGTCTGCGCCAGACCGGTGCCGAGCGCGCCCTGCGGGCTGCGGGCCAGTGCCGCACCGAACATGTACGCCGAGCGCCGGGACATCGCGGTTCCGGCATAGACGTTCTCCGACACCGCGTGCTCCGTGAACTCCGCCGGAGCGATCACCGGCACGCGGCCGGCGTCGACATCCTCCTGCGTCGTGATCCCGCGGACACCGCCGAAGTGGTCCACGTGCGGGTGGGTGTACAGCACGCCGGTGACGGGCCGCTCACCGCGGTGCTCGCGGTACAGCGCGAGCGCGGCCGCGGCCGTCTCCTCGGTCACCAGCGGGTCCAGCACCAGGACCCCGGTGTCGCCCTCGATGAACGTCACGTTCGACAGGTCGAAGCCGCGCACCTGATAGATACCCGGCACGACCTCGAACAGGCCCTGGATCGCATTGAGCGTCGACTGGCGCCACAGGCTCGGATTCGCGGTGTCCGGCGCGTCGCCCCGGAGGAAGTCGTACGTGTCGTTGTCCCAGACCACCGCGCCCTCGGAGTCGGTGATGGCGTTCGGGGACCGCTTCCCGAGGAAGCCGCGATTCGCGTCCTCGAAGTCCTGGGAGTCGGAGAACGGCAAGCTGTTCAGCAGAGCCTCGTTCTGGCCGGCGACGGTCTGGGAGACGGGCTTAGGCGTCATAGACATAGCACCCATACTGGTCATAGCGGCCCCTCTCTGCACGTCGAACGGCCGCGTACCGGCCCGCCACGCCACCGCCTGAACCTCATCGCCGGCCTCTCCAGCCAACGCCACTGATCCACCACGCGACGAAGGCCCAGCGATCACCACGCTGAACCTTCGCCATCCACGATCAGGCGCTTAGCGCTGATGATTGCTTCTTTACCAGTCCCAAGCCCGGGAGACGTCACCCTGCCGCCGCACGAGCCACTGACACTTCACGCGGCAGGACGGCTGACGTTCGCGTGGCAGACGACAGGAAGACGGTTCTGTCCTTGGTGACGCCGATGGCCGTGATGACTACGACCGCGCCTGTGAGGTGGAGGACTTGGCCGGTGTGATCCCCGTGGGAACGGGCACCGCTACTGCTCTTGTCCTGGCCGATGAACCTGCCAAGACGTGCTTCCTGCCGGAGACACTGCTGTTCGTGCGGTGGCTGGCCGCGGACTCCGAGGCCGAGGTGTTCACGGCAGCCGCGGCGGTTCTGGCCGATCCGGACACCGCTTGGGAGGACAGCGGACTGTGGGTCACTGACGGCCCGGCAGTGTTGATGGACTCGGCCGAAGCGGGTGCCGATCTGGGAGTGAACTATCCCCACGGGGGCCACTCGGATCAGGCCCCCGTGCAGCTCCCGGCAGGTCAGTGGAAAGTGCGCGCGGTCCATAGAAGCGGCGACTTTCCATGGGTCGGCTTGGTGCAACTCGTCGTCGACAACGGTCGCTCCTGACGCTCGGCCCCTACCGCTCAGGCTTCGGTGACAATCGCTCAAAGTTCGGTGACACAGGACATTCATGCAGGTCAGGGGTGAGACGGGAGTGCGTTTCACCCCTGGTGTTTCACTGCGTGTTTCGCACACCGCGCGGGCGGCGGCGACGGACGGCATGGCGACGCTGCAGAACCCGGGCCGGCTGCCAGGCTGAGCACATCCGTCCGGCCCGCAGGGTGAGTGGAGATCCGCCATGTCCGTCGCATTCCGCATCAGGTGCTGCCTGTGCGCCAAGAACATCCCGCTCGCCGGAGACGTCATCGCCCTCGATGGCGAGTGGCAGCGCCGCTACCCGGACATGCACGGCACCCTCGCCTGCGAGCGGTGCATCGGCGACTACGGCTGGAACAGCTGCACCCAGCCCGCAGGTGGCTTCGTCGACGGGCATATCGCCGCACCCGAGGGGCGAATCGACATCGACGCCTGGTGCCACCACCTCAACCGCGGCACCCACCGCGCCCTGGTGACGCTCCACCCCCGCTCCGGCATGCTCCAGGGAGCGGAGCCGTACCTGCGCTCCCTGGCCGCCCGCAAGGGGACCAACCCCGAGATCGCCGCCATGCTGCGCACGGTGATCAAGGAGTGGGAGGAGCAGCACAGCCACCCCGTCCCCCCGCAGCCGGCCACCGCCTGAATCTACGCCGGCGGCTCTGGAGATGGCGGCCGCTCTATCTCAGCTCTTCCTCGGAGCCTGAGCGTTCACCGCGGGCGGCGCGGTGCGGGCGGCGGGTCGCCGCACTCCCGCGCCAGGGCCTCGGCACCGGCGCGTACGCCCGCGGCGCGGTCCTCGGCGTCCTGGGCGAAGTAGCGGGAGGACTCGTCCCCGACGACGTCTACGAGCCGGTGCAGCAGCGCGGCCCGCCGCTCCAGATAGTCCAGCCGGCTGCCGGGCGTAGAACCGGGGCCGCTGTAGTGCTCGGCGTCGCCCAGCAGGCCCACCAGGTCCGCGACCAGCAGCCGGTCCGTGCCCGGCCCGGCGATCGTCACGACGGCTTTCCGGCAAGCGCGGCCAGGCGCTCCATCTCGTCCACGCCGCCGTTGCAGCACTTCCCGCACACCAGCCGCCGACGCCCCGGCTGCTCGGGCAGCCGGACATCGAACGGAGCCCGGTCCTCGGCCTGGTCGCGCAGGTCGTAGTCACACTCCGCACAGACCAGCCGGGCGGCGCGGGCCTGCTTCTTCGACCAGGTGGGCCACTCCGCCGACAGCCGCAGGATGGCGACGGCCATGCCGTCGGCCCGGGGCTGGAACACCGTGAAGTCCCAGTGCGGGGCGTCCTCGGGGATGTCGGCAATCACCTGCTCCAGCGACGGCATCCACGGCAGCAGGTGGCCCAGGTTCTCGCGCAGAATGCGGACCTCCTCGCCTTCACGCATGGCCTTGCTGTAGGAGCTGGCGAGCGGGAAGCGGAAAGCCGTCACGACGGTATGCGGGACCTGGAGCAGGTCCAGATCGCTGCTGAGGTCGGCGGCGGTCGCCTTCCACTCACCGCAGTTAACCTCCCGCCACAGGGCCAGCCCGTCCGCGTTCAGCCTCCCAGACGTGTTGATCGTGCCGATGATCCGCCGCTGCGCGGCCCGGGCCTCCGGGGCGACCGCTACCGTCATCTCCCACTCCCTGCTCTCGTCAGCACCTGTTCACGGCGCTGTCCGCGCTGATCAACGAGGCCGCCCCCGGGAGGACCCGGTGGCGGCCGGGGCCAGCTTTGCCCATGCTGGAAAACGAGGTGATCGGCATGGGGAAGAACAGTGGCAAAGGCTCCGGAGGCCAGCGCGGGCCCATGACACCGCAGGCGGCCTCGCGGGTGCAGTCCGCCGGCGCGAAGAACCCGGGCAGCCGGACCGCGCAGACCGGTTTTCCTGCCCGCGCACAGTCCGCCGCGGCGAAGGGCTCGCGCGGAGCGAAGTGACACCCGCCCCCGCGCGCGCCCGCCGGACTTCGAGGTGCGGGTGGACCGGCATGCCAAAGGGCGGGCCCGCACCGAGCACGGAGGCGCCCCAGTCCTCCATGCGCCTCGGCTACGGGCCGGCCCAGACTGGAACGGGCAGTGCCACGGTCACGCCCTTTTGCGGATGCCGCCTCAGCGGTGCGGGGCTCCGGAGGGGCGAGCGGGCCCGGCGGGCACAGCCGCATCGTCTACGACAGCCTCGGGCAGCTCGGTCGGCTGGACGCCCGCCTGGATACGGTCGACCACCGGCGCGATCGCGGCATACATGCGCCGTGCCATCGGCTCGTCGTCGGAGTTCGCATTCCAGCCGCCGCCGATGTCCCTCTCCAACTGCTTGAGGTAGTCGACGAGCTGCGTTCCCGTGAGCGTGACTTCAACCAGACCGCGCTGCGCGCGCTCGCCCGCGAGCTTGTGCGGTTTGGCCTGGTCGAACGACTCACGACCGTATTCGGGGTGACTGGTGCGGGCCCACATGTCCCGGGTGCAGGTGATTCTGAACGACGCGACGCCTGCCGCCTTCTCGATGCGGTCGGCATGCCCGGCGGGCGGTGCGTCCCCGCAGCCGACAGCGGTGAAGGTGAGCAGCGGGACGAGCAGCAGAACGTGGGCGGCCCGACGGGGCCGGAAGGAAATCGAAGTGATCACCGGCCGATCCTGTGTGAGCAGCCCCCCGCAGGTGGGCTTTCCGTCGTAGATCACCGGAATGTGTGACAGCGGGTGGGGGCGGCGCCACAGCACAACACGAGGCGACACCGTGCGATTCGGCCCCCGCCTTCCGGATCAAGCCAAATCCTCGTGAGCTGGCAGGACAGCCGCCGCGCTCGGAGCAAAGTACCGCTGTGACAGTACGTTTACTCAAAGTGAGGTGGGGGCCCCGGTGAAGTGGAAAGACGCGTTCGCCGACGCGATGAAGGAACTGGAGGCGATACGCAGCCAGCTGGGGCGCCTCGATGACCCAACGGTCGGGCTGACCGCTCTGCACGGCGAACTCACCCAGAGCCGCCTGAAGATCCTGGAGGTCGTCCAGGGAGGCGTCACGGGTCTGCGCGAGGAGAACCGGGAGGTACGCCGCCGCCAGGACCGGATGATCAGCGATCTGAACGAGACCCGGGGCGAGCTCCGGCAGCTGCTGGACCTCGTCGATGCCCTGGGCCCTCTCGTGCGCCCCGCAGAGACGGGAGGGGAACCCGGCGACAGCCGGCTGACGGACGCCGGGACAGCGCCCGCAGTGCCCGGAGCGCAAACCGATGACTCTGCGGCCACCACGACGGTGCAGCCGCCCACCTCAACCAACACCGCCACCGAGTCCCAGGGGGGAACCGTGGAAAACAGCGAGCGCGAGCCCGAACACAAGCAGGACCAGGACCTCGAACTGAAGCGCGCGATCGAGGCCGCCTACCAGGGCACCGCTGTCCCTGCGGCCGAGCCCGCCGCGCCCGCCTCGCAGGCGCCCGCCGTGAAACACGACCCCCTGGTCGCCCACGGAGTGCTGCTGCTCAAGGCGGCCGGGGTGGCCTCCGCGGACCTGACCGCCCACCGTGACACCTGGGAATGGCTCTCCGCCCTGGCCGTCAACCACAGCCACTTCCGCACCCCGCCCTCGGTCGACGACATCAAGGACGGACGCATCCAGACCGTCCTGTCCGGACGCTCCCTCATCGCCCTGCTGATCGAGCTGTGGAACACCCGCTCCAGTGCCCCCCCTTTCCAGAGTGACTGGGCACTGGCCACGACCGCCTACCACCGCATCGCGGCGAAACTCGCAGGCGTACATGGGCAGGGAGACACCATCCACATCATCCTGGACGACGGCCTGCCTCCCGGAACCGACGACTGACCTACCTGACGCACCGCCGGCCGCCCAGCTGACCCTGGGCGGCCGGGCGGAATGCCAGGCAGCCGGGTTTCCGCGTTCCAGCAGGTGCTGTATCCAGCAGACGAGCAGTCCGGCGAGGGTCAGGCCGGTGCCGTGGCTCAGGCGACCCCCGGTCGGCTGCCTCCCCGGCACCGCCGTCCTGCAACGCCTTGGAGATACTTTCCCCATGACGAACCCTGACGTCCCCGACCCCGGCCCGGTACCGGTGCTCACCCCCCGGGGAGACCTGGACCTGGACTCCCTCGGGCCCCTGACCGCCCAGATCGAAGCCGCAACGTCCGGACACGGCGCCGTCGTCCTGGACGCCAGCAGCATCACGTTCGCCGACTCCGCCTTCCTCCGGCTCGTCCTGACCGTCCATGACCAGGCCGACCTCAGGATCGCCGCGCCCTCGCCCCCCGTGCACCGGCTCCTGCACATCGTCGGCGCCGACACCTTCCTCCAGCTCCACCCCACCGTCGAAGATGCCCTCACCGCCGCCGAGTCGGCCCGAGGACTTCTCGCACCGCCGCGCGACTGAACGGGTGCGCAGAACGGCGAGCGGCCCCCACGGGGTGATCGGGCCCGGTGAAGACTTCGGCCACCGGTGCTGCCACCCAATGAAGCACCGCGAGGGGGAATTCCCGGGTTTCCGCGCCGTCACGCCGCCCGCCCGGGAGCTTCACCCGCCCCGCGAAGAGCGTCATCCGCGAACCCGCGGTGAACACACGGCCGTGCGCAGACATCCTGACCGCCCTGACCCTGACCTACATGGAGGACCATCCGGGGCTGCTGGCGTCCCTCAGCCCGAACGAAGAACCGCCGCTGACCACCGACGCGCTGACCGACTCCTTCCGCCGTTTCTTCGAGGAAGGCGTCCTGGGGCGGGACGGGAGGGGCGGATACGTCGGCTTCGACCGCCTGCACGCAGCGCACGCACAGCGCGAACCGCAGCTGGCGGCAGCCCGCATCGAGCACCGCCGCACGCACGAGACGTCAACACGGCCGGGCGGCGGCGGTGACCAATCCCGCCCCTGGCCTGTTGAGCGCGGTATGCCCACTTCGCGCCCCCGTCGCCGGTCCTCGCGGCCGCCCGTCGTCGACCGCCCCCACGCCCCGCTGACCGGTGAGTACGCGGCGGACCCGGCCGTATGCCACCCCGCCTTCCAGATCGCTGTCGACTTCGGGCTCATCGGCGTCGACGCTGTCGGAGACGTCCTTGCCGAAGACGAGTCCATCGCCCTGGCCGAGAGGATGGGGTTCTGTGACTGCGGCCGGCTGACCCTGGACCACCACGACCTCACCCGACAGGAGCTGAACAGGGTGGCGGCCGCCAACATGACCGCCGTCCAGGGGCTGCTCCTGGCCGCGACCGACTATGCCCACCGCACCTTCAACTGTGCCGGGCTCAGCGCCCTGATCCACGAACTCACCCAAGGCCCCCGCGCCACGTTCGAGCCTCCCGCACTGACAGCCCTCCTGGACCGGGTCCGTACCGCGCACCGGGCCGAGAGCGGCCACGCCGGGCACAGCCGTGTGCCTGACGCCATCACCTGGCCGAGCACAGCAGCGTCCTCCATGCCCGAGCTGATCCCCGGCCACTGACACCCACCAGGACACGGCGGCCCTGGTCCAATATCTCAAAGTTCCGGAACGCCAGGTGCGGCCTGGTAGATGTCTTGCTGGCTGTTCTCATTTTCCGTATTCGGTTTTCTCTGCTGCGTAAAGTCTGCGGCAAGCTGGTATCGCCGTGTGTGCGGCCTGCCCGGTGACAGGCACCAGGCCCCTGGACCTTTCTGGCAGGCGGGGCAGGTCACGTCGTACACCTGCCAAATGGTAGGCGCTCTTCCCGTTTCTTCCGTCTTTCGATCCCCGATCTCTCTGAGGAAGAGCCGCAGCCGGTCGGCATGGGGAGTGCCTCGCAATTGCCCTGTGCGGGGACCGCCCAGGGTGACGCACTGCTGGCCGCGATCGGCTCCACACAGCGGGCATGTTTTCGTGGTCCAGTACCCCCGGCCGACCAACTGGTGCAACGGTCCCGGCACCGGGGAGCGTGGAGGGAGAGCGAGGAGTGACTCGAGCCGCTCCTTCCATAGAGAGATCTCGGCACGCTGGTGCCGCACCTTCTTTCCGGCTCGTGCGAGTTCATCAGCTCCGTGGGTCATCTGCTGGACCTTGAGGGCCAGTAGATCCGGGTCGCCGTTGGCCGGAATGCGGCTTACTTCTTCGAGAAGTTTATTCAGGTGTGCGAGTGCCGCTGGAATCGCCGCCGTCAGGTATTCCGCAGCCGCGCGGATCGCCGCTTCCTCTTCCATCGTCCGGTCGACTTTGGTGGCCTTTTTGACCTGGGCGATCAAGCTCTTCACCTGGCTGAGCTTCTCAGCGGCCACGGCTTGGTTGAGCTCGTGTACCTCGGTGCGGCGAGACTCGGCTTCTTTCTCTGCCCAGAGCAGAGCACTGTGATGTGCGGCCTCCAGCCGCTTCTGCAGTTGGGCGCTGACTCCGGAAAGGCCGGCGATCTCGCGGCACACCGCCGCCGTAAGGTCGGGCGACTCGGTCCGGCGGGCGTAAAGCAGCCGACGCATCAGCTCCTGCGCCCGCCCGTCCTGCGGCAACGTCTCCTGCTTCTTGCCCGGAGTCCATCGCGCCCGCCCGGGTGTGCTGTGTGCCTGAATGATCCGTTCGATGGCCGGGGTGGAGAGTCCACGGTCGGTGACCTCGCACTCGTCCAGGGAAAACCACTCGGTGGGCCGGGCGAAGGCCTCGGTACCGATACGGACGTGCCGGCCGGTGCCTTCGCTGTCCAGGCGGATGCGGTGCACGTACCAGCGTCTGATCAGGGTGTCCTGGTCCACCGGGACCGAGAGGCCGAGGACCGGCTCGTCCTCACTGTCCCACTGCGGGGCCACGCTCTGGTCCAGGTGCACCCGCAGCTTCTTGTGCGCGAGCTGGATGTCGACGACGGAGCCCAGGGGGCTGCCGTCCGGCTGCGCGAAGTCGAAGTCGGCCCGCGTGCCACGGCTGCGAAGCCAGGCGGCGGCCGCGGACTTCACGTAGAGGTGGTCCGCGCTGTTCACGCTGCGGGCCCGACGGCCACAGTCATGGGGCTGGCCGTCCGGGCCGGGATGGTGCGCGAAGTGGCAGACCCGGTCGGTGTAGAGCTTCGTCGTCAGCCGGCCACCGCAGCCGCCGAGGAGAAGCCCGCACCAGAAGGAGTCCTGTTCATGAAAGCTGCGGAAGGCGTCCAGTTCGATGGCCTCCAGCGGCAGAACGAGCGGCTCCTCGGAATCCGCGCTGCCGAGTACCGCCGTCTGGATCTGCCGTTTGTCACGCCGCACGTGCCCCTGCCTTTCCTCTCAACCCAGCGTGGCAGTAACCCTGTTCACTCCGCAGCCGATCACCCTGATTTCCCGCTCAGCGCACACCGTGTGATCAGGCCGTACGGTGCAGAGGTCCACGCGCGGCCGCCGGTGGGATCGTGGTGAGACCAGCTCGTTCGGCGGCGAGGCGCTGGAGCGCTCGGGCCCGGGCTGCGTCGCTGGAGGTCACGGTCCGTTGCTGGGCGGCTTCCTTGGCGGCGAGTTCCTCGAGGGCTTGGCGGCCGTCGCCGAAGTCGTCTTCGGGTTCCCGGAGCCGTTCGCGGATCTGCCGTTCGGCGGCGGCCCGGACCTTCGAGTCGGTGGCCGTCTTCTCCTGCCGGGTGGCGCGGTGGGCGGCGAGCGCCTCGTGGTAGCCGGCCGGTGCGGGCAGGCGCACGGCAGGTCGGGCGGGCACCGTCGGCGGTACCGGTTCGGCTGCCACGGCGGGGCGGGCCGTCGCGGGCGCGGGCGGCAGGACGTGCACGGTGCGGACGTTCGCTCCGGGGACCTGCGCGTTGGCGGCCGCGCTCAGCTTCGGGGCGGTCCAGCGGAGTTTCGTGGCGGCTGCCGGGGTGGCGGGGACGATGTCCAGGCGTCCGGTGTCCGCGTCGAACGCCACGGCCTGGACCCGCTCGGCGAGTTCGGGCGCGACCGCGGCGAGGATCGTGTCGAACTGCGCGAGGACGGTTCCGCCGGCGGCCGGGGCGGTCATGCCGCGTTCGGTCAGCATCCGGCTGATCGCACTGCCCAGCCCGAGCGGTTCGCGGCCGTCGCGCCGTACGACGGTGGTGGTGCGCCGCTTAGGCTTGTTGGCGGTGGCGCCGTTCTTCTTCGCCGCTTCCCGGGCGGCGGTCAGGGCCTGGCGCGCGAGGTCGACCCCGCTCAGCTCCGGCTGGACGGTGGTCACGCGATCACCGCCCCGGTGGTGTCGGCGCCGAGGGTACGGGCGGCGAGTTCCGGCAGCCGGTCCGTCCACGACCCGGCCCCGGTCTGTCCGGTCGGGCGCACCGTGGTGGCCTGCTCGCGCAGCTGGTCCAGGCGTACCGTCAGCAGGTGCTGGGCGACGCGGTCCCGGGCGGTGGTGGAGGCCTTGGTCGCGGCGGCGACGGCGGCCTCACCGGTCGGGTTGTGCTGAAACCAGCGGCGCCCCTGCTCGGTCCGGTAGGCGCGATCCGCCTCGGCTTGGGCTTCGTCGGTCCGGCCGAACGCGGCCACCGCGCTGGTCTCGGCCTGGTCGGTGATCTGCTGGACGGTGCTGTGGGCGGTGAGCGCGGCCGCGAGGTCGGCGCGCTCCTGGTCGTCCTCCAGCTCAGCCGGGGAGAGCTCCAGGAACTCCGCCCACTCGGCGGCGACCTTGCGGTCGATCGCTACACGGACCCTGACCTCAAGGGCCGCGACGTCAACCGCGCTGGCCGACGGGTCGAGGGTCCTGGCCGCGACGAGCTGCACGGCCCGTACGGTGAGCGTCTCGGTCTCGCGGCGGCAGCCGCACGCCTCGCAGAGCCCACCGGCCCCGGTCTGCCCGCAGTCCTCGCACGCCAGCGCCTGGCGCACCGTGGCGGCGACGGCCGCAGCCTGACGCTTCAGATCGGCTCGCTCCTGGGCGGCGGCGCGGGCCGCTTCCCGCTCGGCCTCCCGGACGCGGGCCTCCTCGCGGCGCCATACGAACCGCTTCGCGTCGGCGGCCGTCTGGGATTGCAGCCGCTCCTCGACGACTTGGCGGCGGGCGGCGTCATCGAGGCCGGGCAGCTCCTGGCCGACCTCGGCCGCGACCCGGATCCGGGCGGCCCGACGCACGTGGAGCACGTTGGCGCAGTTCTCGCAGTCGGTACCCGTGTCGAGGCGGGTGCCGTCGTCGCACCGCCGGTCGGCGCACGCCTGACGTTGCACCAGGCCCCGCCCGATCAGCCACCCGTACGGGCGCTGGACCAGGGCCTCGCCGCCGGTCTCCGCCAGGCGGGCAGTGAGGCGGGCCGCGAGCCGACGTGCAGCCGCCTCCTGCTGACCGACCCAACCTTCCAGCCGGCCGAGCTCCGCCTCCGCAGCCTCCACGACCCGGCCCTGCTGCCACCTGGACAGCCCCTGCCACAGCCACGAGACCGGCCCCAGAGCCACCCGCAGACCAGACACCTCCGGCAGGTCCACCCGCTTCTGCTGCTGCGTCTTTCCACCACGAACAGCCCGCGGGTCGTTTCTGCACCGTGCGGGCCACCGGTGGGGCCAGCGGCTGCCCGCAGAGGACAACCTGCACTTTCTGGCTGCAGATCTTCGTCCCGCTCGCAGCGTTCGCTTTCACGACGCTGCCCAGCGTCTCCTGGTGGCTCAGCACCGAGACCCGCCCTTTTCTGCTGGGCCGCAAGCACGGACGGTTCGCAATGATCTACGCCGTCGCTCTGGCTCTGATGGCAGGCTTCTTCGGCTCCTGCGGGACTGGGCCGCCGTTGACCTGCTCCTGCACCTTCAATTGACCGCAGAAGCTACCTTCAAGCTTTTGTACGACGGATCATCATGATCGCAAAGCTCAGGGCGCCTGCGGTTGCGACGGCCCCTGCTACGAGCGCCACAGCGTTCCCTGTACTGGAACCCCAGACAATGCCAAATATCCCGACAACTGCCGCGATGAAAATGAAACCCCACATTTTAGCTTCAGGGCTCTCAAGCACGAATACTCCCTCGTCGTAATTTCAGTCGGATCTAATGGTGGACATGTAGCTGAGTCGTGGAATGTTCCTTCCGCTGAACCCAGCCTCTCGGGCAAAGGGGGGGCCTCGTCAGGTCACGCCTCTGTGCCGGTCTCGGGCCGGGGCTTTCGAAGGCGGGTGAACTCCTTGGCCCGTTCGACGCGTGAGCGGTGCGGGCCGCCCGTCGTCGTGCACCGGGCGTCAGCGCCCTGGCCGCAGTCAGGACAGGTCACCTCATACACCCGCCACGGGGGCGGCGGCTTCGGCTGGTTCCTCTGCCGTTCCCTGCGTTCGTCGATGATCGGCTGGAGCCGCTCGTCATGGGGCACGTGCCGCACCTGACGGGTGCGGCTCCCGTTGCCGATGACGCACTCCTGGCCGCTGCCCGCCCGGCAGCGTGGACAGCTGGTCTTGATCCAGTGCCGCCGAGCGACCTGCTTGTGCAGCTGCGGGCGCTGCTGTGGCCACCCCACCGGCGTGCGGGGCGCGGCTGTCTGGGCCGGGGCCGGCTTGTCGAGGCCCGCGCGCACCTTCCAGGCAGCGATCTGGATCTGCTGGCGCTGCCCGAGAAGACGGCCGACTTGGGCCGCTGCCTGAATCAGCTGCTGTACCTGGGGGCGCAGCTGGTCTTTGGCCCGGTTCTGGGGGAGGCTGCGGAGGCCCTCCAGGAGGGCATGCACGCGCTCGGCCGCCGCCGAGGCGACCGAGGCGACGTGGTCGGCGGCCGCGCCGACCACGCGGATCTCCTCCTCGGTGCGATCGGGGCCGGCGGTCATGTTGACGTGAGTGAGCAGCGTCCGAACACGCTGGGTACGGCCTGCGGCAACAGCGGCGTCCAGATCGGCGAGGAGGCTGCGGCGGACCTCGGTCTGCTGCTCCAGCCAGCGCCTGGCATCCGCGACGGCGGCCCCCAGCTGTGCCTGCGTTTCCTCCTCGGCCCCGGTGACCTCGGCGATCTGGTCACACAGCCGGGACACGACGACGACGGCCCCCACCTTGCGGGCGTCGGCGAGCTGGCACAGCAGAACCTGCGGCCGCTCGGCGTCCGGGGCTTTGTGTGCCGTATCAGCCGTCCAGGCCGGGGCATTGCGTGCCCTGCCAGCCGTCCAGGCCGGGGCGGGCCGGCTGGTACGGGAGCGGATGATCTTCTCTACCGCCGGTGTCGACAGGCCGCGCTCGGTCATCGTGCACGTGTTCAGCTCGAACCACTCGACGGGCCGCGCGAACGCCTCGGTGCCGATCTGCACCCGACGGGCGGTGCCTTTGCTGTCCAGCCGGATCCGGTGCACGTACCAGCGGCGGATCAGGGTGTCCCGGTCGACCGGCACCGACATCCCCAGCACCGGCTCGATGCCGTCGTCGTCCCACACCGGCTCCACCACCTGGTCCAGGTGCACGCGCAGCCGGCGGTGACGGGAGGTGATGTCCACCAGCGAGCCGACCGGTGCCCCGCTCGGCTGGGCGAAGGCGATATCGGCCTCCTCGCCCCTGTTCCGGAACCAGGCGGCGGCAGCGGACTTCACATACAAGTGGTCGGCGCTGGAGATGCCTCGGGCGCGGCGACCGCAGATGTGGGGCTGGCCGTCGGGGCCGGGATGCACGTGCGCGAAGTGGCAGACCCGGTCGGTGTAGAGCTTCGTCGTCAGCCGGCCACCACAGCCGCCGAGAAGAAGCCCGCACCAGAAGGAGTCGCGCTCGTGGACCGTGCGGAAGGCGTCCAGTTCGATGGCCTCCAGCGGCAGAACGAGCGGCTCCTCGGAATCCGCGCTGCCGAGTACCGCCGTCTGGATCTGCCGTTTGTCACGCCGCACGTTCCCCGCCCTTTCCTCTCCAGCCAGGGTGACAGTCACCTCCTTCGCTTCGCAGCCGATCACCCTGATTTCCCACCCGGCGCACACCGTGTGATCAGGCCGTACGGTGCAGAGGTTCACGCACGCCCGCCGGTGGGATCGTGGTGAGACCAGCTCGTTCGGCGGCGAGGCGCTGTAGTGCTCGGGCCCGGGCCGCGTCGCTGGAGGTCGCGGCCCGTTGCTGAGCGGCGGCCTTGGCGGCGAGTTCCTCGAGGGCCTTGCGGCCGTCACCGAAGAGTTCCTCCGGTTCACGGGCCTGCTCGCGGATCTGCCGTTCGGCGGCGGCCTGGACCTTCGAGTCGGTGACCGTCTTCTCCTGCCGGGTGGCGCGGTGGGCGGCGAGCGCCTCGTGGTAGCCGGCCGGTGCGGGCAGGCGCACGGCAGGTCCGGCGGGCACCGTCGGCGGTACCGGTTCGGCTGCCACGGCGGGGCCGGCCGTCGCGGGCGCGGGCGGCAGGACGTGCACGGTGCGGACGTTCGCTCCGGGAACCTGCGCGTTGGCGGCTGCGGCCAGCTTCGGGGCGGTCCAGCGGAGTTTCGTGGCGACCGCCGGGATGTCGGGGACGACGTCCAGACGGCCGGTGTCCGCGTCGTATCCCACGGCCCGGACCCGGCCGACGAGTTCCGGCGCGACCACGGTCAGGATCGCGTCGAACCGGGCGAGGACACTGCCGCCAGCGGCCGGGCCGGTCATACCGCGCTCCGTCAGCATCCGGCTGATCGCACTGCCCAGCCCGAGCGGCTCGCGCCCATCGCGCCGTACGACGGTGGTGGTGCGCCGCTTAGGCTTCTTGGCGGTGGCGCCGTTCTTCTTCGCCGCTTCCCGGGCGGCGGTCAGGGCCTGGCGCGCGAGGTCGACCCCGCTCAGCTCCGGCTGGACGGTGGTCACGCGATCACCACCCCGGCGGTGGCGCCGCCGAGGGTACGGGCGGCGAGTTCCGGCAGCCGGTCCGTCCACGACCCGGCCCCGGTCTGTCCGGTCGGGCGCACCGTGGTGGCCTGCTCGCGCAGCTGCTCCAGGCGCACCGCGAGCAGGTGCTGGGCGACCCGGTTCCGGGCGGTGGCGGAGGCCTTGGTCGCGGCGGCGACGGCGGCCTCACCGGTCGGGTTGTGCTGGAACCAGCGGCGCCCCTGCTCGGTCCGGTAGGCCCGGTCCGCTTCGGTGTCGGCTTCGTCGGTCCGGCCGAACGCGGCCAGCGCGCTGGCCGCGGCCTGGTCGGTGATCTGCTGGACGGTGCTGTGGGCGGTGAGCGCGGCCGCGAGGCCGGCGCGCTCCTGGTCGTCCTCCAGCTCAGCCGGGTCGGTGATCTCCAGGAACTGCGCCCACTCGGCGGCGACCTTGCGGTCGATGGCCGTACGGACCCTGACATTAAGGGCCGCGACGTCAGCCGCACTGGCCGCAGGGTCGAGCGTCCGCGCCGCGACGAGCTGCACGGCCCGGGCGGTGAGCGTCTCGGTCTCGCGGCGGCACCCGCACGCCTCGCAGAGCCCACCGGCCCCGGTCTGCCCGCAGTCCTCGCACGCCAGCGCCTGGCGCACCGTGGCGGCGACGGCCGCGGCCTGGCGCTCCAGCTCCGCCCGCTCCCGGGCGGCGGCACGGGCCGCTTCACGCTCGGCCTCCCGGACGCGGGCCTCCTCGCGGCGCCGTACGAACCGCTCGGCGTCGACGGCTGTCAGGGCGCGCAGCCGTTCCTCGACGGCCTGTCGGCGGGCGGCGTCATCGAGGCCGGGCAGCTCTTGGTCGACCTCGGCCGCGATCCGGGCGCGGTGGGCGCGGCGGATGTGGAGCACGTTGGCGCAGCTCTCGCAGGCGGCACCGGTGTCGAGGCGGGTTCCGTCGTCGCACCGCCGGTCCGCGCACGCCTGGCGCTGCACCAGGCCCCGCCCGATCAGCCACCCGTACGGGCGGTCGACCAGGGCCTCGCCGCCGGTCTCGTCCAGTCGAGCGGCGAGGCGGGACGCCAGTCGGCGGGCCGCCAGCTCCTGCTGCCCCGTCCAGCCTTCCAGCCGCCCGAGCTCCGCCTCGGCGGCCTGCTGGACCCGGGCCTGCTGGAACTTGGACAGCCCCTGCCACAGCCACGAGACCGGCCCCAGTGCCACCCGCAGGCCAGACTCCTCCGGCAGGTCCACGCGCCTCTGCTGCTGCGCTTTTTCACCACGAACGGCCTGCGGCCGGGCACCGGCACCAGGCCGGGCAGCTGGCTGTTCTTCGCGATCATCGGCCGGGGACTTCTTGGGCTGTTCCCCGCGCAGCGGGCCGACCTCAGCCGACCTCGGGCCGGGGACGGCCGCGGCGTCTTCGCCATCGGCGGCCTGGTCCTCGCGCTCGCACGCGTCCTCCGGCAGCGGACCTTCCGCTCCACGGCCTTCGCCGGAAAAGCCACCAGAGACCTGCAGAGAACCGACGGGAGGAACCAGGTGAGTGTGATCAGTGTGAAGGGTTCCTGTAACGCCGGGGTCTGAAAACTCGGGGAAGCCGCCTTCTTCCGGGCTGCTGACCTGCACTTCTTCCTCGGCACCCAAGGGCTCACTAGGCCCTACCGTAGCGCCGGGGTCTGAAAAACCGGGATCCGGAGCCTCCGCACGCTCCTCCACGACGCGAAGAGCGGCCCTGCGGCCGTGCGCGGCGGCGACCGCCGGCACCACCAGCCGCGCCCGGTGGTTCAGCTTGGACCCCGTCTTCACCCGGGGCCGTACCACCAGCTCCATAGCCTCCAGCCGCTCCAGCACTCCTTCCGCCACCCACACAGTGCAGCCCAGCAGCCGGGCCAGAGTCGCCACCGGACGGCCACGCTGTGTATCCACCCGGCCGCCGCGCAGCCGCACCCACCCGTTCTCCCGCGCCTCCAGCACCAACAACAACAGCGCCAGACGCTCCGTCGCCGCACCCCGGCCCGTCCGTTCCCCCAGCAACCCGGCCGGAGTGACCGACCTGTCCCGGCGCGCCCAGCCCGGCGCCATCACGGCCTCCATCAGCGCCAGAAACGTGGCCAGCTCCTTCTTCGCCAGGTTCAACGGGTGCCCCACCACACCCCGGGCCGCCTTCATGGGCTCGACCTCGCACAGCAGCCCGTCGTCCTGCGTGAACTCGCCCTCCGCCGTCTCCGCCGCGACGACGCCGGAGTTGCGCAGGGCCGGGACGACCGCGTTCGCCGTATGGGACTTAGACAGCCCGATCCACCGGCCCAGCTCACGCGTGTAGATCTCGACCTCACCCGTCTCCCAGGGTGTCCGCGAGGCCAGCACCAGCACCGCCAGCCGCACCGAATCCGGCGCACCCTGGAGACCGTCCGCGCTCAGCAGCGCACGTACCGCACCACCCAGCCGGGCCCTCATGTCACTGCCCAATGCCAATGCAGGCCCCGCTTTCCGCACCGGCGCCGGACCAGCCTGCGCCGGCACCGACCGCAGCCGACGCGAACCCCCCACCGGACGGCCCGGCAACTGACGGGGAACGGCAGCCGCCGCACTCGCCATCACAGGAACACCCCTCGAACACCCGGGGCGGACAGAACAGCGCAGGTCACGGAGACAGGGGTGTGGGAACGGATCATCCCGGCAGCCTCTACCGGCTGGCCTGTGGACAGAGCCCACTCAGCCCGGATCACCCCCCGCGCTCCCGCACGGCGGGCAACAACCTCAGATCGCGTCCCGCGAGACAGACCGCGGACGGCGAAGGTGGTCGAGACGGCGGTGGCGAAAAAGGTGGTCACATCTACTACAGGTGTCGCCGAAGGCGCCGGTGTGACAGTCCGGCCGGAGAAAACTCGGGCGGTCGAACCCGCCTCCGGCGAAGCGTTCGCGTGACACGCAAGCGGTGTGATGTACGTCACGATCTCCGGGGTGGAGATACCGCAACCTGCGGAAATCTCCACCCCGGAGGTACTGACCTGATCGTGGCCGACCTGACAAGCCGACCGAAGCTCGTGCACTATGGCGATACCAGCCTTCATATGGATCAACGCAGACGAGCCCCCTGCCGGGAGCGCGACTCGGTGGTTCGTGTGAATGCGCGGGAGCCCCCTCTGTGAGGAGTGGGCTGAGTACGAAGGCCAGAGGCGGATCCTTTTCTGTCGACGGACTTGGTGCGACCGCGAAGCCCCTTGCCGGGGCCCGCGGGTACTGCGTGGCCCTGATGAGGGGCCGACTTGAAATGAGCGGCTTGATAAGCCGCAGCTCAGGACCGGCTGCGAACCGGGATCTGAGAACCGTTCTGGGTTGCGAGTCCAGGCGGTAGACGGGCCGTGCGAGGCCGAAGGGGATTGCGAGTCCACCTTCTGTTGGCGCGTACGGCTGATGGCTGGCTAGGTCATCCCAACCCCCTGAACACGGAGGTTGGCGTCAGCATGCGCAGGGGCGCACCCGATGGCGTGAGCGCGATGGAGAAACGGCGAAGCGGCGCGTGTAGTTCCGCGTCGGCGGGTAGCCTTCATCCCACGAGCACCTCCCATCAAGGTGTGTCGCCCAACGAGGCTTAGCCCCGTTCGAGATGCCCCAGCAGACCAGGCCCGGTCGCTGGGGTTCTCGTCGTTATGGATCACTTCTGGGCACAGCCTAACCGCACGACCCGACAGAACTGCGGGACGAATTCGAGAAGCGTCCGAGGTGCCCGGAATGCTGCGCCCGCCAGACGGTGAACGGGAAACGGTTCGCCCGTCAGGCGGGACGGCCATAGGTCACTCTTCCACGGGATTCGGGCACCAACGCCATCCGGTCGTGCGCAGGAATTCAGCCTGCGCCCTCACGAGTGAACGCAGTTCGGCAAAGTCCGCGGTCTGCGTGTAGGACGAGCGCGCCGTGGTCTGTTCGGCATGCTTGCGATAGAGGCCGCCAGGTGCGGCGATCATCCACCCAGGGCTGACGGCAGCGCATCGCAGCACGATCGAGACCGTTTCCCACGCCGGCAGGGCAGGCCAGCCGCCCAGTGCATGAAGCAAAGATTTTCGGACCGTCAGGTGCGTTCCGAGTACGGAGAACAGGTTCGCGTCGTACGCGGACAGGAGTTCCTCGTAGGTCAGTTGTCCCTCGGGCGGGTCATACGGCCCGGGCACAGTAGTGCCGTCAGGGAGGAGGTCAAGCCCCGAGGAGATGCACCAACCGACCTGCGGATGGGCCTCCAGTGCGGCAATGTCGCGAGCGAGCGCGCCAGGCGCGAGCAGGTCGTCCGCGTCCAGAGTTCTGACCAGTTCTCCGGTAGCACGAGGCAGCGCCATCGTGCGCGCCACGGCTGCACCACCGCGCCGTGCCTGTCCGCGCGAGATCCACGACTCAGGGGGAAGATCGCGCAGCGGAGAACCTGTGGTCCCGTCCTCCTGGACGACCCACTGCACGTCCCACCCCAAGGGCAGGGAGTCCCGCTGCTCCCGTACGGACTGCGCCGCGTCGGCGAGGTAGTTTTCACCACCTGAGTAGACGGCTGTGATGACGCTGATCGTCCGATTCACCAACGCTCCAACTTCGTTTCGTAGATGAGTTCCGAGCGGTCGGCGGGCAGAGGGATGTCAGCGACCTCGACGATCTGCCCAGTGGTCGCGTAGGTCACTTTTCTGATCTGTATGACTGGCACGGCGGGAGGGATGTCCTGCTCTGCGACTTCCTCATCCGTTGGCATGACGGCAGTCACGTAATCAACGATTTTGTCGACCTCCACACCGAGAGTGTGGAGTTGATGCTGAGTTCCGCCGGGCCACGGCTGATTCTCGGCGTCGAAAAGTTCAGGGTTACGGCTCGCCAGGTCGTGCGGCATGTACGAAACCGATGTGCTGATGCCAGCTCGCTGACGGTGGCGCCGGCGGCCGATGCGCCGCAGAACGAGAGAGCCTGCCTCGATTTTGAGCGCAGCCGCGACTTCGGGGCTCGCGCGCACGACGTCAAGGTCGACCTGGTCCTCGTACATCGCGGCCAGCGGGACGCCGGAATCCAATTCGGCGACGCCTACAGCCTGACGTTCCTCAAGGGGGCGCAGGACCAAGTCCTTTTCCGCCTGATAGCGGGTATTGCGTCGAGTGGTGCGGGCGGGGGGGACTCGTACCCACGTGGTGCCTCCGGGTTTACCCGACAGGAGGCCCCGCTCTTTGAGTGTCTGCACAGCCCGGCTCGCCGTGTTGTGAGCCACTCCGTACTGATGAGCAAGCTCGGCGACGGTGCTGACGCGATCTCCGGGAGCGAGCTCTCCCTTCTGGATGCGGGCAGCTAGCTCCTCAGCCAGCTCCAAATATTTCGCCGTGTTCGCCATGGGTGCAGCTTGTCATGGCGTCATCCCATGCGCAACAACCAACTTGAGCTGGTTGAAAATCCAACTCACTTTGGTTGTTGACGTTGGCGGTGCTGCCGTGTCATCGTCATCGCAGGAAGTCACCAACGCAAGTTGGTTGCAACCTAGCTGATCTGGTGAAAGCGCAGGTCGGCGCCTCTCCATCGCAGGAAGCTCCTCCCCGAAGGGGAGGACCAGGGTTGATAGCTCCACCAAATCCCCTGGACCGGTCACCAGGCCGGACGTCGCCTGTTGCACGTCGCAGCGCTGATGCGCTGTCCGATCAGCCAGGACGCCGACCCCGGTCGGATGCCTGCCGGTCGGAGAGCCCACCCGCGACGCAGCCCCTCTCGCCTCTACCGGAGGAGTCCCGCATGGCCACGACCACTGTGGAGCCCAAGGCCCGCAAGCGCCGCCAGAAGACCCGCACGAAGAACGTCAGCAGCCTCCCGGCGATCCTCGCCTCGAAGCTCACGGCCAGCCAGATCGACCTGACACCAGGTAAAGAGCACGTGATCTGCCCGGCCTGCAAGTGCTGGACGCCGATCACCGGCGTCCTCGGCACGCCGGTACTGGTCCCCCACCACACCACCCCGTACCACAACAGCACCACCACCCCCCGCCGCTGCTCCAGCAGCAACCGCCGCATCGTCGTCGACACCAAGGTCGAGGCGTGGCAGGAGCAGCTGGCCGAGCGGACCGAAGTGTCCGCGTCGGTCGCCACCCGCCGGGCCAAGAAGGTTCTGCCGAAGCCGGCCAGCCCGCAGACCGAACGGCTTTTGCATGGGCGGGACGAGCGTGGGCCGGTTACGCGCCGCGTTGAGTGGGCCGGTGTTCTCTACCGCGTGCGGCAGGCCGACCAGCGGCGTGCCGCGGTTCCTCAGGGCGCGCAGCCCGCCGAGGGCCCCGATGTGCCCCTGGACCACTTGGTCCCCCGCCAGGCTGCCGAGCAGCCGGAAGCGGGCCAGCTCAGGTGTGAGCGCTGTGGTGCCGCCGAGTCCAGCCTGACCAGCGCGGTCGCTGCCGGATGGTGCCGGATCACCCGCCGACCCCATTGCGGGCGATGCGCCAAACGCTTTCCGGCCTGGGCGCGCACCTCGGTCTGATCCCCGAGTTCCGACGACGAACGACCTCGGCTCCGGCCATCCCGATCTCGGGATGGCCGGGGCCGAGGCCTGCTCGTACAGCAGTCCTGGCCATCCGGCCGCAGAACACGACGAACCCCCAGGCGGACAGGCCCGAGGGTTCGTCTTCGCAGTTCACCCTCTCTCGAAGGGAAAACGCGCATGCACAGGATGACATCCACCCAGGCTCGGCACACGCGCCGGGCCGTACTCCAGGCGGCGGTCGATGCCGGCGCCGAGTGCGCCACCGTAGGCACCGACTTGTTCTTCCGTGAGGACGGCGAGCCGTACATCGAGTGGCAGGCCCGCCGCGCCGAGGCCGTCAGGGTCTGCGTCGGCTGCCCGGCCCGGGCGGCCTGCACCGAGCTGGCCCTGCGCGACGGTGACGGCCAGCCGACCCGTGACGACATGGTCCGCGCCGGTCTCACCGGCCCCGAGCTCGCCGCCCTGCGCGGTCGTCAGGCCGTGCGCCTGGCCGCCGCGACGGCCGCCGACCGGGACACCGAGGGCCAGGAGCTCGACCGCCTGGTGGCCGAGCTGAGGGCCGAGGCGATCACCAGCCCGGACAGCGCCCGGTACGGAACGGTCCGCAGCACCGCGCTGCGGACCGCCGCCCAGACCGACCGCCTGCGCACCCTCGCCGCACAGATCCGCCAGATCCGCACCGCCCGCCGCACCCGCACCGGATGGGGAGTCGCCGCATGACCACCACCTTCACCCTCACCGTCCCGGCCCCGGGGCTGACGGGCTCCTGCCCGGACTGCGACGGATCCTTCGAGACGTGCACCTGCACCGGCACCGCGCAGCTGCTGTCATTCCTCGCCCCGCGTGCGGGGATCGACGACATCAGGCGCGAGGACGACCAGAGCGGTCACGACGGCAGCGGGTACGAGCGCGACGAGACCGACACCGGTTTCCACCAGCTCGTCCGCCAGCTCGTCGACGACGGTGACACCCGGGCCCGGTCCGCCGGCCGCCGGGCGCGCCGCACCCTCGCCGCGATGGCCCCCGGGTACGAACGCCAGCCGGTTCTCCGCCTGACCCGCTTCCTGCCGATGCGGGGTGCGGAGGATTCGTGCCCGGTGTGCGGCCGGTGGTCGTGCAAGGGGTCTGACTGCCCGCCGAACAGCGGCGTCGCCCTCAGCCCGGTCACGGCCGGTGCGACGGGCGGGCGGTAGCCATGGCTACCGCCTCGTGCGGCTCCTGCTGCGGCAGCGGCCAGCGGATGGTGACGGTCAGCCGGGTCGGTGCCGACGGCACCCCCTACCAGGGCGTCGTCATGGAGACCTGCGGGACGTGCTCCGGCTCCGGCCAGGTCACCACCAGCGAGGACGACTGAGCTGAGCACGCCGCCGCCCCTCATACGGATGGCCCGGACCGCGCAGCACCGTGCGGTCCGGGCCATCACCGTGCACGGCCTGGCCCACCCGGTCACCGTCGCGCTCCTGGTGGCCGCCAGCACGGCGGCCGCTAGGGCGTGGGACCGCGGGCACACCGTCGCCGACCTCCACCCCCGCACCACCTCCGCGAACCCTGACCGGACGGAGAACACCCCATGCAGCAGACCCTGAGCCTCGACGGGTTCCGTGACCAGCACGGCGACCCGGACCGCTGGACGGCCGCCGACATCGACTCCTACGTCGTCATCGGCGACATCGCCCCGCCCACCCCGCCGCTCTACTCCTACGCCGAGATGCAGAAGCTGGCCGCCTGTCACGCCCGCTCGGCCGACGCCCACCAGGCGATGGCCGACCAGCTCGCCTCCGAGGGCCACGACATCGCGGCGGGGATCTGGTCGCGCGGAGCCGACGAGCAGCGCGAGCTCGCCGAGGCTGCCCGCCACGGCTACCCGTACTACGAGGCCTGGACCAACGACTGGTGACAGCTGGTCTGACGGTTGCCTGATCGGCTGCTGCCCGCCCCGCACACCGTGTGCGCGGGGCGGGCAGCGGCGGTGAGGGGGAGCCGGACAGCCCGGACCGATTGATCCAGGAGGCCCTGATGCCCTACGACATGAGCAAGTTCGCCGACAGCCGGTGGGTGAAGAGCCAGCCCAACCGCGTGTACGTCCACGGGGCGGCCGAGCCCGTCCTGACCATCCTGGACGTGCGCGGCTTCGAGCTGCACGATCTGTTCCTGATCGGCTTCAACGACTCCTGCGGCACCGTCGTGCTGCCCACCGAGTCCCGCGCGGAGAACGCCGCGGCCGCCCTCGAGCCCGCCTACGAGACCAAGGTCTACATCCTCGGGTCCCGGGACGGCGAGGACGTCTGGGCCACCGACTACACCCGGCGCGCCCTGGACGGCACCACCCTCTCGCCCTTCCTCACCGGCCTGACCCTCAAGGACGGCCGCCAGGTCATCAAGGACGGCCGCTGGGTCCGCTGACACACAGCCAACACGGCCGCTGATCCGCCGGCTGCGCGAGGTCGCGGCGCTCGCCGGGGACACGGCCGGCTGAGTTTCGGGTCCGCCCGGTCGTCCTTCGCATCCGCCCGGTCGCGTTTCGGGCCCGCCCGACGGGAGCCGTATCCCGTTTCGTGTCCGCCCCGTGGGGCTTCGTCGGGCGGGTCTCCCCTGTGGTGGGAGGCCCGCCCGACGGGGTGTCCGGGGCGGGTAGACCGGCTCCTGTTTCGTCTCCACCGGTCGTCGTTTCGTCTCCACCGGCCGTCGTTTCGGGGGCAGCCGGATTCGTTTCGTTCACGCCCGTCCACCCTCTCCTGGAGGTCTTGATGACCATGACCGAGTGGCCGCAGACGGCGGCCACCGACACCCCCGTTTCGCTCCCGCGCCCCACCGTTTCGGAGACACCGGGCATCGTTTCGCCTACGGCCGACATCGTTTCGGGGACACCGAAACGGAAGACGATCAAGCCGTCCATCACGGGCACGCAGAAGCGGGTGATCGGCGTGATCGTGATCGCCGCGATCACCCTCGCGGGCATCGGCCTGTACCTGTCCTTCGAGCACGTCGCGTCCTTCGCCCATGACGATCTGCGTTTCGGCTCTCTGACCGAGGGCCGGCTGTTCGCGGTCGGTGTCGACGTCGGCATCATGGTGATGATCGCCGTCGACCTCCTGATGGCCTGGCTCAAGCGCCCCATCGGCTGGATCCGCTACCCGGTCTGGTTCCTGACCGGCGCGACCGTCGTCCTGAACGCCGCCTCCGGCGCCCCCAAGGACCAGGCGTGGAAGTTCATGGACTACATCGCGGCCGGCGCCCATGGCGTCGTCCCGATCCTGTTCATCACGGTGGTCGAGCTCGGCCGCACGGCCATCGACCGGGCCATGCGCCCGGACCACGCCGAACGCGACTCGATCCCTCTCATCCGCTGGGTTCTCGCACCGTTCGCGACCCCCCGGATCTACCGGCGGATGCGGCTGTGGGGCGTCACCTCCTACCCGGAGATGATCCGCCGGGACCAGGACCTCATCGCCTACGAGCAGTGGCTCAAGCGCAAGCACAAGGGCGACCTGGGCAAGGCGTCGGAGGACGAGCTGCTGCCGATGAAGATGGCCCCCTACGGCTACACCGTCGCCGAGGCCCTGGCCATGCCCGACGCGCAGGACCAGGCCGCCGAGCAGCGCAAGGAAGAGGCCGCGTCCCGGCGCCGGAACGCGGAGACCCGCCGCAAGGTCGCCGACGCCGACGCCAAGTCCACCGAGCTCCTCGCGGAGGGAAAGGTCGAGGAGACCCGGGCCGCGGTGGCGGGCAAGACCGGCCAAGCCAAGGCGCAGGCCGACGCCAAGGTCTCCGCCGCCGAGAAGGTCGCCGCACTGGAGACAGCGGCGCTGGAGACGGCGGCCATCGCCGAGGCCCGTGCCCGCACGAAGGAGGCCGACCGCCAGACCGCCGAGTCCCAGGAGAAGGCGGCGGAAGCGGACCTGCGCCGCGCCGGGATCGAGCGCCAGGCCGCCAAGGCCCGTGAGGAGGCGGCGGAGCACGACCGGATCGCTACCGCCGAGAAGGAAGCGATCGAGACGCAGACCATCGCCGAGGCCCGCCTGGCCGCGGCCAAGGCCGACAACGAAGCCGCCGAGATCAAGCGCCAGGCCGCCAAGGCCCGTGCGGAGGCCGCGGAGTACGACCGGATCGCCGACGCCGAGGCGCAGGCGATCGAGACGCAGACCATCGCCGAAGCGCGCCTGGCGGCGGCCAAGGCCGACGCCGAGGCCGCCGGCATCGAGGCGCTGGCGGCGCGGAAGCGGAGGGACATGGAGGAGGCCGACAAGGTCGCCGCCGCGGAGACCCGAGCGGTCGAGACCCAGGCCATCGCCGAAGCCGCCCGGGCTACTGCCGAAGCGGAGAAGGCCACTGACGAAGCGAAGGCGGATGCTGCCGAAGCGCGCCGTGCCACTGCCGAAGCCGAGCGTCTGAAGGCGCAGGAGATCAAGGCCCGCGAGGCCCTCCTCGCCGACGCCGAGCGAGCGAAGGTGGCCGCTGCCGAAGCCCGGCTGGCCGCTGCCGAAATCGACCGGCGCGCCATCGAAATCGAGGACGAGGCGAAGCTCAAGCCGCGCGAGCGCGCGGTCCGCAAGGTCGCCCGCCTCGCCTTCGCCGCCGACCTCGCCCCGGACGGCCTGGGCCTGGAGGACATCACCCGCGAGCTGTGCGCCCGCGTCACGATCGCCGACGTCCAGCACGCGGTCGACGTGTCCTCCACCGACACCGCCTCCAAGTACCGCGCCGAAGCCGCCGCGCTCGTCGCCGACGGCTACCGCCCCTGAGCCCACCCGCACAAACCGCCACCAACCCCGCTGAAACGGGCCCAGAGGAGCCCTTGCACGTGCTGATCCACTCCCGCGCACCGCACGACCACGGCACCGCCTGCTGGTGGTGCCACCCGCACCTGCCCCGTCGGCGCCGCGACCAGCGCTGACCACCCCGCCCGCCCCGTCCGGCACACACCAGTGAGGGCCAGCCCGCAGCAACCGGGCTGGCCCTCGCTGCGACTGCCGGAAGCAGTCGACAGCCCTCCAAGTAGAGCAGAGCCCAGGCCGCCGAGAGGAGGTGAAAACACGTGAACGATCACCCGGCCGCACCGTGGAACAACCCGCCGGAACGGTCGAAACCACTGCGCCGCAAGCGCGCCGAGAAGCTGGCCCGCCGCGCCGAGCACTGGGGCCGGCGCCTGGAAGAGGCCCGCGCGCAGGGCCCGGACATGGTCGCCGCAGTCGCGTTCGACCGGCTCCGCAAGGCCCTCGACGCGCTCCCCGCGGGTGCCCGTGAGCGGGCCTTCGAGGACGTGGTCAGCACGCTGGACCAGATCCGCGAGCGGCACGCACAGTAACCGGCCCGGCTGTGACAGCCGCTGTGACCGGAGCTGTGACAAGCCCTGTGACCGCCGAAAAAACCTCCACCCGTACGCCCACGCGTACCTGCGCGCACGAGCGCGTGCGGGCGCGCGCGAGGATACGACGCTCTGTGACGCCCTGTCAAACCCCTGATCCTGTCCCGGAAGGACGAAAAAGACCATGATCGAAACCGCTGTGACCGCTGCCGCCGGAGGTGCCTGCGCCGGTTCGGCCGCGCTCCTCTACTACGCGGAGAAGCTCCCCGGACTGGCCAAAGTCACCAACAAGCTCCACACCGACCGCGCCCAGGCGCTGCTGATCGCGACGGCGTCGGCGGCGATGGTCGCGACCCCGGCCGGGGAGTGGTGGAACGGACACGTCAACGCGCTCAACGAGTGGGCGACGTCGTCGGTCGGCGAGTGGACCGGGCTGATCATCACCGGTTTCCCGGCGCTGGGCGTGACCTTCATGTTCGCCAACGACCTGGTGACCCGGAAGGTCGAGCACCGCACGCTCGTCCTGGGAGCGGTCCTGCCGGTGCTGGTGTCCACGATCCCCGGGCCGATCGGTGAGGGCGTCCAGGGAGTGCTGGCCTGGGTCATCACGAAGATCGGCACCCTCGTCGCCGGCGCCTTCGGCATCGCCTAAGAAGAAGAAGGAGGAGTCGTCTCGTGATCGAGCTCCTGGTCCTCATCGCCATCGCCTACGCCGGAGCGCGCGGTGTCGAGTCCATCACCAGCACCGGCGACCGGCGCCTGGACTCCACAGCCGCTGAGAAGACGGTGAAGACCGTCGCCGCCAGCAGCACCAAGGGCGGCAAGAGCACCGTCAAGCCCGGCCCCACCGAGCCGGGCGGCACGTTCAGCGCCGCCGCCCCCCGCAGCGCGACGATCGGCGGGAAAGCGGCGGTGCCGCTCGCGGTCCTCACCGAGACCAGCACGGTGATGTGGAAGGCCATCGGCGAGGGCTACCGCGAGCGGTGGCCCCAGATCCGCGAGGAACGCCGGCAGAAGATGGCCGAGCGTGCCGCCAAGCGCAAGGCCGAGAAGGAAGCCGCCCAGGCCGAGGCGGAAGCGGCCGAAGCGGAGAAGACCGCGGCCGAGGAGAAGCGCAGGGCGGAGGAGGCCGTGGCGGCGGCGGGGCCCCCTCCGCCGTTCCCGCCCTCCCCGGCGATGCCCGCCCCGCCGGCCGCCGTCGCCGAACCCCCCGCCGTCGCCGAACCCCCCGCCGTCGCCGAACCCCCCGCCGGTCCGGTCAGCCCGGTACCCGCCCCCGCCCCGGTGCCCCCGGCCGGGACAGTGCCCGAGCCGCGCAAGCCGGACGTCATGGGCGGGCCGGGCAGCGGCGCTACCACCGTGCCGGCCCCGCCTCCCCCGTCCACCACCCCCGTCCCGGGGCCGGTTCCTGACCCGACTTCGGGGCCTGTACCGCCTGCCGGGCCCCGCCACCTGACGGTGGTGCCCGATACCGCACAGAACGGAGATTCCATGTCCGCACCGCACGCGATCATCCCCGAGATCCGCACCCTGGACGGCCTGATGAACGCCCTCACCCTCGTCAGGGCGATGTGCGAGATGCGCGCCGAGGAGGCCCTCGCCATCGCCGCCGACGACCTGACCCTGTCCAACCGCCTGGACCAGATCGAGGCGGAGATGGCGGACATGGAGGTCGACGACAAGACCCGCGGTGAGGTCGACCTGCTGCGCGAATCGATCCGCACCCAGTCCCAGGCCGCCGCCCAGTACGGCGGCCGGGCCAAGGACTCCGGCGACTTCGCCTCCGCCGCCGCCCAGGCCGCCTACAAGGCGCACGGCGGGATCGCCGAAGCCGTCCAGTCCTCGCCCATCGAGTCGGCCGCCCAGGCCGGCTACTACGAACGCTGAAAGGAAGGCCTCGCGTGATCTCCAAGATCGACGACGTCGTCAACCACCGGGCCCTGCTGGCCGCACTGAACACGATCCGGGCGGAGGTCGAGTCCCGCCAGGAGGACGTCGACGCCCTGGCCGACTGGTCCGGTGAGATGGCCGAGCGCATGGCCGGCATCGGCGAGGAGCTCAAGGCCCTCGCCCTGGACACCTACACCGTCGGGAACATGCTCATGCTCGGTGACCTGATCACCGGCCAGAAGAGCGCCGCCGACGCGTACAAGAACGCCACCGACACCTCCGTCACCCAGGCCGCCAGCGCGGCACGCACCGCGCACCGCAACCACGGCCGTATCCAGGACGCCGTCGACGACTCCAACGTCCCGATGGCGAAGAACACCTTCTACAACGCCGAATAGGACGCTGCCGCACCCCCGGCCGCCCCATGCCGGCTGCTCCACCCATGGCCGGGCCCCGCGAACCTCCGGGGCCCGGCCCGTTGCTGCCCAGACGCCCCCGGAGCCCCGCACCAGCGGGGTGCTCCGGGGGCGGTGGGGAGCACCGGGCCTGTGCCCGCCCTGTCCTCCAGCACCCCTGACCCGAAGGGATCTCCGCCGTGCGCGCCCCGAAGAACCCCACCCCGCAGTACACCGACCTCGCGGCGTTCGTCGCCGCCCAGACCAACCCGGCCACCGCCCAGGCCGCCGCCGGGAAGACGTCCTCGCGCACGCTGAAGCGGTGGGCGCTGGACAACCGCGGCAAGCTCACCGTCGCGGCGACGGCCGCGAGCATGGGGCCGGCCGGGGAGCTGCTGTCCGCCACCGGTGACGGGTGGCGGACCGCGCTGACGCTCGGCGCGGCCGGGGCGGTGGCCGCCGGAACCTGGTGCTGGATGCCCGGCCTGGTGAAGTGGAACGGCATCTGGCGCCCCGCCCGTACCCTGCCCGGCGGCTTCGACCGGTACGTCGGCCTGTCGATGCCGGTGACCGGGGCCGGCCTGCTGACCACGATGGCCGCTGTCGGCGGCCCCGAGTGGGGAGACAACCCCTGGTGGGGTTTCTCCTTGCTGTGGTCAGCGGGATACGGCACCTGGGCCTGGCAGCGGTGGGGCAGGCGCCCCGCAGCGAAGGGGGCGCCGGAGCTGGCCCAGCAGATGCTGGACTGGATGCAGTACGCCGCCGTCTCCGACGGCCCCTACCCCAAGAGCCAGTTGGTCTCCCCGCTCGCCACCGCCAAGGGCGGCTGGTCGGCGGAGATCCACATGCCCCGGGGCAAGGGATTCAAGATCCAGTCCATGGACGACGTGCTGTCCGCGCTCGGGATCGACGACCCGGACCTGGTCGCACTGGAGCGGCTCGCCCCCCGCAAGGGCAAAATCACCGTGTTCACCGAGAACCCGCTCAAGAACGGAAACCTCTTCGGCGAGCAGCACGTCCTGGACCCGGAGACGGGACTCGCCCCGATCGGGATCTTCTACGACGGGGCGATCGCCTCCTACCGGTTCTTCCTGCCGGGCTCCGGGGCGGTGCACTCCTTCGTCACCGGCACCTCCGGCTCCGGCAAGTCCCGCCTCCTGGACGCCCTGCTGGGCATCGAGCGCCGCTCCCCGCTGGTGTGCTCCATCGTCATCGACCCGCAAAAGGGCCTGTCCCTGCCGGACTGGCCCGACGGCGTCGCCGTGTTCGCCCCGGGCAACGACTTCGGGATCGTCGTGCTGCGCGCCGTCCACGCGATCATGCACGAGCGGTCCGAGCGCTACAACCGGATGAAGTGGACCGACGAGAAGGGCCGAACCCGCGTCGGGCGGGCGTTCTTCGTCCCCGGCGACCCCGACCCGCTGCTCTCGCTCACCCTGGACGAGGCGCACGACCTCCTCAACGACCCCGAGTACGGCGAGGAAGCCGTCAAGATCGTCGGGGACCTCGCCAAGGAAGCGCGGAAGGTCGGCATCAAGTTCCGCCTCGCCAACCAGTCCCCCAACGCCTCCGAACTCGGCGGGGAGACCCTGATCCGCGACATCCTCCAGGGCGGCAACAACGCCGTCCTGCGCTCCGGTTCCTCGGCAACCGGGAAGCGGGCCGCCGGCAGCGCCCTGGACGGCGTCGACCCCGGCGCCATCCCCAAGGAGTTCTCAGACGGCACGTCCACCGGCGGCCTCGGCTACCTCGCCGGACCCGACAGCCGCACCGCGATGTGGCGCGCCCCGTACGTGGAGGACCCCTACGGCCTGGCCCACGAAGGGTTCACCACGGGCATCGAGCAGGCCTCGATCGACGCCCTGCCCCTCGTCCGCCACATCCTCGAGGAGCACGCCCTGATGCTCCGCCTGCGCAACGCCGGGGAGCGCTACACCTACGACCCCGACCGGTTCGACGACACCCCGGCCGCGCCTCTCGTACCGTCGGCGCCCGCCGCCTCGCCGGTGAGCACCCAGAAGGCCACGCTGCCCGCCCAGGCGGCCGAGCAGGTGCCGGAGCTGGTGCCCGCCGCCGTCGAACCGGTCAAGCCGGGCCTGTCGGCGACCGGGCGGAAGGTCGTGGCGTTCCTCCAGCAGCACGGCAAGCCGGTCTCCCCGGCGATCATCGCCAAGAGCTTGGGGATGCCCGGCCCACAGGTCCGTACCGCGCTCAAGCGGATGAAGGACGACCCGACCATCCCGGTCGTCAACGTCGGCCACGGTGCGTGGGTCCACCAGGACCACGCCGCCGACTACATGGCCGCCGCCTGACCCACCCGCCCCGACCCGCACCACGGCGAAGGCCGGCCCCCGCACACGGGGCCGGCCTTCGCCGTGACCCCCCAACCCACCCTGGAGCCCTCCGTGAACACCGAGCAGTACCCGGTCGGCCAGGCGGCCGCCCACCACACCCGCACACCCGCCATTCCCACCGCGATCTGGCAGCCCGCCGCACCAGCACCGGCCCTGACGCTCTACCAGGTGCCGGTGCCCGGCGCCGTCCAGGTCCAGCTGCCCGACGGCCGTATCGCCTGGGGCCGCCCCGTCGACCACCACCTCGACCCCGTGCCCGCCCCGGCCGCCCCCACCGAGGCGACACCGGGCTGGGCCAAGGCCGTCTCTCTCATCGCTGGAAGCCTCACCGTCATGGCCCTGGGCAGCGCCACCGCGCTGCGGATCGCCGCCCCCGCCCTCGGAGGACTCGTGGACCTGCTGGACATGCTCTGGAAGGTCGCCCTGACCCTCGCGGTCATCCTCTTCGGCCTCTCCCTCACCGGCCGGTTCCTCCTCCCCGCACCCCGCCGCACGGACACCGCCACCCCGGCCGCCGAACAGCAGCCGATGGTGTTCGCCCCGCAGATCGACACCGGCGGTACCCGACTCCTCGGCCGCAGCGGCGACGTCAACATCCAGTTCGGCGACCGCAACCGCAACAAGCAGTAACCCAGGCGCACCGGCCTCTCCGGTCCCGTCGCCCTGCCCGGCCCCCGCCCCCTTCACCCCGGCACCACGGGGCCGGGGCGGAGACCGGGCAGGCCGCCCGGCCCCACCACCGCCTGCCACCAAGGAGCCACCCTCTTGCCCTCCAGCAGCCCCGCCGAGATCCGGTACTGCGAGCACGCCGCCCGCGTCATCCGCATCGAGGCACCCGCCATCACCGAACTCGTCGCCGCGATGGCCCACCTCGACAAAGCCCTCGCCGCCGACCCCGCCCAGACCACCAGTCACTACACGCCCCGCGACCGGCAGGACCTCGTGCCCGACTGGATCCACAACCACACCGACCAGATCCGCGCCCGCCTGGATGCCCTCACCAGCCGCTACCCCCGCCCCGGCACCCCGCCGACCACCTGACCGCCGCACAGCCTCACCCCACCGTCCGGCCACCACCCCGAAGGAAAGCCACACACCCCGTCGCAGACGAACCGACCGCCACCACCGCGCCCACCCGGCCAGGCACCCACCGCCCCAAGGCGCTCCGGTCGCCCAGCCCGGCCGCCGGCTTCCACCCGGCCCACCACAACGCCTCCACCGAGACCACCGCCCGCCAGGACCGGGCCAGCCCGGCCCACACCGCACCCGACACCCGCCCCACCACCCCGGAAGGCACCCGCCCATGAAGACGTCCACCCTCGCCTACTGCGGCCTCCAGGTCCTCGGCTGGCTCCGGGACCGCGCCGACGACATCAACAGCGCGGTCACGCTCGGCTGGTCACACACCGCCCTGTGGCTCAAAGCGGCCGTGGTCATCGGCGGCCTCGCCACGGCCGCCCTCCTCCTCGGATGGACCGGCCACCTCGGCCTCCAGGCAGCCCACGCCCTGCCCTGGCCGACCCAGAAAGTCGCCGACCCCACCGGGCTCCTCGCCACGGTCGACCAGCCCGTACGGCGCTACCTCAACACCCACACCGCCCACCTGCCCGTCACCCCCACCACCGCCTACGCCCTGTGGCAGGCCACCGGAGCACTCGCCCTGGTCCTCGGCTTCTTCCGGTCCAGCGGCGGCCGGATCCTCTGGCTCCTGTGGGGCGCCTTCACCGTCGCCATCGTCTTCACCGGCACTCCCGCCCCCGGCCGGGAAATCGCCGCGGGAATCGCTGCTCTGGGCTGGGCCGCGCTGAGTCTGCTCGCGCTGCGCGGCATCAGCCTCTCCCCGACCGCTTTCATCAACGTCCACGTTCAGGCCCCGCCCGCCCCGCCCGCACCGCAGATCCACGCCACCATCCACGTCCCCCACCAGGCCCCCGCACCGCCCGTCCTCAAGCCGTTCGACCCTCAGCAGCCCCCCTCCCTCAACTGACACCGGTCGCTCCGCCTGGTTCTCGCCCCACCCCCACCACACCGGGGGCCGGGCGAGAACCGGGCAGGCCGACCGGCCTGACCCACGCTGAGAAAGGACCACCTCATGAGTCCTGAAACCCGCGACGAGACGATCCGCTACACCGCGGACGTCGTCCTCCTCGCCGCCGGCCATGTCCTGCTCATCCAGCGCCGCTGGAACCCCTACGCCGGCTCCTGGGCACTCCCCGGCGGGCACGTCGACGTCGGGGAGGCATCCCTCCAGGCTGCCGTGCGCGAGCTGAAAGAGGAGACCGGCATCACCGTCCCGGCCGACGCCTTCGTGCAGGTGGGCGTGTTCGACGCTCCCGGCCGTGACCCGCGAGGCCGGTACGTCACCGTCGCCTACACCGCGACCCTGCCCGAGCTCACCGCCCCGACGGCCCTGGACGATGCGGCTGACGCCCGCTGGTGGCCCCTGAACGCACTTCCACCCCTGGCGTTCGACCACGCCACCATCCTCGCGGCCATGACCCGCTGACCCGGCCGCCCGCCCGGCCCTCACCGCTCCTGGACCACCCGGGGCGGTGAGGACCGGACAGGCCGCCCGGCCACCCGTCCCACCACGCCCCCCGCCGGCCCTTCGGTCGACGGGGCGCAGCACTGCCCGCCACCGCACCTGATGGAGGAACCTGTGCTCACCCCCCGAACGCCTCGCCCGCGCCGTCGTACCGGCCGGCCCCACCCGCAGCGCCCCGGCCCCCGCCACCCCTACCGGCCCGCACCGCTCCCTTGCGCCTGGAACCAGCGATGACAACGCTCGCCAGGACGAGACCCTGCGCGGGCGAGGACCTGGTCGACGTCGACCCGAACGACCCCCGCGACGGATCACTCCCGGTCTTCCGCTGGACGCAGGCCGGACGCGCCGAGATGGCGACGCGCCGCCAGCTCCGCGACATGGGCTTACGGCCGGGAGGGCAACCGCCGGTCGCCCGGATCGAATGCCGCAGCGGGCGCCGCTTCGCATGGCTCTACCGGATCGACCTGGCCCTACCACGCCGCACCCCGACGCTCGCCCAGGAGGCCGCTCTCGACCGCGCCATGGCGGCCCGGCAGACCTGCCCCATCCCGACCTGCGGCCGCCGTTACAGCCACTGCCTCCCCCTCAAAACCCTGGGTTCCTGCCTGGAGTGCCACGACGGAACCCCCGCCGACCCCACCACCTACATCGAGCCCGCCGCACACCGGCTGGCCGCCGCCACCCCGCAGCGCACCGGGCCCTGGAGGGCGGATACGTGAGCGCACGCGCAGCTCTGCGGCTCGCCGCCGTCCCGCTCACCGCGGTGACGGCGGCGGCCGCCGTACTCAAGGCCGGCCACTGGCGGGTGTCCGCCGACCGGCACGGCATCCGCGTCACCGCCGTACCCCGGCCCCGCTGCCCGCGCTGCCACGGTGACAGCGGCTGGTGGGTCGGCGGCGCCCACCCGGAGATGGAGGCGTGTGGCTGCTGGGCCGAGCGGCCCGAGCTGCGCGTCCGGCTCCTCTCGCACCGCGACCCCTGGCCGGACGAACCCCCGGTTCTGACCACCCCATCCCGCTACCACCGCACCATCCACACCGGCGCGGGCGACCGGCACACCCGATCAGTAGTCAGCACCCCTTGATGGAGGACCGCATGGCACGCACGCCTGTCACCTGGTACATGGCCACCCCGGCCGACGGCATCATCGAGCTCAGCCGCCAGGCCGGCACACCGGTCAGCCTCGCCGACCACGTCGGCCAGGTCATCGACCACCCGCGCCCCTGCACGGAGAAGTGGTTCGACGAGAGCCGCTTCTCGTACTTCCGCATGGTCAAGCGCGTCGGTGAGGTCCTGGAGGACACCGGCATCTGGCCCGTCGCCTGGCCGGTCCGCCTGTGGGTCGTGGAGCCCCTGGGCGAGACCGGCAACTGGTCCCAGCACCACTACTCCTACCGGCTGCTCGCCCACCGGATCCGTGTGGTGGAGGAGACCGACGCGTGGCGCGCACTGGGTGCCGGCGGCCGGGAGGTCCTGGACGTCATCCACCGCGAGATCCCCGAGCGGGCCGCCCGGTGGGCCGCCGACTGGGACACCGACCCCGAGCACATGAGCGACCGGTGGCGGACCTGGAGCCGGTGCAGCAGCCGGAACACCGCCAGCGGCTCGTGGGCGCAGTCGGTGGCGGGCGCGGCGTCCCGCGCCCGCCGCGAGTGCGCCGCCCAGTGGTGGTCCGAACACCTCGCGGGCCAGGCCGTCGACCGGGCCCTGGCCGCAGCCGGCGTCAGCCCGGACGCCGCGTCCTACGCGCGCGAGCGCGCCGCCGACCTGGCGGCCGCCGCCCAGCACCAGGCCCGACTCGACGCGTACGTGCTGGACGCGCTGCGCGGGGTCCGCCTGGACAGCGTCGCCGCCGGCGCCTGACCCCCACCGCATCCACCTGACGCCCGCCGCTCCCGTCCCGACTGCCGGGGCGCGGGCGGCTGGTGGCCCGGGGGACCGTTCCCGGAGATGGAGGCGTGTGGCTGCTGGACGGCCCCGGCGCGAGCTCCGCGTCCGGCTCATGCCCGTCCCAGGCCCGGCCTGGCCGGACGAACCGCCGTTCTGAACGACCTCCGCCCCGGCCACACAGGACGGGGCGGAAGGCGCACGGGGGCGACCGCAGCATCGGCAAAGAGGCCGGTCGTCCCGCTCCCCGTCACCCGAATCGAGATCAGGAGAACTCCAGCATGACGCATCGACCCGCCACCTTCGCCGCCCTGCTCGGACTGACCCGCGCCGCCAGCGCGATCGGAGATTTTTGGATCCAGGACGATTTCTGTGCCCGCGTGAAGGGTGCCTCGGATGACCACCCGGTCACCTACGAGGACCCGGCCACGAAGGAGCAGACGACCCACGGCACAGCCGATGGCCGCAAGGCGTGCCTGACTCACTGCCTGACCTATACGGCCACGCAGGCGATCGTGGCCGGGGTCGGCGCCCGCGTGCTCGGCATCCGGGTCCACCCGGCCGCCGCCGCGGCCGCGCTCGCCCTCTCCTTCGGCACCCACTACGCGGCGGACCGACGCGTCCCCGGGGACGGTTTGCTGGAGAAGATCGCCACCAAGACCGGAAAGGGCGGCTTCTACCAATTGGCCTCGCACGGAATGAATGGTGCTTTCCAGCTCGACTCCGCATGGCACCACGGCTGGGAAACGGTCGCCGCTCTGATCGCCACCACCAAGGCCACCACCAAGGCCACCACGCGGTGACCGGCCGCTCCCGGACCCGCACCGCCGCCCTGCGCGGAACCCGCACCAACCCCACCCCCATCACGCCCGACACGGTTCCGCGCGGCTGCTTCTGGTTCACCGACCCCGACGGCACCCTCTGCCTCGCCCCGTCCTGCATGGCCCGCATTCAGGACCCCGACGCCGAATGCCTCTGCGATACCCTCACCGCCCACCACCGCCGCGCCCGCCAACAGCTCCGCGACCTCATCCGCCGCGACCGGTACGCCCGCACCTGGTGGCGCGCCCTGCGAGCCGTCGTGGACGAGCACCCCGACCGTGCGGCCCTTCTCGCGGCCGCCCGCGACCGCGCCCACCCCTCCCGCTGACCGCAGAGCATCTGGACGTTTCCCTGTCCCTCCCCGTCCCCGCTCCGCGCCTCGGCCCGGATCGGAGACGGGGACGGGCGGGGAGCCGGAACAGCCGGCTCGCCCGGAGGGAGATCCCATGACCGACGAAGAAGCACGCATGGCGGAACTGGAGCGGGCGGCCGAGGAGCTGCTGGAGGCCGAGCGCCGCCTCGTCCAGTCGATGGCCGACGCGGCCAAACGCGACGGCGGCTGCTGACCGTTTCTCAGCGCCGTGGTGACGGGCCGCCGAGCCCGTCACCACGGCGCACCTGCTCAGTCGCAACACCCTGAACACAAAAGCGCCCGGGCCGCCGTGTCACCGGCGGGCCCGGGCTTTCCCGCCCATGCCATAGATGAGAAGGAAGCCACCAGTATGCCCGCCGCCACCGCCTTACCGACCCGGGTCCTGCACATCACCGCACTGGCCGTCCCGCTCGCCGGATGGACCCTCCACACCACCCTCCTGCACCGCCGCCTCACCCAGGCCCACCGCGATCCACTGACCGGCTGCTGGCGCCGCGAGACCTTCACCACCCGCGCCCAGCGCCTCCTGGAGCGGCACCCCGACGAGACGGTCCTGGTCCTCGCGGACGCGGACAGGTTCAAACAGCTGAACGACACGCACGGGCACGCCGCCGGTGACACCGCACTCGCCGCGATCGGCCGCCGCCTCACCGACTGGGCCGGACCCCGAGGCGTCGCTGGGCGTCTCGGCGGCGACGAGTTCGCGGTCCTGACCCGGATCGAGCCGCGCCACCAGGCGCTGCGCCTGGAGCACCTGGTCCGGCTGATGCACCGTCCCGTCCCGTACACGGACGGGACGCTGCCGCTGGCCGTGTCGCTCGGCGCCGCCACCCCGCACGCCGTCGCCCACCACGACCTGCCGACCCTGATGCGCGCCGCCGACGCGGCGATGTACCAGGGCAAACACACCGGCACCGTCACCCTGGCGACCGCCGCACACGCCGCCGTGCCGTCCGTCAACGGGCGCCGCGCCGGACGGCCGGGCACCCACACCCCGGGGCGGGCGGCATGAGCGACACACCCGTCACCGCCGGCCCGGGCGCCTGGATCCGGGGCATCACGATCCGTCAGCCGTGGACGACCTGCATCCTCGCCGGGAAGGACGTGGAGAACCGCCCGGCCCCCTGGTCCTGGCGCGGCTGGCTGCTGCTCCACGCCGGTGCGGCCACCGAACGGGCCCTGATGCGCGACCCGCTGGTCGCCCCCGCGATCCGCGGCCGCACCCTGCACACCCGGGCCGTCATCGGCGTCGCCCGCCTCACCGACTGCCACCAGGACACCGCCGGCACCGCCCCGTGCTCCCGCTGGGCGCAGCCCGACGCGTTCCACCTCGTCCTGGCCGACGTCCAGGAGCTCGCGCTCCCCATCCCGTGGCCCCGCGGCCAGCTCGGACCGTGGCGCCCCCCGCAGGACCTCGTGGACCAGGTCCTCCTTCAGCTTCCCCACCTCACCCCGGAGGGCACTTCATGAGCGGCAAAGCCGGTATCCCGCACCCGCCGACGTTCATCGCGGCCGACGACCGGATCCCCTTCCCCATCACCGACCAGGCCCTGCGCTGCCGCACGGAACCCGGCCTGTTCGCGCTCGAGGACATCCACAGCACCGACCAGGACCCCCACGCCCGTGAGAAGGCGCTCGCCAAGGCGAAGCACGCCTGCTCCGGCTGCCCGATCGTCACGGGCTGCCTGAAGTGGGCGCTCGCCAACCCCGACCTGACCCACACCGGGGTGTGGGCGGCGACCACCAAACGCGACCGCACACAGCTGCGCAGGGACCTCGTCGCGCGGCTCGGTGAGGACTGGGTCGGCGTGGTGGCCGACCAGGACCGGCGCCGACGGGAACGGGCCCGCACTGCCCGCGTCGTCCCGCCGACCGTCCGCGAACTGGCCCTGACCCGACTGGAGCTGGAGTCCATCCCCACCCGGCCCGCACCGTACAACCCCTGGAAACAGCCGATCACCCCCCAGCAGGCGGCGTCCAACCGCCACGTGCTGGCCCTGGCCGCCAGCGGCAGGGCGGCCTGATGTTCACCGACTGGTCCGAGGCCCTCGAAGCCGAATCGCTGCCTCTGGACCCGAACCCCGCCCAGCAGCTCGCCGCCGCAGCCCGGGTCACCGCCCGCAGCTCCCGCGACAAGGACGACCTCGGGCTGCTCCTGGACGTCCTCGGGCTGCCCACCGACCCCGACACCCTCACCGCCCTGCTCACCCTCCTCCCGGAAACCGGAGACACGCCCATGACGAACACCCCCGCCGCCCCGGCCCTGACCGCGTTCGAGGCCATGGCGCTCTCCATGCACACCAACGGCGACGCCGAGCACACGATCCGCGAGGCCACCGGCCTGAGCGCGACCGAACTCACCGACCTCATCACCCGCCAAGTCCCCGCCGCCGCCCCGGCCATCAACGTCCCGGTCGTCGCGCCGCCCCTCTCCGACGCCGTCCAGAAGCTGCTCGACTGGGCCGCCACCCACCCGGCCGCCAGCATGCGCAGCCGAGCCGCCCGCATCACCGCCGACCTCTGCGAGCTGTCCGAGCGCCGCGACAGCGAGGCCGCACAGCGCGAGGCGGAGGAGAAGGTCGCCCGGGCCAAGGCCGAACTCGAGCGGGCGCAGCAGGAGCTGCGCACCGTGAAGACCGCCACCCGCACCACCACGGCCGCCGTGCCCACCTTGATGCGGGCAGGACTGGGCAGCGGCCGCATCCGGGCGGAGCTCGCCGCCATCCGGACGTGGGCGCGCGCCAACGGCCACCAGGTCGCTGACGCCGGGATGGTGCCCAAGCGGGTCCGGGAGGCGTACGACGCCGCCCACCAGACCCCGGCCCGGAAGGCCGGCTGACCCATGGCCGCCGAAGCGATAGCCCTGGACGGGTTCCTGGACGAGGAGACCGTGCCCGGCGACGTGCACGACAGCACGGCCCGGTTCCGCCTCACCGTCTCCCCCACGGACGAGCGCACCGACGAGATGATCCTGCCGTGCAGCGTCGCCGACCCCGAGCTGGCGCACGCGGTCATCCACGACCTGGTGCCCGGCGACAAGCTCCGCGTCACCGGCTACCTCCGGCTGCCCCGCACGCCGGACGAACCGATGTGGCTGGCCATCACCACGCTCGCCGTGCTGGAGACCGCGCCCTTGCTGTCCGACCCGGCCGCCGTCTCCACGGCCGTCATCGAGCGCTACGGACCCTACGTCTGCTACTTCGACGCAGAGGACAGCGGCGAAGTACCGGTGTGGACCGAAGCCGGCGTCTGGGTGGGCCACGCCGGTGACCCGAGCGCGCTGAGCGAACTGATCGAGCAGTTCGAGCAGCGCCACGCCGCCGGGGGCGAGTGACGGCCGTGCCCATCCGACCCGAGAACCTTCACCGGTACCCGCGCGACTGGCCCCAGCTCAGCGCGCGGATCCGGTTCGAGCGGGCGGGCGGCCGCTGCGAGTGCACGGGCCACTGCGGCCTGCCGCACCCGGGCGGCCGCTGCCCCGCCGTCCACGAGGAGCCCCACCCCGACACCGGGTCCGTGGTCCACCTCACCACCGTCCACCTCAACCACACCCCCGAAGACGTGCGAGACGAGAACCTGCTCGCCGCCTGCCAGCTCTGCCACCTGCGCATCGACCACGGACACCACCGGGTCACCCGCTCCCTCACCCTCGCCGCCCGCGCGGCCGCCGCCGGACAGCTCGGACTCCTCCCCGACACCGCACTCACCCGCACCGAACCGCCCACCCCACCACGCCCCACCCGCAGGCGTGCCCGCGCGGCCGCGCTCCACCAGCTGCCCTTCCCCGAACCCGACCAGGAGACGAAGCCCATGGCCGCATCACCGTGAAGATCACCCCGCTCCACCCGGACGGCACCGAATGCACCCACGCCACCCGGCCCTCCGGCAAGCCCCGCGACCCGGACGCGGCTGTACCGCCGGACGGTGCGCACGTGACGGCCCGCTTCCGCCGCTGCGGACACGGCACCGGCCCCCTGCACCCCGGCGATCAGAAGGCGGTCGCGGAGTTCACCGCCATGCTCACCGCCCGCCAGCGGCCGACCCCCTGGACCGGCCGCGGCGACGTCGCCGTACGGATCGGCCAGCGCGGCCTGGAGCGCGGACGCCCGCTTCCCGAGCAGCAGCCGGACGCCGACCCCGTCGCCCTGGTCCTCATCCACCCCGACACCGAAACCGCCCTCACCGGCACGCTCCACTGCGCCAGGACACGGATCCACGGCGCCTGGAGGACGCCGTACCGACTCCTCACCCGCGCACACGCCGGACGCACCATCACCCCCGACCTCGACCTGGAGGCATAACCCCGTGCAGCAGATCCGCCGTACCGCATCCCTGGCAGCAACCACCCTGATCACAGTGCTCGCACTCACGGCGTGCGGCGCGACGACCCCCCAGTCCCCCGCCCATCACGACAGCCGCATGAAGAAGGCCGCCGGAATCGGCTCCCTGACCATCATCTGCAACAAGGACATCTGGGAGAGCACCCGCCCGGACGGACTGAAGAAGGTCACCACCGCCCCTGCCGGCGGAGAGCGCGGACAGCGCGGCATGGTCCGGATCACGCTCACCGGGGCCCAGCTCGTCACCTACCTCGATGAGCTGGACTGGGATGCCCACCCCGGCTGGGTCGGGGCTGACTACCCGGACCAGGAAGCCCTCTCCGGCCGCGTCTACGACGCACTCACCCCAGCCATCGACAAGGCCACCACCGCACGATCCACCGCCGACCCCGCCCCCGAGATCCTCATCGACGACACCCTCGCCACCCAGGCCCCCTGACCACAACGCGGCCCGCTGCTCCCGAACGCCGGGGAGCAGCGGGCCGCTTTTTGCTTTGCGTGGCTGGTCGAGAAACTCGGTGGGGTGAGGCCCGAGCCCATCCAGACGTGCCGAACCAGCCGGGCTCAGGGGTGATAACTCAGTTATCACCCGATGGAGGGCGGACATATTGGTCGACTTTGTATGACGTCGGGTCACTCGCCCTCAGGTTGGGGTTAGTAAGCTCGCCTCATGGTTACCCCAAGCCCCACCGGAGACAGGGAAAAGGTTGTCTCCAAGCTGCCGTCCCAGCTACGACGAGACCTCAAAGTCCGGGCTGCCCAGATCGGCGTGGACATCCAGGACGCCGTGTCCGAAGCCCTCGACATGTGGCAGACCCGCACCGACGATCTACCCGTCATCGACACCACCGGCGGGGTTGCATGGTCTAGCTGGCTGCGCCCCGGTCAGTGGTCAGAACTCAAAGCCACCTGCGCGCAACGCGAGATGCCGATCGTGCAAGGCCTCGCCCAAGCAGTCGATCTCTGGCTCCAGGAACGCTCTGCCCCTGCCCCCACCCCGTACCCCCGGCGCATCGTGCTCTGCAACCAGAAAGGGGGCGTCGGTAAGACCGCCGTCGCCGCCGGAGTTGCAGGAGCTTGCGCCGAAAGGCCCGAGCTCAAGGTCTTGGTAGCCACAGAGGCAGTAGCTCTCCAGTCCAGCGAGGAAGCCGCTACCGGCGAGGCCGAGGAACTGCTCCAGAATGACGAAGCGCACCCTGGACTCGGACTGCGCGTCCTTCTCGTGGACTACGACCCCCAGGGACACCTGACCGCCCAGCTCGGCATGCAGGCCATCGGTATCGACGACCCCAGCCTCGCCAAGTACATGGCCGGCACCGTACGAACAGGGTCAGTCAGAGACCTCATCGTCACCATTGATGACGACCGCTTCGGAGGACGACTGGACATCCTCCCCGCCTGCGCCGACGCGTTCCTCCTCGACATCATGATCTCCACCGACCGCAACCGGCAGGCCACCCTCCAACGCGCCCTGGAACCGGTAGAAGGCAACTACGACGTCATCGTCGTCGACTGCCCGCCCAGCCTGGGCGTCGGCATGGATGCGGCGATCTACTACGCCCGCCGACGGGACAATGAAGCGCCCAGCAACTCGGGTGTACTCATCCCGGTACAGGCCGAGGATTCCTCCGCCGATGCCTTCGCTCTCCTTCTGGAACAGATCGAGTCCGGTCAAGCCGACTGGGGAATCCAGGTCGACCACCTTGGCCTCGTCGTCAACCTCTACGACGCACGGGACGGCTACGTCATCACCTCCTCGCTGGAGGCATGGAAGCAGTTCAAGGAACCCCGCGTCGTGGGCGTCATCGGCCGTCTCAAGGACCAGCGCGAAGCCGTCAGGAACAAGCGGGCCCTCATGTCCTACGCTCCGGCCTCGCAACAGGCAAAAGTCATCCGCCGCATTGTCAGGGAGATCGTGTGACCACCCGCCAGAATGCGGCAAGCCGCGTAGGCGCCCCGGCGTTCGGCGCCCCGCAGAGCAGCCGAGGACGAGCCATCGCCGCTGCCACGGGAACGCCGGTGGTACCCCAGCCCGCCCTCGTGGCGCCCGCCGACGTCAGTTTCAACCCGGACAACCCCCGCGAGGAGATCGGGGACGTCAGCGATCTGGTCGAGACCTTGACCGAGGTCGGCCAGATCACCGCCATCACAGTGGCCACTACAGAGGCGTACCTGGCCAACCGGCCAGAACGACGAAACGAACTCGATGCTGGCGCCGCGTACGTCGTGATCGACGGCCATCGCCGTCTGAAAGCCGCACGCGAAGCCGGTCTGCCGGCCATCAAGGTGATGCTTGGCGACGAGTTCGCCAGCACAGACGAAACTCTGTTGGAAGCCGCGTATATCGCCAACGCTCGGCGCAAGGACTTCAGCGAACTCGAGGACGCTCAGGCACTCCAGCAGCTCGTCCAGTTCTACGGATCCCAGCACAAAGCTGCGAAGCGTCTCGGCATCAGCCAGCCCCTGATCAGTCAGAAGATCTCCCTTCTCTCCCTCACCCCTGAGCTCCAAGCAGATCTGGAGGCGGGCAGGCGGAACGTCGCACATCTCCGGAACATGGCAAAGATCCCCACGGCACAACAGAAGGACGAAGCAGACCGCCGCGCACGCGCTGACGTTGACAAGAAGAGGCAGCGGACTGCCTCACGGCGGGGTACCGCCCCCAAGGGTGATAACTCAGTTATCACCCACGCCACACCGAGGCCGCCCGGGGCCGCCGCGCCGCGCATGCCCTGGGAAGACCCTGCAGCCCTCAACAAGATCCTGCGGGAACACTTGACCGAGGAAGACCGCCGGATGCTGGTCAAGCTGCTTGGCGAGTAGAAAACAGGCCCGAGCTGTCTTCCAGGTTCGCGAAGCGGCCCCTAACCGGTCCGCTGGCACGCAGGGCCCTCGTCCCTCTCGGACGAGGGCTTCTGTCTACCCTCGGCAGCATGGAGAACGAGGAGCCCGCCGCCGTCCCGGGGAACCTCCCTGGGCATCCGGGCCAGGAGCCGCAGGAGCGCCGGCCGTGGTCTCCGGCACAAGGGCCGCGGCCTCGGGTGACGGCCTACCCCGCCGGACGGCGCCCAGGCATGTACGTATGGGACGGCAGCGCGTGGGTTCACTGCTCGGTGGAGGCCCGCTTCGATTGGCCGGACGGGCAGATTACGTACACGGTGTCCGGAGCGCTGACCGGCGCCCCCGGGGCCGTCGTGACGCGTACGTACGTCTGGCCGCACGGGCTTCGGCCCGTACCGTGCCCCACCGGACCTGTGCTGCCTGAGCTCCCGCGCCGAGCCAGCACCCAAAACGAAGCGGTAGTCGCTACCGAGGGCGAGGAAGCGACCGGCGGCGGAGAATGAACGCCCGCGTCCAGGCCTGCCACGCGGTGCCCCTTCCTGATGCGCGGAACGATCAGCCAACCAACTGGCGACCCGCGCCCGCAGAACAGCCTTCGGCCAGGGGCCGGCCCAGGATGCGTCCCGATCGGGTGCCACACGATGTGGGGGAGTCCAGCGAATTTCTCCCCGCCGTATGACCACGTCGCGCGTCCGTCCGGTGCCCAGGTGAGCTCGTAGACGCCGGGGGCGCGGCGCACGCCCGTGATTCGTATGCCGGGTCGGAATTGGCGGCCAGTGCGCAGGTCTGGCACGAAGGCGTCCTAGGCGACGCGGCGGAAGCGCCGGCGCTGGGCGGAGTGAGGTGCTGGAGGTCGGCGGTGAAGCGGGGGAGGACCTCGAAGGTGGGGATGGGGGTCTCCTCCGGGCAGCACGACGAAGCCCCCGCCGGTTGCCAGGGGCTGCTGTAGGCGGTGCTCGTTCCGTGGCGCTGAATGCTGCTCAGTGGTGCTGGACGGTGTTGTCCGGGCCGTGGTGTGAGGACTGCCGGAGAGCGATGACATTCGCGTTCGGCCCGGGGCCGCTTCCCGCCTGGCGGGCACTTGAGAAGAAAGTTCGGCCGCTGCTCCCGCCTGACGGGACGTACGACTGATCGGCCTTTTCTCGCAGGTCAGAGCGGTGTGACGTGGTCTCCATGACAGTGGATATCAAGGTCATCCGAGCCGGTCAGATGTACCGCTACTACCTGCGCCAGACCGTCGTCGGCGACGGCCGCCGCCCGGCCCGCACGCCGCTGCGCGCCGCCCGGGAGCAAGCCGGTGTCCCGGCCGGGCGCTGGATGGGCCGCGGACTTGCCGCGCTCGGACTCGCGCCGGGTAAGGAAGTCACCGAGGCGCAGCTGCGGAACCTGTTCGGAGAGCGGGGCTGGCACCCGTACGCGGACCGGATCGAGGCCGAGCGGCTCGCCGCGGGCGACTCCCCGGCGAAGGCGTTCAAGGCCGGTGCCCTCGGCCGCCGGGTGATGGTGACCGGGGTCGACTTCGTGTTCCGGCCGCAGCCGACGATTTACCTCCTGTGGGCGCTGGGGGATGAGGAGACCTGTCGGGTGATCGAGGCCGCGCACGAGCGGGCGATCGTACGGGTGCTGGAGTGGATCGAGGACGAGGTCGCGGTGATCCGGTACGGCAAGGACGGCATCTACCGGGTGCGGCCGCCCGGCGGTCTGGTCGCCGCGCGCTTTCGCCACTACGAGGCGCGCTCCGGCCGCCCGTTGCTCCATGACCATGTACTGCTGTCCGTGAAGGGGCAGCGCCGGGACGGGAAGTGGGGCTCGATCCACACCACGGCCCTGCACGAGAACACCGTCGCGGCCTCCGCGCTCTACAACGAGCTCGTGGCCGCCGAGGTCTGCGAGGAGCTCGGGCTGGCGACCGAGCCGCGCACCGTCACGCCGGGGCGCCGGCCGGTGATGGAGATCGCGGGGGTGCCGCACGAGCTGATCCGCTGGACCTCCCGGCGCAGCGACCAGATCGCCGCCTGCCTCGAGGAGCTGGAGCACGAGTACGTCACCGCCGTCGACGACAACGGCGAGCCGAAGTTCCTGCCCGTGGTCTCCGAGCGGGCCCGCGCCAAGATGAACGCCATAGCCGCCCGCAAGACCCGCCCGCCCAAGCAGAAGACGCTGCCACTCGCGCAGCTGCGCGCCTGGTGGAAGACGAGCGCGATCCTCACCTCCGGTGTCGCCGCCGACGTCATCACCTCCCTCCTCGAGTACGCCCGCGCCGCGGCCGTGGCGATCCGGGCCCGGGTTGTCGCCGTGGTCGACGTCGCCCTGGCGGCCGTCGACGTCGCCGCGACGGTGTTCGTGATGAACGAAGGCGGCCGGTTCCACCGGAGGCATCTGCTCGCCGAAGCCCGCCGCCACCTCGCCCTGGTCCTGCGGGGCCGCTGCCGCGAGCCGGGCCTGGACGAGGAGATCGTGGCCGCCGCCATCTCCACCTACTGCCTGGACATCAGCGAGCCGAAGACCGTGCGCGGCCTGGAGGCCGGCTACCGCCTCTACACAGCCCGGTGGGCCCTGTCCGACCTCACCGCCCGACGCCGCCCATCCGCCGTACCTGATCCGGACCGGCAACCTCCGGCCGATCCCGGCGAGCCGGCCGCGCCCCGGTCCTCGGGCCAGGACGCGGGGGAGTGGGAGATCCCCCGCATCCCGCTGCAGTACGAGCGGGCCGTCCTCGCCGGTGCGGTCGTGAGGGAGAAGCTGCACACCACCGTCGTGCGGGGCCGGGGGTACGACATCGTCCGGCACCAGCAGACGGCGATGCCCGAGCAGCTGCTCGCGGCCGCCGACCCCGAGCGCGACGACCAGGAGCCGGGGGTTGGGGTCGAGGAGGCGGTCGACTTCAAGGAGCTGCGGGCCCTGAAGGCGTCGCGTACGGACGTGGAGGCTCTGGACTTCACCGCCGAGCAGTTGCGCCGCGCGATGGAGGTCATCACGAAGGCCGGCGACGCCGCCGCCGCCAGGACGAAGAAGTACACCGACCCGCAGGACGCTCCCGCACCGCACCCGGTGCGGGAGGACGACCAGCGGGCGCACCACCCCCAGCAGCCGGACCGACACCGCGGGCCAGAAGCCGGCCGCTGAGTGGACCCGGCGTGGTCCACTCGATGCTCACCGACGATGCCGTGCACTCTCTGGATGGATGCACGACATCGCTCCGTAGTGCACAGCATCGTGGTGACGATGCCGTGCATCCACCCCCGCGCACCCGGTCGCGTTTCCCCTTGACACGGGCCCGTGTCAAGGGGAAACGCGCCACCGGGCGCCCCTGGAACACCGCATCGAGTGGGCTCCACTCAGTGGGTTCCATCGAGTGGAGTCCACCGAGAGTGGTCGCCACCGAGTCCTGCCCAGGCCGCATCGGGTGGGCTCCACTCGGTGCGGCCAGGGCGCGGCTACTGGTGTGCGCCGACTGCGGGGTGCACCGTGCGGGCACGTTCCCGGTGCTCGTCCCGCATCGTCTCCAGAGTGGTGGCGGTGTCCTCGTCATCGGGGTCCGGGATGACGTCCACCGTGAACCGGATGATGGTGCGGGCGATGCCCAGCGCGCCGGTGGAGGGGGAGTCCCGCGCCCAGTCCCGCAGCGCGGACAGCAGGATGCACCCGACTTCGTCGAGGGCGAAGGAGTCCGCGCACGGGTCGTCATCGTCCGAGACGGTGGTGGCGGGGAAGACGATGTCCTCGGCCAGTCGCAGCAGCAGGAAGGCTAGCTCCGGGTCGGCGTCCGCGCGGCCGGCGACTTGGCCCCCACCGCCCAGCTGCAACGCGATGACGTAGTCGAAGGCGCGCTCCACCTGGTCCTCGGTGAGCGGCGTTCGGGGCGGGATCAGGTACGGCATGACGTCTCCTCAACTGCGGTCGCCGCGTGGATCACGACGACTCCCCAGCAGGATTCAGCGGCAGCCCTGTGGACAGAGACCAGAGATTTCTCCCTGCCACACAGAGTCGGGCGAATCGGGCGGCAAGGGGCGAACCTGGCCCCCTTGTCCACCTGCCGAGCCCGGTGGCGAGCCGGACCGCCTACCCCTTGTCCAGGTCGGCCGCACTGCCCTGGGCGCCGCGTTTTCCCTTGACCACCCCGGCTATCGGCGGCCGTCAGACCGCGGACAAGGGGGTCTCCTGCACGCTGCTCCTTCGGATCAAGGCCCCGGACCCGGGGCAGTGAAGGAGACGGACGATGGCGATCACCCACTCACGGACTGGGTGCGAGCAGCCCGCGGGCCGACGGGGGCGGAAGGTCTGCCTGCGGCGGGCAGGCCGTGGCAGGTCCCTGCGGGCGCCCCTGCGGAGGGCCCGTGGGAACCCCCTTTGGTGCCCGGCACCCACGGGAGCGATAAAACCCCTTGTCAGGCCGGGTATCGGGGCGGATTTCGAACCGTCACACCCTTTAATCTCCTCTATATGTATGAAGTGGAGGAGATTGCCGGGTTGCGGGCGGCCCGGACATCCTCCCCGGCCGGGCGCGGTCGGCGGCGAGCCGGCGGCCGGTCGCGAGCAACGAGGGAGCAGAGCTGATGGCGGGGAAGCGGAAGACCAACCCGGCGGGGTCGACGAACAGCTACCGCGGCGACGTGCTGCGCGTGCTCGGGGCGCTGAAGGTGGCGACGGCTGATCAGATCCAGCGGATCGGCGCCCCGCACCTGACCTTCCGGCACGCCGACAAGGAACCGCCGTCGAAGCGGAAGCAGGCCCGCACCGCCTCGCACACCGGCGCGCTCTCCGACATGCGCAAGCACGGCCTGTCCGAGAACGGCGGCTCCACCGGGGGCGGCGACTCGCTGCGGAACCTGACCCTCAAGGGCCTGGAGGCCGCCTCCCACGAGCTGCGGCGCCCGGTGACGGAGATGGGCTCCACCGCGCGCGGCGCGGGCTCCAGCGGGGCCTCCCACCCGATGGCCGTCAACGAGACCGTGATCGCGCTGCTGCGCCCGAAGCCGAACCTGGCCCGGCTGGCCGACGACCCGCCGCACGTCCAGGCCGCCGCCCAGGCCGACGTCGACTCACCGGGCGGCATCGGCACGATCGCCTCGTTCTGGACCGAGGTCCCGCTGCCCGCCACCGGGACGTGGAACACACCCGGCAAGGGCGGCGCCCAGGCCGACTTGGTTCTCACCGCACCGCAGGATCAGGTGCCGCTGCTGTTCATCGAGGTCGACAACTGCCACGAGACCCCGGAGGAGCTCGCCGCCAAGTTGGAGAAGTACGCCCGCTTCTTCCGGCGGAAGGCGAAGGACACCGACGGCCGTGAGCGCCCGATGTGGCGCACCCGCTGGACCGTTCCCCAGGGCCGGTACGGCGACACACCGCACCCGCCCGTGCTGCTCGTGTTCAACCACATCGGCGAGCGCAACCCCGACCGCACCGTCCCGCGCCTGCAAGAGCTGACCCGTCACCTGTGGCAGGGCGAGCGGCAACGCGGAGGTCACCACCTCTACGACCAGAAGATCCCGATCATGGCGGTCACGCTGCCCAACCTCCAGAAGTACGGACCGGCCGACGCCGTGTTCCTCCGCTTCGGCCGCGACCACATGCAGCCGCTCCTCGAGGCGATCGGCAACCCACGCCGTGACGCCGCCGACGCCCGCGAGGCAGAGGAAGCCAAGGCCCGTACGGCGGCGTACCAGGCCCAGGTGCGGCGCGCGGCGCAGGAGCAGGCCGCGAAGAAGGCAGCCGAGCGGGAAGCGCACCGTCCCGTCTGTACCGGCTGCGGGACCAAGTTCACCGACGCACGGTGGGAGGCGGCCCGGGCGACGGACTGGGGCACCCCGACGGACTCCCATCCGGACCTGTGCGACAGCTGCAAGCACACAGCCGTCGCCGAAGCCCACGATGCCGACCAACAGGAGCAGGAGCAGGCCGTGCCGGAGCAGAAGGCCATCGGCTGGTTCTCACGTCTGCGCCGCTGAGCCGGGCACGCCACCCACGGGCGCGGGCAGGCCCAAGGTGACCCTGGGCCTGCCCGTGCAGTCGGCGGTGGCTGGGCGTTGGGTGCACGTACCGGCCCTGGTTGTCGGTGGTGGCTGGGAAGCTGATCCCATGGACAGGGATGAAGAGTCGCTGCGCGGCCGGACCGACACCGACGACGACCGCCGCGGCCCGCTCCACGCCGCGGCTACGCCGCGCTCGTCGGCGGCCCGCTCGATGTGCAGCGGCTCGACATCACCGGCGGGGCAGCGGACGAGTTCCAGACCGGTGTCGCGCTGATGACCGGGCTCGGCAGTTTGACGCCGGCGGCCGTGCCTCGTAAGACCTGCGGCCCGGCCGACGGAACCTCAAGGCCCCGTTCGATGACACGTCATCCTGAGGCTTCGCCAGACGCGCGTGATGCGCCGCCTGTTGCGGAAGCGGTGGCCCGTGGTTCAACGGATTGGGGTGCAGGAAAATTGGTGAAGGTTTTCGACTCACCGGAGTAAGTTGATCGGTATTCAAATGCACGTGGTGAAGCGAGGCGAACATGCAGGACTCTGCGGTTGTTGGTACGCGCCGATCGCGGATTGCGGATTTTCTCCGGCAGCTCGACCCCGATGTCCGCACGGCCCTGCACTTCGACGACTCGGCGATCATTGGTGCAGACTTGCTGATCTCGATGTGCAGGGCCCTCCTGGACACAGGTAGTGACCAGCCTTGGTATGACCGGTTGGAGTCCACTTTCGAGGAGTTCGATCTTTCCGACGTGGAAACGGGGCTCGACTACATTCTGGAGCAAACTCAGAACAAGGATGTGGCGATATCCTGGCTGAACTCTTTCAAGGGCGTGAATTACAACGCCTTCGCGCTCCGCCTGCTCGGGGCCCGTGACTTCAAACGGCTCGTGGACGCAGTGAAAGAGGACGGCGCGATCGTAGCTCTGGCCGTGCGACGTGGACTCCGCGCGTCGATGCCGTTCGCCGTGGCGTGGAGCGACGCCATCAGCAACATGACGGAGAACCAGCGGAAGGCTGTCTCGAAGGCCGACATCCTCGGCCTCGATTTTGTGCAGATCGTCATCATGGCGGACGAGGCGTTCGGCAACAAGTTCATCTCCACACTCCCCATGGATCTCACAACCGCCACCGCCGACGACCTCGTCGGATGGCGGCCCGACGACATGACAGAGATCGTCTCCACAATCCGGCACTTGGTGGCCGATTCCTCGGTGAAGAGGCTCGAGCGTGAAAACTCCCAGCTCGTCAGGAAGATCCGAGGAGCCAAGGACGCCTTGGCTCACTCCGAGGACGGCATCTCTCAGGCGGCCAACTCGCTGATCGAGCTGATTGACCGGATCCTGCGGGAAGCGTTCACCAAGGAACAAGTCATGGCCTGGATCGAAGCCAACCTGCCGGACGAGCCCGGATTGACCTACCCGGATGAGAACGGCGTTGATCAGCCGAACAAGCGGGCGGAGGTCCTGTGCTTCGTCTACCGCGGCGGTCCCACGGCGCGTGAAGCACACGAGCACGACAACGGCCAAGGACCGAGCCTCATCCACGACGTCCTGGCCCGCGTGATCGTGGCCACCCGCAAAAGTCTCCAGGGGTTCAAGCACGGTGACGCTGGAACACAGGAGGAGAAGGACCAGCTGTTCTCTCTGCTCGCCGGCCTGGAGGGAGCGCTCTTGTTGGGCCTCTCAATCAGCCAGGTCGGCATCAAGGGAGACAAGCTCCCCGACAACCTCGAAGCGTAGGGGGCGCCCGACGTCTTCGGCTCAGTGGCGCCGCTCGCCCTGCGCGTACGTCAGACGTCGCTGGAACCGGTACGGCGATGCACTCTGACCCGCATACGTCGACGGGCCGCACGGAAGATTCCGTGCGGCCCGTCGACGTTTCGCTTCATCGGTTCAGGCGGATGCGCGGTCCCCACGCGAACTCGAGGTCGTTCAGGAAGACGGTCTCCAGCTCCTTCTCCCACTGGCTGCGCAGGAGGAACGGCACGGCTTCCATGCGCTCGACGATGACCAGGGTTTCGGGTTGTCCAATCAGTGCGTACCGACCGTGCGAGGCGGGCCTGCTGCCCGGCCCGTACGCGCGCAGCAGCTCCTCCAGGCGGTCTCGGTGCCCCTCCACGAAGACCGCCAGGTGCTCGATGTACCCCTCGCGTTCCTCGGGGCTCACCGCGCTCAGGGCGACGTCCAGGAAGTCACTGCCGTCCGGCCAGTGGCGGACACCGGGCGCGGCCACAGCCCACGTGAACCGCTCCGCGGCCGCCAGGACGTCCTTCGCGTCCAGCTCCACGGCCGGGACCGCCGCCGGGGCCTCTGCCGGGGCGGGGGAGTGCGGCTGCTGGAGGTGGGCGAGGAGCATGGCGCTGGAGGCGGCGCGGCCACGTCCCGCGTTGGCGGTGGTGTCGGCGATGCGCAGCAGGTAGCTGGCGACGTCGCGGACACCGGCGAACCAGCCGTCCTCGAACCGCGGCTCGGACTTGTGCGGGGGGCTGCTCTCGGAGATCCAGGTGTGTGCGCCGGCCACCGCCCCAACCTCCAGCTTCGCCACGACGTCGTCGGCCTGCTCGCTCGAGAGCCCGACGGCGGCCAGGGCCTGGAAGACCATGAACCGCGCGTCGGTGGCCTCGTGCTGGTGGTGGCTGATGCGGGCCAGCTCCTGGCCGTACGCGTCGGCGTCGTGCTGCTCGGTGCTCACGCGGAGCCTCCCTTGTCGTGGCGGGTGCGGTTGGCGACCCAGTCCGGATCGCGTATGGGCACCGGCACCGAGGTGTCGGTGGCCGGGGCGCGCATGATGCGCCAGCTGGTGCGCGGCGCGGTGACGGCGTGGACCAGGACGACGACGGCCTGGCGACCGAAGCCGCCCCGGACCCACGCCCCGGTGAAGCGGACCTGATCGGCCGCCCAGTCGCCCAGCCGCTGCCACGGGCGCAGCCGCCCGAGCAGATAGCCGGCCGCGAGCGCGGCGGCCGCGGTGACGACGCCCGCCATCAGGACCACCGCATCCCGATCGCGGACAGCTGCTCCATCCGCTCCGGCGTCAGCGTCGACGCCCGGCTGCGCTGATTCCCGATCCAGGAGCCCAACCTGTACTCCCGCTCCTCCTGGCCCTCGCCGCCGATCCGCTCGACATGCTTCCTCGGGACCTGGAGGTGCCCCTCACGCTCGTAGAACTGGCGGGCGGCTTCGTAGTTCATGGCCCACTTGTCGGCCTGTGTGCGGCGCGGTGGCGGCTTCTCGTCCTCGCTGGCGGGCTCGATCCCGAGGACCTGCTCGCACATCCACTGCTGCACGGTCGTGAGCTGGTCCCAGCCGAGCCGCACCGACTGCACCCAGCGCCCGAGATCCTCGCCCTGGCGCACGACGTCGCCCGCCTCGGTGGGCAGCGCCGCGCCGGCGTCCAGGTGCATCCGGACCAGGTGGAAGCACCGCTGCCACGTCACCGGCCAGCTCGGGCACCAAGAGGCGTCGACCTCCTCCAGCTGCTCGCGCCGCTCGTCCGACAGCGCCCCGGCCGACGACTCCACCGGCAGGCCCTCGGCACGCCGCTGCTCGTTCTCCTGCGCCTTGCGGGCGGCGGCCCGCGCGTTCTTCAGGAAGATGCCCACCTTCGCGCCCTGGAAGGTGGCGTCCAGCGGGGCCAGGAGGTGCCCGTGTTCGGACGCCCACCCGCGCGCGGCAGACAGGCCCTCCTCCCACGCGACGTCGAAGTGCGACCAGATCATGCCGAGCTTCTCCAACTGCGCGACGCGGTCCTCGTCCATGTCACTGCGGGCGTAGAACCGGCGAGCGTCGGCGGTCCACTGCCCAAGAGGGAACCCGGCGAGCGAGGCCGGCCACCCGGCCTCTTCGGCCTCCTGGCCGTCGACGGCGGCGGGCACCCGGAACGTGAACGGGACGCGCAGGTCGCCGTGCTCGCGGGCGTAGATGACGGCGGCCTCCACGCCGCGCCGCCAGTGCTCGTGCTCCGGGTTGAGGACCCGCAGGTTGATGAACGCGGCGAGGGCGGCCGGGTCGCGGGGCGTGGAGAACTTCAGCAGTGCCTTGGCGGGGCCGCTGACGCCTCCGGCGCCCTCGCCGCTCCCGTCGGTGCTCTTGCCGCTGTCGTCCTTGCTGACGGGCTTGTAGCGGCTCGGGGCCTGCTGCTCCGCGAGGCTCTCAACGATCCGCGCGTCGTGCGCCCGCAGCGCCTCCAGCAGCTTCGCCAGCCCGCCGAACGCCCGGCTCGTGAGCATGTTGTCCGCCGTCTCGCCCGGCCCGAGCAGCACCGGCACCACGAGCGAGGCCACCTTGCCCTCGCCCGGCTGCATCCGCAGCGCCCGGCCCACCGCTTGGACGAGGTCGGGCATCGACCCGCGAACGTCCGCCCAGTACACGGAGTCGCAGTTCTTGGTGTCGACGCCCTCGCCCAGGACCTTCACCGAGCACAGGAAGCACTTCTCCACGACGGTGCCGTCCGTGGCGATCCCGGCCGCGAACTCGCCCAGCAGGCGGCGCCGGTGGAGGGGCTTGTGGTCGCCGCACAGCCAGTCCGCCCAGATCGTCTTCGGGTAGAGCTCCGGGTCGCTGGCGTGCAGCTGCGCGGCGACGTCGGGAAGGCCGACCGCGAAGGCTTCGGCCTCCTTCACGACGTGGTGGAAGACGAGCGTGCGCCGGAAGTTCTCCTCCGCAGACGCCTTCACCAGGGCGGTCTGCAGGGCGGCGAGTCGGGCTCCGCGGACCTCTGCCGAGCGGCTTTCGGCGCCCAGGAGCTGCGCGGCCTGGAGGGCGGTGTCGGTGACGTCGACGCATACGACCTGGTAGGGGGCACAGATTCCCCGGTCGATGGCGTCCGAGAGGGTCAGGGTGAAGCAGCGGCTGCCGAAGGGGCTTTCGGGGTCGTCTTCCATGCTCGCGACCAGCTCGCCGGGTGCGCCGGCCTCGTTCTCGTCTCCGAGCTGCCACAGCCGGGGCGTGGCCGTCATGTACAGACGGCGCAGGGACGGGATCTTCTGGTTGTCGTGCACGACCGCCCACGGCTTCCCGATCCGGCCCGAAACGCGGTGGGCTTCGTCCACGACGATCAGGTCCCAGGCCGCGAGGCCCCCGGCGTGCGCGCGTTCCAGCGTGCCGAGTCCGAGACTGGCGTACGTGGCGTAGACGGTGACCTTGTCCAGGCCCCGGGTCCACTCCACCAGCTCGTCCACGTCCGTGGTGTTGGGGAAGGACACCTCCTCGCCCCGCAGCGAGGACACCCCGATCATCGGCCCCCTGCGGCCCCCCTCGCGCCACGCGGACTCGGTCTGGGCGAGCAGGTCCAGCGAGGGCACGAGCACCAGCACACGGCCCGCGTGGAGCTCCTCCGCGCTGCGGACCGCCACCCGGGTCTTCCCGGACCCGGTCGCCATGATCACCTGCGTTCGAAGCCCTCGTTCGGGCACAAGTGATCTTGCAGGCAATTCGAGGGCGCGCACGACCGCGTCAATGGCTTCTCGCTGGGCTGCCTCGCGCTGGTCAACGTGGTCTGTGCTCGACATATTCGCCTGCCTTCTCCTGGGGTGCTGCCCACTCGATTCGAGCGGCGGGAAACGGGAAACCTGCACGTAGACGAACCGTGAGGGCTACGGTTGGACGGATGTGATCGGCTCGGTTCTCTGCCTCGCCAGAGCACAGGCAAGGCCGGGGGATGGACCTCGATATCGCTCCGGAGGGGTCCGGGTTGGTGTGCTCTGAGTCCATAGCTTATCTTGGCTCCCAAAATGAAGCACACAGAATCCCGAGATTCCCTCTAACGTGGCCGAAAGCTGCTAGTCTTGCCTTATCGCAAGCGAATCCAGGGCCTTGATGGCCCCTCAGTCCCGGCCCCTCTCCGAGAGGGGCCGGCCCCCGCGCCCCGTCACTCGCCCGACCACCTGTCACCTCCCCTTCCTCTTGCTGCTGCTCGGGCCGCAGGCCCGTGGGTGGGCCGCGCGGAGCGTGGCACGCCTGGCCCGCACGGGGGAGTGGGGGTGCGCCCGGTGTGGCTGGAGCGCAGCGGAGGCCACGGGTCGGCCGGAGGCCGGCCCCGGCCCGCAACGCGGGCCGGATGCCCTGCGGTTGGGTGGCGGGCGCGGAGCGCGTGCCGCCTGGTGGTGAGCGGAGCGAGCCGCATCCGCTCACGCGGAGCGGGAGCGGCCGGGGAGCGCAGCGACCCGGCTCGCTGTGACGGGCGCAGCCCGGAGGGACCCGCTCCGCGGG
>NZ_CP119147.1:6862500-7134031 GCF_029167645.1 Streptomyces sp. AM 2-1-1 | reverse complement strand
CCCGCGGAGCGGGTACCTCGGCGCTGGCGCGCCGAGGAGCGGGAATTCGCTGCGCGAATTCTAAAAGGCGCTGCGCGCCTTTTGATAAACCGCTGCGCGGTTTATGAAGAATTCCCGCATGCGGGAATTCGGATTACCGCTGCGCGGTAATCGAGGGCGCCTCTCCGCTGCGCTGTGAGGCGGGGCGTCCGCTGCGCTCCCGCCCGACCGGCTTCGCCGGGCTGGCTACGGCACGGGGTGGCGGTGCATCAACTGTGCCTGCGGGTAGGATCCCGAATCGGTGAGTATTACCTACCGGGGCCGGCTCCGGGGTCCGGTACCACGAGGAGGTCGGGGCCGAGGGCTGGAAAGTCTCGTCCTGACGGGAAGTCAGGCCAGGGCCACGCTCGCACTCGGGAAGGGGTGTGATGCGCACTGCTCCCGCAATGTAGCACACTGATTGGCCACGGTGGGGCCGGAACAGGCCAATCGTCAGTCTATGTGATGCATCGTGCTGCATCAGATTCGTGCATCTCGTGATGCACGGGTAGCATCACGAGGGAACGGCTACCCCATTCCCCCGGATTTGGAGCGTCTCGTCATGACTGGTGGAATTCCGCTCTATCCGCATCAGGCGGAAGCGGTGGACGCTATCGTTGCCGGGCTGGGAATTCGGCCCGGGCAGCAGATTCCGAAGAATGGGCTGCGCGGTCAGGTGCACGCGGCGTGCGGCACGGGAAAGACGTTCATTGCCGCCGGCGCGGCGCAGCGTATTTCTCCGCATGGGCGGGTTCTGGTTCTTCTTCCGACGCTGGAGTTGCTTGCGCAGACGGTGCGGGAGTGGCGGTCTTTCGGGCGTTCGGGCTCGATGGTGGCGGTGTGCTCGATGGATGACGATCCGCGTCTGTACGACTTGCGGGTGCCGTCGACGACGAATCCCCAGCAGTTGGCGTTGTACTACGGCAGCGGGCCGGTGACGGTGTTCGCGACGTACGCGTCCCTGCCAGTTCTGGTGGAGGCTCACGAGGGCGCGTACGGGTTGCCGATGGACGTGTGGGACCTGGTCTGTGTGGACGAGGCGCACCGGACCAGTGGGTCGCTGGGTAAGGCGTGGGCGGTCGTCCACGACCAGGAGCAGCTTCCGGCGATGCGCCGGCTGTATCTGACGGCGACGCCGCGGATCTGGATGGAGCGGCCGCGTCCGCGCTGGCGGTCGGAGTTTCCGAAGGAGAGCGGGGCGGCGGGTCGCCGGGCGCCGGTGGACCGGTTGCCGAAGGAGATGGCCTGCTCGATGTCGGACGAGCGGATCTTTGGGCCGGTTCTGTGGGTCCTGGATCTGTCGGACGCGATCGGGCGGGGGCTTTTGGCGCGGTATCAGATTGTGGTGGTGGAGCTGCGGGATGAGCGGCTGACGCTGGAGAAGCTGTACGGCGAGGAGCGGTTCGAGGAGCACGTACGGGGCGAGCGGCTCGCCGTGCTCCAGGCGGCGCTGCTGGAGACGATGGCAGAGCACGGGCTTCAGCGGTGCATCACCTTCCACCACCGGACGGTCGAGGCGAACGCGTTCTCCGCCGGGCTGGGGCGGGTGGCGGCCCGGCTGCATGTGGCTGACCCGGACCGGCATCCGGCGGAGGTGTGGTCGGGGTGGCTGTCGGGCGAGCACGAGCCGGAGACGCGGGTCCGGGATCTCCACCGGTTCGGGGGACGGGCGGGACGGGCGGTGATGTCGAATTGCCGGGTTCTCGGCGAGGGTGTCGACTGCCCGAGTGTGGACTCCGTCGCTCTTATCGACCCGAAGGGGTCGGCGGTCGATATCGTCCAGGCTATTGGCCGGGCGCTTCGACAAAAGCCCGGTCAGGATAAAATGGCGACGCTGATCGTGCCGGTATTTCTCGGTCCGGATGAAACTCCGGAAGACATGCCGTATTCGGCGTCGTATCGGCCTTTGTTGAAGGTTCTTTCCGGGTTGCGTGCGCATGATGAGCGTGCGGTGGAAATGCTTGCTGCTCCGCAGGAGGACCTGCATCGGACGAAGCCGGTGTCGTCGTGGCTCGGTGAGGCACCGGAGGGTGACGACGCGGAGGAGCAGCGGTTGCTGCTGCGGTTCGGGGTGCACCGGGATCCGGCGTTGGTGGCCAGGATGGTGGAGTACAACCTGATCGAGCCGGAGCACGCGAACTGGCGGGCGGGGCACCGGGCGGCGGTCGCGTACCGGGAGCGGGAGGGGGACCTCGCGGTTCCGTACGGTCATGTCGAGGGCGGGAGCGGAGAGTTCGGCTCCGGTGAGGGTGGGAACGGCGAGTTCGGCATCGGGGAGGGCGGGGGCGGGGGCGGGTTTCCGCTGGGGCGGTGGCTGTCCGATCAGCGGAGGGCGATGCGGGCCGGGACGATGCTGCCCGGGCGGGCGGAGGATCTGGAGGCGCTCGGCGTCGTGTGGGACCCGGTGGACGCGGCGTGGGAGGAGAACCTCGGCGCGGCGAAGGCCTACTTCGCGGCGTACGGGACACTGGCCGCACCGGTCACCGCGATGATCATGGACCGGCCCATCGGGCAGTGGCTGGCCAACGCGCGGAAGAAGAACGGGCTCGGGAAGGACCCGGGGCGGGCGTCGCGGCGTGCGGCGGTGCTGGCGGCGATCGACCCGGACTGGGCGCCGGACTGGCCCGTCGACTGGCAGCGGCACTACGCCGCCCTGAAGGGCATCGTGGCGTCGGGGAGCATGGTCGGGGACGTGGAGCCCGGGGCGATGGTGAACGGGCTGGACGTGGGCCGGTGGCTCGGCGTTCAGCGGAACGGGTGGGAGGCCTTGCCCGGAGGGCAGCGCGAGCGCCTGGTCGAGCTCGGCGTCCGGCCGCCGGAGCCGGCCGCCGCGGTTCCGGCGCGGCCGCGGCGGGCGTTGGGTGGTGCGCGGGCCGGGGCGTTCGAGCGGGGCCTGGCCGCGCTGGCCCAGTACGCCGAGCGGGAGTCCACGGTGGTGGTGGCGAGGTCTTGGTCCGAGGAGTTGCCGGACGGGACGTCGGTGCGGCTGGGGGTGTGGCTGTCGAACGTGAAGAGCCGACGGGCGACGCTCACGGTTGAGCAGCTTCAGCGGCTGGCCATTCTGGGGCTGGAGTGGGCGAAGGCCGCATGAATGGGCGAGGTCGCTGAGGGGCGGGTCCGTGCGGCGGTCACCGTCCATGCTTGTCGGCGGGCGTGGGCGGAGTCAAGGCGGTGTTCACCGCGGTGCTGGGCGACTCGGCGGTACAGCGGATCGGAGCCTTGGTCGAGGAAGAGGAGGAGGAGTGCCGGGGTGGAGCTGACGAGTTTCAAGCACCAGCCTTCGGCAAGGTCTCTGCATCGGGCCGCACCGCAACAGGAATCCATTACCGCCTGCAGTCCGCCCATAGAAAGCAACACAGCAGCGCCCGTCCCCCCACCACAGCCCTGACCAGCGACAGGACAACCCACGCTGTAACGACCGGCAACCAGCTGATCTACACCATCACTATCAGCACCAAATCGACATTTCTGTCCCCATTCGAATCCCTAACCGCAGCAAGCTGAACAGCAGAAACCCGATCAATACCGCACTGACATCACGATGCGAACTTCCATCGACAAAAACCCGCAGATCATCACACGTGCTTGTGAGGCAGGGCGCCTGCGGTTTCCGAGCTGGGAAGCCCCTGAGAGGAGCTCAGGGGTGGATGTCGGACATGCTCGATGTCGGTGTACTCGACGAGGAGACCGGCGGCCCGGGGGCCGCAGTCCTTGAATTACCGCTTCTAGAGGATCTCGGCGATGACGGCCTGGAGCTGCGCGTCGGAAGCGCCGGCGACCTGGGCGGTGAAGAGGTGAGCCGCGTACTAGATGCCTGTTTCTGAACACAAGGTCGTCTGCCGTGCAACCGAACTTTTCACGGGCAGAAAAAATACGCCAAATTATGGCTTGAATCGTTCGGGGTGACCATATCTACAGCCCCGCTAATTCTGTTGCGGCATTCCCGAAAAATCTTCATATTTCCACCCTAGAGAACCATAAAGAAACCCGTGTCAGTTACACTTATATCGGACTTAGCGGGCACCCCATCAAACCCTGACCGCGTGCAGGGTTGCCTCCAAATGCCTTTACAGAAGCGTCCCAACTATGAAAGATGATCACACCGTCCACACTAAGTTGTCAGTCGATAAAAAATCGCACTGCAATCTCGAAGGAGTTTTTTATGAAGAAGCCCGGAAAATTCGCCCTCGCTGCCGTATCGCTGGCCACCGCTGCTGGCGCCCTTGCGGTCGCCGCCCCGGCCCACGCCACCGCGGCCCCGCAGGTACACGTCTACTCCGTGGCGAATGGCGACACGCCCCCCGATGTGCTCACCCTCCCGAACGGCGACAAGCCGACCGAGTGGGGAGCGGTTTCGTTCCAGGAGGGCTCCGGCCCGCTGACGAGGGCTTCCGTCGGTGGCGGCACTTGGAACTACGGAACTTCGGCCGCCGCGACGGGGAAGCACTGCTACTCCAACTACATTCACCCCAGCGTGAAGCACTCGGCCAGCGTCGCCATGGCGCAGCTCACCGACAAGGACATCCAGAACGCGGATGTCTGGGCCAAGGCTGTCGTCACGGCCGGCGTCGCCTACACCTGCAACGCGTACTGGGGCAAGTACTAAAGAATCGGCCTAGCCTTCTTGGCTGAAGTCTGGCCTCCAGTGACCGAAGACCTAACTTTCACCCAATTATGAGCAATAGTTAGGTTTTCGGTCACTGGGGAACCCCACGACATCCCGGGTGGTGCAGTAGGGTGAAGCCTGAACATCCCTCCCCCGCAAAGAGGTTGTACGCGTGCGCTCATCACTTTCGACTGTCACACTCCCGCTTGCGGTTGGGTTGTTCGTTGGGGTGGCTGGGCCACTCTTGGAATCGATGGACGGACAGCTGAGTCATGCTGTGAGCGTCACTTTAGTCGCTGGCTGGATGTACAGCCTATTGGCGTTCTTTGCGGGACTGATGGCTAAATCCATGAAGCAATCTGGCGTTATGGGTTTCGCGTCACTATTCGTCACCGTACTTGCCTACTACGTAACAAAGGCGATTCAAGGCGATTTCGTGGCGCCAGATTTTAGTGATCCAACTGGAAAGGCCACTCATTTTGCGTGGCAGGATTTCCTTTCTATGCTCGTATTGTGGTGGGCCTTCGCTCTTCTTTTTGGCTCTCTTTGCGGATTCGCTGGCTATTACTCGCGTAAGGCTTACCACCTGGGCCTCCGCCTGGCCTGTCAACTCGTAGTCCCAGTGGTAATTGTTTGTGAGACCACTATGCGGTTGTCTGTAGAAGCCAGCAGGCAGGACGCTTTGGTCGGTAATACTTGGGACATCACCCGCATGCTGGCCGTAGCTGCAATTGTGGCCCTAGCGGGTGGAACAGCCTTCAGTGCCCGTCGCCGACGTGCTTGCTGACGCCTCTAACACCCCTACCTGATCGACCATCACTGCCACCAGCCCACTGAAATGAAGCCGACACATCGCACTGGGTGACCCGGAGGTGCGGCGGATCGGGGCCTTTATCTTCCTGGCGTGCACGACTGTGGCGCCTCCCACACGGGAGGCGCCACAGTCGTTCTGCCCCGTCACCGGAGGCATCACGTCATGCTGCCCGCAGTACTTCCTAGATGCGCAGCGGGTAACCGGGGCGAGCGTCTCCTTCTTGGCCTTGCGGGCCATGTCCCCCTGGGCCCTGACCCACTGGCTGACATCCCTCCGCTGCAGTACCTGCGGCAGCTGGCCGGAGGGCCGGACCGATGTGTGCTCGGCGCGCTCCGCAGCGGGCCGGGAGAGAGGCCGCCGCAGCGGCGTACGCGTTCCCCGACGCCGTGTCACCGCCTCCACCGCCCACCTCCCAGTAGCCAGCCCCAGGGGAACAAGGGGAAGTCCGCGGCGGGGGCGCCACCGGCAGGTCGCGCCTCTGGTCGCGCTTCTCGTCGTACTCTGATCGCTCCCCTGGTCGCACCGGCCGGGCAGCCGCGGACCTGGTAAACACCAGGTCAGACCGCGTTTTCCGGGGCGCGGCGGCCGGCGACTACTTGCCTGGGGAGCCCGGCCGGCACTGGGCGAGTGCCTTCCGGCCTGTTGCCGGTCCGCTGGCGCGGGCCGGGCGGGCTGTGAGGGCTACGGCTGTGCTTGCGGCTGTCGGTGGCGTGCGGACCGATTGGCTGCGCGCCGCGGGCAGCGCTCCCCGGGCCCGGAAAGGGCTGCTGCGCGACCACCAGCTCGCTCCTCCGGGTGCCGGGCCGGCCGCCCGGGGCACCGTCACCCAGCACCGCCCAGCCCCGCCCGGCCACCGCCACCCGGTTCGGAGTGACCGCCACCCGCCACCCCGGGTGGCGGTAGCCGAGCGGTCCCGGGTGGCGGTCCTGAACTGCACACACGCTGAAAACCCGCCCATGGTGGATTTCACGGCCGAACCCCGTTCCCTGGCGCATCCCCTGACATCCGTCCAGACATCCGCTGGGAAACCCACGGCCGGGCCCGGAGCAGGCCGAGGGCGTAGGAGCGGCGCTGGGGGCTGTTGTCCCAACCGTCCAGCACCTCAGCAGCCGCGTACGCCGGCCGCCTGCGCCCTTGAGGACCCCCACCCGGAAACCAAACATCCCGGTACGTCTGCGGCGAACCAGAGGGAAACGGACCCGTGGCCTCCCAGCTACCGCGCTGACCTCACGATGCCGAACCGCCACCGAAAAAAACCCGCAGGTCATCACTGATCGGCCAGGGGCTGCCATAGGTGCTGCCGCACCGACACCAGGGGCGGGGGTTGAGGGGGTCCGTCCAGGTCAGCACCCATGGCAGCAACCCTGCGGCAGCACCTGCGGCAGCACCCGTGGCACCAGCTGCGGCAGGGGCGCGGGCGGTCCGCCGTGTGCCCGCGCGTGCTCGTGCACGGGTGCACGCCGAACGCGCAGGAGGGACTCCGCCGGTCTCCGGTCGGCCCACCTCTCGAACGGCCGGGCGACCCAGTCGACGGACACCCCGGGAGCGCTGTACGCCGATCCGACGGGCCAAACAGCGCTACGGAAAGTAGCGGCGAAGCGAGGCCGGGCGAAGCAAATCCCCTTGAGCTGTCCCCGAGGGGCAGGGGGGTCGAGGGGTTTCGTGCTCGTCTCGCCGCTGCCGTGCGTGACGGGCTGCTGAAGGCCGTGCCACCGGGATGGCCTGCGAGGCGCCGTCCAGGGCGCTTTCCCGGGCGCCTCAACGGCACGGCCACGACGGGGAAACGTCCACGTCACCGGCCTGGTCGAGGGGGTGACGCCGCGCCGACTACTTCCCCTACGGGGTGTCCGCTCCCTCAGAACCCTCGAAGGCGTCCGAGGGCGGGGCGTCGGCCGGCTCGACGGGCCGCTGCGCTTGGTGGTGCTCAACCAATCCGGGCCGGAGCCACCGCCGGGGCAGTCGTCGCCCCTCGTCGTCGTCGATCTCACGAACCCGCACACGTTCAGCCACGTGATCATTCTGACCGCCCAGTTCCAGACCACGGCAGGCCGCAGACCTGGCTGCTGACGAATCAAAAGGGAAAGGCAAAATGAGATCATGGATGCTGGACTCGCCGCACTGCTCGGCGCCACCGTAGGCTCCCTCGCCACCATCGGCGCGGCGATGGTGAACGGGCGCGCGACCGCACGCTCGCAGTTCGGCCAGTGGCGCAGGCAGCACCGCAGGGACGCCTACGCGAACTACCTCGGTGCTCTTCACGACCGGGACATCGCCATGGACGCCGTGTTGGGCGCACTCCAGCCGGAGATTCCCGACCTGCGGGATGTGGACGAGAAGGTCCACCATTTCGTCGCACTGGCTCGGCAGGTCCACCGTGCCGTTGAAGTCGTCATCCTTGAAGGTCCGCCTTCGATAGGGGAAGCAGCCGACCGTGTGGCTCACGCATCCGGCGACCTCTCCAACGTGATGCGGCGGATGGTGAAGAACGCCCATGCAGGAGACTCCTCCCAGAAGGCGGCGGACACCGCTCTCGCCGCCGAACGAGAGCGCGCCCTTTACCAGGCCGTGAAGGGCTTCCGCACGGCAGCCGGTGATGTCCTCGGCAACACGAACTGACCACTCCGCCATTGCACCACCAGAGCGACCGCCTCATCGCGGTGTCGTTCGGCATAGTCCGGTCATCAGGTCGGTGCCGCCCACCACGGCAACCGTAGCTTCTCCGAGGACTTGGAGGCGCTCGGCGTCGTGTGGGACCCGGTGGACGCGGCGTGGGAGGAGAACCTCGGCGCCGCCCATGCGTACTTCGCGGTGTACGGGACTCTGGCCGCACCGGTCACGGCGATGATCATGGACCGGCCGGTGGGGCAGTGGCTGGCCAACGCGCGGAAGAAGAACGGGCTCGGGAAGGACCCGGGGCGGGCGTCGCGGCGTGCGGCGGTGCTGGCGGCGATCGACCCGGACTGGGCGCCGGACTGGCCCGTCGACTGGCAGCGGCACTACGCCGCTCTGAAGGGAATTGTCGCCCCGGGGAGCGTGCTCGGGCATGTGGAGCCCGGGGCGATGGTGAACGGGCTGGACGTGGGCCGGTGGCTGGTCGCCCAGCGGGACGGGTGGGGGGAGCTGGTCGGGGGGGCCGCGCGAGCGCCTGGTCGCGCTCGGCGTCCGGCCACCGGAGAAGCCGGCTGGTGGTCTGGTGAAGGCGCGGCCACGACGGGCGGGCGGGGCGCGGACCGGCGCGTTCGAACGAGGGCTCGCCGCGCTCGCCCAGTACGCCCAGCGGGAGTCCACGGTGGTGGCGAGGTCCTGGTCCGAGGAGTTGCCGGACGGGACATCGGTGCGGCTGGGGGTGTGGCTGTCGAACGTGAAGAGCCGACGGGCGACGCTCACGGTTGAGCAGCTTCAGCGGCTGGCAGGCCTCGGACTGGAATGGGCCGCATGAGCGTCGGTCAGCACGACGTGGACGCGTACGGCCCCGAGGGAGGCTCCGGCGGGTGAGTCGGTCGTGGCCTCTGTGTGGGACGTGAAGGCCGTCCTGGCGGCGGCGTGGCGGTGGACGTGGGCGTTGGCCGATCCGAGCGGGTTCCTCGTCCTGACGCGTCGGAGGAGATCGCTGCCGTGGCGCTCAGCGCCGTACTCGAGGACGAGCGCGCCGGGTATGCGAGCGCCTGGAGGCATTCGAAGCGGCGGTGGTGGAGGCCTCGAAACGTCGGGGGCGCAGCTTCTCCGCGGCCTCAGGTCGGCCTTGAGCCGCCGGGCGGCCGCTGTGCGCGCCGCCTGGACGGAGCGGATCTGCTCCCTGCTGTACTGGTTCCGCCGGCTACGGATCCGCTGGGAGATCCGCGACGACGTCCACCGAAGCCTTCCTCACCCTCGGATGCGTACTCATGCGCCGGCGGCGCCTGCGCGCTCCGGTGACCGATGCTGTGAGCTAGCTGGCATCCGCCAGCCGGTTAAGGACTTCCCTGGGAGTGAAGCTCCAGCCGACCAGACGCGGCCCACTCCAGTTGATGCCGATCACGAGTCCGTCCCGGGCAGCATCGGGCAGTACAAGATCGCACCAGGTGTCCACGGGCATGGAATCGACGCGGAGCCCACGACCCCAAATATTCGCCGCCCTCTGAGCCCGGAGCGAGGTAGACCAGAAGGGAAAACTTCGCGTGCCGTCCGCGGAGAGGTGAGTCGGGCTTCCGTCGTCATCCCGGACAAGCCAGACCACTCCGTTTCCACGGACATCTCGGAAGAATGCCGCCGCCTGCGAACCGCTCTGACTCATGGCCACCGAGCCTAAGACCTGTCCCGTAAATGATCTTTAGTGGGTGTGGTTCGGTTCAACACGCGGCCTCGCTGGGCACCCTGTCCGTGGGCTGCGCCGCTTCAGGTCCGTGAGGGAAAGTCAGGGTGGCCGGTGTAGGGCGAGGCAAGGTCTCGCAGGTCGTGGCACGGCCATGGGTCGCGGGCGGGCCAGTATGCGCCGTTTGGCTTCGACCTCGCGCAGGACGCGGGCCGGGTCGTGCAGAGCCACATGCAGAGCAATCGTGGGGTGGAATCCGGAGAGGTCAACCTGACAGAAGTCGACCGTGTGTCCGTGGGCAGACCACTCCCCGCATCCGTCGCCGTCGCCGTCGCAGCGTCGTGCCAAGTCGGCCTCCTCGTCCAGCCGCGCCTTGAGAAACTTCACCAGCTCTTCAGTCATAGGAGCATTCTCGACGTTGTGTCGGCACCATGAAACGATCTTGTCTGGTGTGATCACGGCGTCGGAGTCGTCCTGGATAGCCCCGTTCACGGGGCTGAGCCCGGGTGTCTTCGGCAAGTTGGTGACTGCGCTGCGCCGTGAGGGTGCGGATCCGGTCCGCAAGGGCCGCCCATGGTCCCTTCCGCTGGAAGACCGGGTGCTGCTGGTGGCGGCGCACTGGCGCACGAACCTCACGTTGCGCCAGCTTGCCCCGCTCTTCGGCATCTCGAAGTCCGCGGCCGACCGCATCATCGATGATCTCGGCCCGTCGCTCGCGCTGTACGTGACACCGCCTGGACTGAGGACGCCTCCCGTGTGCGCACCGGCACCGCCCCTCGGGCCATGGCCAGCCTGCGCAACCTCGCCCTCGGGTCCCTCCGCCTGTCAGGGCACCGGAGTATCGCCGCCGGCCTCCGCCACCACGCGCGCAACGCCACCCGCCCCCTGACCACCCTCGGCATCACGTGATCAAACCGGACAACGCTCCCAACTGACGTCCAGCGCCCCGTGCCGCACGGCGAGGCTGACTGAAATCGCGGATCGTACCCTAGTTTTGAACATGTTCAACTCTTTGGTCTAGGCTCATCCAAGACGAAGGAGGGGTAGCCGATGAAGATTGTGATTCCTGGGGGCACCGGACAGGTCGGCGCGATCCTGAAGCGCGCACTCGACGCCGCCGGCCACGAGGTCGTGATTCTCACCAGACGCCCCAGGCGCGAGGGCGAGGTCCAATGGAACGGCCAGACCCTGGGGCCATGGACGGCGGCGGTGGACGGCAGCGATGTCGTCATCAATCTGGCCGGACGCACTGTGAGTTGCCGATACACGGCGGCCAATCTGCAGGAAATGATGGACTCCCGGGTCGACTCCACCCGGGTCGTGGGCGCCGCGATTGCGGGAGCTGCCCGACCGCCACGGCTCTGGCTGCAGATGAGCACCGCCACGGTGTACGCGCACCGCTTCGACGCCGCCAACGACGAGGCCACCGGTGTGATCGGCGGTACCGAACCGGGCGTGCCCAACTACTGGGCGTACAGCGTCGAGATCGCCAAGGCCTGGGAGCAGGCTCAGCAGCAGGCCGAAACGCCGGCCACGCGCAAGGTCGCTCTGCGCTCGGCCATGGTGATGAGCCCGGACCCCGGCGGGGTCTTCGCCGTCCTGCTAGGACTGGCCCGCCTGGGTCTCGGCGGCCCGGTCGCCGGTGGAGCACAGTACGTGTCGTGGATCCACGAAAACGACTTCGTGCGCGCGGTGGAGTTCTTGATCGACCGGGAGGACATCGCAGGGCCGGTGAACCTGGCTGCTCCCCATCCCCTGCCGCAGCGCGCATTCATGCGCACCCTGCGCTCCGCCTGGGGTGCACCGGTGGGTCTCCCTGCGACCAAGTGGATGGCCGAGGTCGGCGCGTTCGCTCTGCGCTCCGACACCGAACTGCTGCTGAAGAGCCGCCGTGTCGTCCCGGGCCGACTGACCCAGGCAGGCTTCGACTTTCAGTACGCACAGTGGCCGCAGGCCGCGGATGAGCTGGTGCGTCGGGTGCGCAAACGGGTCGGAGACGGTTCCGCGGCACGCCGGTGAACGGATCCGGCACGGCGGCCGATCTGGCCGCGCCGTCGGGCCCTGGGCAGCTTGCGCTGCACCAGCCACCATGCGCGCAACGCCACCCTCCCCCTGGCCAGCCTCGGCATCACATGCTCAAACCGGACAGACCCACTGAACGACGCCGCCCTGGGCACCAGGCGCGGGAGGTTCAGGAGGCCCGCGCAGCTCAGCACCCGTGGCAGCAACCGCGCGGCAGTACCTGCGGCAGGGGCTGCGGCAGGTGGCCGGGCGGCCGCCGGCCCGGGGAGGCTGCCGGGGTGCCCCAGGCGGGTCGCGCCTCTGGTCGCATCCTGGGTCACGCGCTGAGGCGTGCCCCGGGTCGCGTCCTCGGTCGCGTCGGGTGTGCGTCCTTTGGCCTGGCCGATGCCGGTCAGGCCGCGTTTTCCGGGACGCGGCGGACGCCGACTACTTACCTGGGGAGCCCGTGCGTGCGTACCGGCCCGGTTCCGCCGGGTCCCGGGGCCGCTCCGCTCGGACTCACCCCGGCAGCCGCGGCGAGGGCCACCGCCAGGAGCACCGGGTCGAGCAGCGCCGGGGGCGGTGCGGCGGCCGGGGCGCCCGTCACCTCGCGTGCACGTGTGCGCGAGGACCGACGGCCGGCTCGCCCTTCCGGGCCGCTCGGCGGCCTGTTCCGGGCACCGCCACCCGGCACCGCCCAGCCACCGCCCCGGCACCGCCACCCGGGCCGTGGTGACCTCCCACCCGCCACCCGGGGTGGCGGTGTCCGGGCGGTGGCGGGTGGCGGTCCTGAGCTGCACACACACCGGAAAACCCGCTCATGGTGAGTTCCGGGCCGAACCCGGGTTCGCGGGGCGTTCCGCGCACATCCGTCCAGACAGCCGCTGGGCATCCGCTGGCATCCGTCCAGCAGCCGCTGGTATCCGTCTGCCAGACAGATCCCGGACGGATGCCAGCGGATCGTCAGCGGACGCCCAGCGGACCGGTCACCGGTCTTGTGCCGGTGGCGCAGGTGCTGCCGCAGCACCTGCGGCAGGGCCTGCCGCAGGGCCACTGCATCAGGCCGTGACCTGGGCAGACCTGCCGCTACCCCCGTACCTGATCCAGCTGCGGCAGGGGGCGCGGCACCCCGGTGCGGTCCGTACCGCGTCCGGCTGCTCGCCCCGTGTGCACCCGTGTGCCCGTGCATGGGTGCACGCCGAACGTGCGCGAGGGACTCCGCCGGTCTCCGGCCGGCCTACCTCTCGAACGGCCGGGCGGCCCGGTTGGCTTTGTCCACGGGCTCGGACAGCACTTCGACACCGAGTTGGGAGGCGGGAAGCCTACGAGACCCAAGGTGGAATGGTCACGAGATTCGGCTCTGGCTCAACTTCTGTGGAACGGCCACTCTCTGCGACTACTGGGCCTCTTCGAGCTGGGGGTGAAGTTGCCTGAAAATGATCCCTGGGTAACGCACTCGGGCTGAATGTTCAGGGCCGTGGAAGAGGTCCTGCTCCGGCTGAAGGAGTTGTTGTTCCCGTCGATCGCCGACGTCGCGGTGCTGTCGGTAGACGTGAACATCGCGATCGTGCGCGTTGATGCGCAATGTACGGCCGACGGCGCCGCGTGCCCGGTCTGTGGCACCTGGTCGAACCGGTTTCACGGTTCCTACCTGCGGTTTCCCGCTGATGTTCCCAGCGGAGGCCGACGGGTTGTCCTTCAATTGAAGGTCCGACGGTTCACCTGTGGAAACTCGGACTGCGCACGCCGTACCTTCGTCGAGCAGATACCGGGCCTGACGCGCCGGCACAGTCAGCGGACCGAACGGTTGCGCTCGACCCTGGTGTCGGTCGGCTTGGCGCTCGCGGGCCGGGCCGGGGCCCGTATCGCCGACGTTCTCGGCGTTTCCGCCAGCCGCAGCACGGTGCTTCGTCTGGTGGACGCGCTTCCCGAGCCCGAGGTGGCCGCACCACGGGTTATCCGCGTTGACGAGTACGCGGCCCGGAAGAGCCGCCACTACGGCACCGTCCTCATCGACATCGAGACCCGCCGCCCCATCGACCTGCTGCCCGACCGGGAGGCGTCCAGCCTGGCGGCCTGGCTCGCCACGCGGCCGAGCGTTGAGGTGATCTGCCGTGACCGGGCGCCGTTCTTCGCCGAAGGTGCCACCGTCGGCGCTCCACAGGCGGTCCAGGTCGCGGACCGCTGGCACCTCTGGCACAACGTGAGCGAGGCTGCCGAACGGGCCGTCGCTCAGCACCGCCGCTGCCTCCGCGCCCTTGTCACGCCCGCCCCCGATCCCGATCCGGAGCCTGCGCCGGAGAGAGATCCCTCTGGCTCGCCATGGCCGACCGGCCATCGTTTCGCCGACCGCACCAGGGCCCGGCACGCCGACGTCCACGCACTGCTGGAAGCCGGGCACAGCCGTCGCTCGGTCCAGCGGCAGCTCGGAATGACCTGGCGGACCGTCAAGCAGCTCGCCGAGGCCAAGGCTCCGGAGGAGCTGTTCACCGGCCAGTGGCAGAACCGGCCCTCGGTCCTCGATGATTACAAGCCCTACCTGGACGACCGGTGGAACGAGGGCTGCACCAACGCCTGGAAGCTGTGGGAAGAGATCGTGCCGCTCGGCTACAAGGGCAGCTACCAGCGCGTCCGCGCCTACCTGCACAAGAAGCGCACTTCCCCACGACCGGTAGTCGCCCGGCCGCCCTCACCCCGAACGGTCGCCGGATGGATTCTCCGGCGACCGGAAACCCTTCCCAGGCCGAACAGCTGCTGCTCAAAACCGTGCGCGCCCACTGCACACCGAGATCGACGCGCTCCCCAGACGCGTCCGCGCTTTCGCCGTCCGTGCTGACCAGGGCGCCAGGGCGAGCGTCTTCCAGGACTGGCTCGTCGCCGTCCGGGCGCCCGGGACGATCTGCCCAGTCTCGGCACCCTTGCCGCCGGCCCAGAAGGCGGCCGAAATGCCGTCGTAGCCGGTCATCGCCCACGCCACCCTGGAGCTCGGGCGCAGTTGAAGACCCTTGTCAGCCGCGTCAGAATGATCAGGCGAGCGGATGTGCGGACGCGCTGGCTTCCGGCCTCCTGCGCAAGCGAGGTGGCTGCCCGACTCCTGAGCGCACTGTCGGTGGCCGGTGCGACGATCCACAGCCGACCGCGCGAGGAGGGACATGGGGCGCCTGGGACGTCGGCCCTTCGACAACGACACCGCCGCCGGGCTTGCCGCGGGTGACCTGGACGAATCTGACACTGGAAGAGCGCGGAAGCCGTGATCCGCGGCGTGCTCAAGCGTGCCGCCGGGCCCCCGGACTTCCTGGGTATCTGCGACGGCGGGCAGGCCGTGGGCGCGGCGGCTCTGGTCGTTGCCGAGCATTCTGACTGCGATCGGCCAAATTGTTCGAACTACAGTACCTCAGAACCGCTTCTGGAGTTGCCGCCGCGGACGCTCTGGCTGCTCGCCGTCCAGGCCGCCCTGGATCGAGTGGTTTCCAACCGGTCTGAACTCAGCGAGCTGTGGGCCGAAGCCGCGAACTGGTCGGAGTGGCGCCAGGACATCATGCGCCATCATGACGTCCTCGACCCACTCCGATCCCGCCACCAAGGAGGAGCCCTGTTCGAGATCCGCAATCGGTACGACCTGGAGTCGCGGACACGCAAGACCTGGAGCCCAGGGCGGGAGGTTTCCGACCGGTGCGCGGTACACCGGAACGGCCTGCGTCGTGCCACGATCTCTGAAGGATCTGAACTGCGTGGAGCGCGCCAGGTGCGGTGGTGAGGGTGCGCAGAGGCGGAGCCAGGAGGAGACCGTCTCGGGCAGGTCGCGGCTGGAGGCCGTTGCGCCGAGGTGTCCGCCCGGGGCCCACCAAGGCACCGCGGGACAGGCCCAGTGGCCAGTTGGGGGCGGCGTCAGCCGGTGACGGCGAGAGGGAGCAGCGCGTAGGGTGGCCACGCGCGCCGACAGTGGAGGTCACGGGGGTGGAGGCCAGACAGCCGGGTGCAGCGGTGGCGGCCGGTGTTCAGCGGCCGGGGCAGGGATCGGAACCAGGGGCGCCGGCCTCCCCCGGGTTCATTGATGCCGCCAGGCCGCGCGGAAGGCCAGTGGACTTCGGCAGGTGGTCCCAGCGCAGACAGGGGATGGTCGCGGGTGCCGGGGTGGGGCCGGGCGTGGGGTCCGCAGCCACAATCAGCCGCCCCCAGGGGCGGCAGGAGCAGCACCATAGTCTGGAGCCGGAAGATGCTCTGGAACCAGGGACAGCATGGGAACTGGGATCGGGCCGCCGAGCGACGAGACGCCGGGTACAGTGCCCGCAGTCAAGGGCCTGGTCGGCGGGCCACCGGGCTGTCCCGGTCCGCCAGAGTAAGGCATGGGAGGGCGCCGGGGCCGACCGCGACGTTAAGCCAGAGCAGGTTCGGTGGGTCGTCACCGCTGGGCTGGGGCCTCCAGGCACGCAGAGCCATCGCTGCAGGCAGCAGGAGGACAGCTCCGGGGCAGCCCTTGGGAGCCGCAGTGACGGATATCAGGGAACCCGAGCGGCGGGCAGGGCGTCCCCATCCTCGTGGTCCCGCGTGCCCCTCGGCACTGTACTCTGGACACACTGGACAGGCTCCGGATCAGGCGACGACGCGGCGGTGCAGGGATGCGGAACAGCCTCAGGAGCCCATGGGGGGCGGCGCGGTGAGCGGGGAACACGGCGGGGTCCAACGGGGCGGGTTGGAGCGCCTCAGGACACCGGGACCGGGCTCGGATCAAGAGCGGAGCGAGCGCGGCCGGTACGGGATGGGGAACAACCCTCAAGGGCCGTGGGGGCGGCACGGTGGCGGGGAACGCGGCGGGGTCCCGGGGCGGGACGGGGCGCCCTCGGGGCCCCTTCTGTGTGAGCGTGTGTGTAAGTCAAGGCGCACGCCGTCCCCGAGCGCAGGCCGGGTGACGTGGGGCCGTCGACCAGGGACGAATCAGATGTGGCTCACCTTGTGGCCGGTGCCTGCCGCCCGTCGCCTCCCCTCCAGCGCGCGGGGGGGTGGGTCCGCCTGGATCCTGCTGAGGCTCATGGCCCGGCCGTGAGTGGGAGTCAGAAACCGCTCCGTCATCGAGGTTGCGTACGGTCGACGCGCTGGGCTGTCTTGGCGGTGCCCGAGACGACCGTGAAGGTGACCGTGCCCTCCCCCGCGCACGCCACCTCGACCCGAAGGGCCGTGCCTGACTCGATGGTCTCGTCCAGGTTCTGTCCGGGCACCGCGAGGGAACCGGACGAGACGAAGCCCTCCTCGTCCAACGACGGGGGGTCGGTCAGGTGGAGCAAGTCGCGGGCTTCCTGGTCCAACCGCTCCGGGCCGGGCGGGGAGGACGGCTGAGCCGTGGGGGCCGCGGTGGAGCCGGCCGCCTTCCCGGACTGCGGAGGCTTGGGCGCCGCAGATGAGTCGGTACATGCCGATGCCATGCCGGTAATCAGCGCGACGGCGCTCAGAGCAGCGCCCGTGCGGCGGGTGAAGCGGTACAAGAGGTCCCCCGAAGTACAGTCAGAAGCCAAGCAGACGTGCCGAGCAAGGTGATCATCCCGTGTGGACACCCCGTCACCTGCGCTGTCGGGGTACTGGCACCAATTCGGTACACGGATGCGACGCGCTTCCCCCGTGCGGGGCTGTTCCCTGGTGGCCGCAGATGTCCCGGCCGGGACGCTGCACCACCCCGGTCAGGGTGCGGCGATCTGCCGCCGCGAGGACCTCGTGGGCCTGATCGCCGCCGACGCCCCGCTCGGACCTGAGCGGGCCGCCGCCCGGCTGAGGATGCGCCGGGCCGGCGTGGACCACATGGTCCGGCTCGGCCGGCTCCGCCCCCGCAGTCCGTCGAGGTCCGTTTCGGCACCAGCCGGGCCGGAGCCGTCGGCGTCCCGCTCCCTACCACGGCGTCCGTCGACGCGGTCGTCCCCGCCCACCCCGAAGTCGACAGGAAGCAGCTGCGCGGGGTGCGGAAGCGTCCCCGGTCGCGGCGCTGCGGCAGACGGCCCCGGCCTGACCCCGGGGCCGCGGTCGGGGCCGTGCGCGGCCGGGCCGGTGTGACGGCTGTGCGGACGGGTCGTCAAGGCGCGGCGATGACGGGGGCGGCGATGGCGCCCTCGTCGCGCGGCCCAGGTCAACGGCTGGTGGAGCGGGCGCGGGCGGCGGCCGGGGGGACGCGGGGCGGTCGGGGAGAGTTGTGCCGGCGGGGTGGTGCGGGTGTGGGGGTCGTGGTGAACATGCGTTCGGTGAGCTGGGACGGGGCGGGTGTGCCGAGGGCGGTGCCGGGGCGGGCTCCCGCCTCATGGGACGCCCCGCCCTTCACTCCTCCCTCCGCCGAGAGAAGGCCGCGAACGCCACCGCGCCCAGTGCGCACGCGGCGCAGACCAGCCAGACCGCCGTGTAGCCGCCCTCGCCGGGCTCGTCGGCGCCGGTGAAGGTCAGCGCGCCGAGCAAGGAGGCGAAGACACCGCCCGCGACGGCTCCGCCTAGTGTCTTCACGTTGTTGTAGAGGGCCGCCGAGATGCCGGTGCGGGTCGGGTCGGACGCCTCCACGATCACCGTGGGCATCGCGCCCAGCGCCAGCCCGATGCCGAGGCCGAGGAAGGTCGAGCCGGCCGCCATCTGCCACAACGCGCCGTGCGCGAGGGCGAATTGCAGGAAGGTGAGCGCCACCAGGCCGAAGGCGGTCATCAGGGTCGCCCGGTAGCCGATCCGCCGCGCCACCGCCGCCGTGGCCAGCGAGCCGACGACGCTGCCGACGGCGCCGGGCAGCGAGGCGAGGGAGATGGCCAGGGCGGTGAGGCCGAAACCGTAGCCGGTGGCCTCCGGGTCGGCCGCGTAGAAGGTGGCGTTGGGCGTCTGGCTGCCGAAGTAGAAGACGCCGAAGAGGAACGCCGCCAGGTGGAAGGGGGCGGTGGTGCGTGCCGCCAGGGCCCGTATGTCCACCAGGGGTTCCGCGTTCCGCAGCTCGACCACCGCCCAGCAGGCGAGCAGCGCGAGGCCGAGCAGGAGCGGGCCGAGCACCCGCGCCGAGCCCCACGAGCCGTCCGCGGCGCCGGACACCCCGCCCAGCAGGGCGATCATGGCGGTGCTCAGCAGCGCCACCCCCGCCCAGTCGACCCGCCCGGCCGCCCGGGTGCGCGATTCCGGTACCGCCACGAAGGAGACGGGGACGCACACCACCGCGAGCAGGGCGGGCACCAGCAGCGTCAGCCGCAGGGAGCCGGAGGCGGAGTCGACCAGCCCCATGACCAGGCCGCCCGCCAGCGCTCCGGCGGTCAGCGCGCCGACGAGCCGGGCGATGGCCCGGCGGGCGTCGGTCACCGGCAGCCGATCGCGCACCAGGGCGATCTCCAGCGGCAGCAACGCGGCGATCGGCCCCTGGAGGACGCGGCCGGCGAGCAGCACCCCGTAATCGGGTGCGAGGGCGACGATCAGGGTGCCAGCGGCGATCACCGCGAGGGCGATCCGCAGCAGCCTGCGGTGGCCGTAGAGGTCGCCGAGCCGGCCGAACAGCGGGACGCAGACGGCGGCGGCCAGCAACTGCACGGAGACGACCCAGTTCAGCGCGGCGGAGCCGATGCCGAGGTGGTCGGCGAGGTCCGGCAGCAGCGGGGCCAGGCCGACCTGGAGGAAACCGCTGGTCATCTCGAAGAAGACGAGCAGTCCCACGACGGCGGTGACGGACGCGGCGGGCGGCTTCCGCCCGGTGGTGTCCGGCGGCGGGGTGGCGGTGTCGGTCACGGGGATGTCACTCCTGACGGGCGGGCGCGGGGACGGCCCGGAGGTCCGGGAGGGCGTCCGGGGCGGTGAGCGGGCCGCCGAGGCGGCGCAGCGCCAGCCCGGCGAGCAGGGCGGCGGCGTGCGGCAGGGCGCCGTCGTCGTAGACCGCCCGAGCCGAGTGGTTCATCGGGGCGGTGGCCGGGTCCGTGCCGGGCGGGCAGGCGCCGAGGCCCACGAACGCGCCGGGCACCTCCTCCAGGACGAAGGAGAAGTCCTCGGCCCCGGCCATGGGGTGCGGGGCCTCGAAGGCGTGGTCCTCGCCGAGCACGGCGCGGGCGGTCTCCAGCGCGAACGCGGCCTCGCCGGCGTGGTTGACGGTGGCCGGGTACTGCTCGACGTAGTCGATCTCGGCGGTGACGCCGTGCGCCCGCGCCACCCCGTGCACGGTCCGTTCGAAGGCCGAGCGGACGGTGGCCCGCGCGGCGGCGGAGAAGGTACGCACGGTCGCGTCGAACCGGGCGGTGTCCGCGATGACGTTGGCGGCGGTGCCCGCCTCGATCCTGCCGACAGTGATCACTGCCGGGTCGAAGACGTCGATCTCACGGGTCACCGCCGTCTGGAGGGCGGTGACCGCCGCGCACAGCGCGGGCACCGGGTCGGTGGCGGAGTGCGGGGAGGAGCCGTGGCCGCCCCGGCCGCGCACCGTGACGTGCACGGCGTCGGAGGCGGCGAGCATCGGGCCGGGGCGGGTGGCGGCGTAGCCGGTGGGCGCTCCGGTGGACACGACGTGCAGGGCGTACGCGGCGACCACCCGCTCCCCGGCGGCGTGCAGCACCCCCTCGTCGATCATGATCCGGGCACCACCCATGCCCTCCTCGCCGGGCTGGAACATGAAGACCACGTCCCCCGCCAGTTCCCCGCGCCGCGCCGCGAGCAGCCGGGCGGCCCCGACCAGCCCGGTGACGTGCAGGTCGTGGCCGCAGGCGTGCATCCGCCCGTCGAGCACGGAGGCGTACGGCAGGCCGGTGTCCTCCGTGACGGGAAGGGCGTCCATGTCGGCGCGCAGCAGCACGGCGGGTCCAGGGCGGTTGCCGCGCAGGACGGCGGTGACGGAACTCAGCGCGCGGCCCGACCGGATCTCCAGGCCGAGGCCGTCCAGCGCGTCGAGGATCCGGGCCTGGGTCAGCGGCAGGTCCAGTCCGAGTTCGGGTTCCCGGTGCAGGGCGTGCCGCAGGGCGGTGAGCGAGGGGGCGAGCGCGTGGGCATCGTGGAGCAGAGACATGGGCGTATCGTGCGGAGCGAACCCCTCCGGGCCGGATCATCCGCAGGAAAGCGCCTCCGATGACACCCTCGACGCACGAATCCACCGGGTGGCCCACGCCGCCGGAACCGGCTGGCGCCGGGGCCCTGCTGGGCGCCGCTCACCCGCCGCTGTTGGACGAGCTGGACTACCTCCTGATCACCGCCCTGCAGACCTCGCCGCGCGCCGAGTGGGCCCAGATCGGCAAGGCGCTCGGAGTGGACGCCTCCACGGCGGCCCGCCGCTGGAACCGGCTCACCGAGGCCGGTCACGCCTGGCTGAGCTGCTACACGGTGGCCGTGGGACCGGCGGTGCCGATCATCGCCTTCATCGAGGTGGACTGTGCGGCGGGTTCGCTGCACGCGGTGGCGGCGGAGATCGCGGACGATCCCCACCTCATCACCATCGAGCACATGAGCGGCTCCAGGGACCTGATCCTGAACGCGGTTTTCCCCGACCAGGCGGCACTCACGCGGTACGTCGGCTTCCGCCTCGGCCGGCTGCCCGGCGTGTCCGCGACCCGGACGCAGCTCGCCACCGTCGTACACACTGAGGGAAGCCGCTGGCGGCTGGACCGGCTTGGGCCGGACAGCAAGGACGCGCTGGTGACGGACCGGCCGCCGGTGGCCGCGCCCCGCCGGGGGCTGGCCGCCCCCGACATGCTCGACACCCGGCTGTACCTGTTGCTCAGCGAGGACTTCCGGCAGCCCGCCGCCCGGCTCGCGGAACGGCTCGGCGTCAGCCCCACCACGGTCCGCCGGCGCCTGGACCGCATGCACCGGCAGGATGCCTTGGTCTACCGCTGCGAGGTGGCGCGTTACCTCTCCGGCTGGCCGATCTCCGTCACCCTCTGGGGCGCCGCACCGGCGGCCGAGACCTCACGGGTCGCCGCCCAACTGATCCGGATGCGCGAGACCCGGCTCTGCGCCTCGCTCTCCGGGCCGCACAACCTGATGCTCACGGTGTGGCTGCGATCCCCCGAGGACATCGCCGCCTTCGAAGCCCGGCTCTCCACGCGTTTCCCCGAACTCGTCGTCGCCGACCGAGCGGTGGCGCTCTGGCAGCTGAAGCTGGCGGGCCATCTGCTCGATCCGCGTGGTCGCCACATCAGGAGCGTGCCGGTCACCTTCTGGGAGGACGACGACGCGGAACGGGCGGAGAACGCCCTGCTGGAACGGCTGCGCGCGGGCCGCTGACACACCCCCCGTGCGTCAGCGGAAGAGATGTCCGCCCGGTCGGCTGCAGCAGATACGTTGCAGGCGCCGCCCCGCCGGAGGGATCCCATGGCCGCGCCCCGGACGGCCGCCCGTGCCGACCGGCGGTGCTCGCCGTCCTCGTCACCGTCCGCGGACGCGTCCGGGTCGCGGAAGGGGCGCGGGCCCTGGCCGGGGCCGCCTGCCTCGATGTCGAGCAAGGGCCCAGGAAGTTGAGGCGCAGGAGCACCTCGGCGAAGAAACGGCGGGGTCGCGGCGGCGCGGCACCGTCCGGGCGAAGGCGGTCGCAGTGATGGAGCAGCGGGCGCAGCGGCGGCGCGTGGCAGGGGGTGCAGGAGGACGGACACGGTTCGGGTGGCCGGGACGGTGCCGCGATGACCGGCACGGCGGGCCCGCAGACGTCTGCCGCCGCGAGGAACTCGCGCGAGCCTGATCGCCGCGCGACGACGACCACGAGCACGATGACGATCAAGGCGAGCGGGGACACGGAGGGTCTCCCGGCAGGTGCGCTCCGGTTGAGCGCGAGGTCTACAGTCCGCGCCGGCCGCCGGTCATTCGACCTCTCGCGAAAATCCGTTCCGCCCCGTCCTGGAGCGGGTTTTGACGGGGCGTGGAGCGGATTCGCGGGGGCTGGTCTACCAGGCGGTCGCGGGCTGTGGCAGCACACTGCGACGGCGTGGGGTTAGCTCCGCAACCCTGGCTACGGCGGGGTGCCCGGGTGGTGGGCGGCCGCGCCGGCACCACAAAGTCCACGGCCCGCCAGGTGGTGCCCGGGTGCACGAGCACGCGGGCACGCCGAAGGCGCGCGACGAGCTCCGGCGGCGAGGCCGGTCCCGGCTTGCCCTACCACGGGCCTTTCCTCTGCCCCCATGGTCGTCGATGTCCTGGGGGAAACCCCTTGACCATGGGGTGTGGTCAAGGGAGTTCATGCGGGTCTTCTATGGTGCGCCTGTCGTCGTCCGGGCCGGTCCCGGGCCGAAGTGAAGGGGTGGGGCCATGGAAAAGACCTGGTTCGAGAGAGTATTCCGCAGGAAAGCGCATCCAGGGTTGCGGCTGCTGGGCAATCTCGTGGGCATCGCGATCCACTGCGCCTGGATGGCCGGCGTGATCACCCACTTCGACACCGCGTGGCGGTGGCTCGCCCTCCCGATCGGACTCCTGGGGCTGCTCAACGAGAGCCGGGGCGCCGCCCTGGCGCGGCGAGACCTCCGCAAGGCCGCCGGCACCCCCGTACTCGACTGAGACACCATCCCGGCGGCCCGGACGGGCCACCGGGAGGTGCGGTTCCCCGCCCCCGCCAGGTCGAGGACGGGGGCGGGGACGCTGCCGGGGCACCACCGCCAGGTCGCACGTCCCGGGGACGCGGACCGAGGACCGTGCGGCATCCCGGAATCCTTCGTCAGAGATCACCCATGGCTTCTCCACGGGCGAGCCAGGCCTCGAAGAGAGCGCAAGCAAGCCAGTGCCGGTTGACGAAGGCCAGGTGATGCGCTGACACCCCCGCCCCACCGTGCGAACGACGAGTGGGATCCGCGCCCTGAGACAGCAGGAGACACGTGGCATCCACGTGAAGAGGTTCCCCGGTCTGAACGTGTCCGTCGATCTCCCCGTCGACGGCACTGTGCAGAAGGGTGAACCCGTTGTACTCCTCGTGGATATCGGCTCCTGCCACCAACAGATCGCGCAGTTCCTCCAGCCGATCCTGTTCGACGGCCAAGTGCGCCGGTGGCATCTGCACTACTGCACCTCCCCCTTCAGCGAAGATCCTCTCAGGCCACGGCATCCGATCCCGCCGACCGGGCAACCGCAGGACTGGTCAGCGCCAGGCCCGAGGGCCTTTTCGGGGGCGGGAGCCGGGCGCGCCGACTACTTCCCTGAGAGACCCCTTGGGCTCTGGGGAAGAGAAGGGTTCCGGGACGGATCCGGCCCGAGGTGGACCGCCGGCCCTTTCGATTCCCGAGGGGACCTCGGGGGTTCCGGACGCCCCGCCCCGGCGGACCGGTTCGGAACGAACGGCCCAGAAGCGCTGTACGCCGATCTCCGGACCCCACGGCCACGCCCCGGCCCCCGGGGGAGACCCGGGGCGGGCAACGGTCGCTCGGATGCCGTTCAGCTGTGCCGTTGTAGTTGGCCCGTCCGGCCAACTACAACGCTCGGGCGCCGTCTGGCAGGGTTCCTCCATGGATGATCATCTGATGGGCTCGGACCTCGGGACAGGCGTGGCGAGACGGCGGACGCCGCCACGTCCCGTGGACGTGGTGAGGTTTGTTCCAGGGCTCGCCGCGTGGGCGCGGGACACAGTGCGTCTGCATCCGAGGCGGGGGGTGCCGTCGAGCACTGAGAGCTCCGTGGGCGGGCCGTTGCTGTGGCCGGTAGACAAGGCCTGGCCGGTCTGTACTCAAACGCACCAAGACTTGGGCAGCGGCCTGCCGGGCAGCTCCAGGGTGCCGATGGTGCCGGTCGTGCAGGCCTTCCGCGCGGACCTGCCGTCCGGCGTGGTGTCTTTCCCCGAGGGCACGGATGTCTTGCAGGTGCTCTGGTGCCCGTTCAACCACGAGTTTCCCGCGTCACCGTGGCCGGTGGTGTTCTGGCACGACTCCGCCGCCGTACGGGCCGTGCTCCCGGCACCGCCAACGGATCCGGCAGCGGCCCGTGGGCATGTTCCGGCGCCGTGCGTGGTCCACCCGGAGCGGGTGACGGAATACCCGAGCTGGGATCTGCCGGAAGACCTGGCCGACGCATGGCAGGAGGACTTCCGCCGACTGCAGGAGGCGATTCCGCTGCTGCCCTTCTCCGGCTTCGCCGAGGCGCCGGGCATCAAAATCGGCGGGTATCCGTCCTGGTTCACAGGTCAGGGATGGGTGGACTGCCAGGGGTGCGGCCGCCGCATGGACCACCTGCTCACCGTGTCGAGCTGGGAATGCGACGGCGCCTCGTGGCGCATCTGGCTGCCCTTGGAGGACCGGGACGAGGACGACGGTCGGGCAGTCCCGGTGGACCCCACCGGGCTTGACGTGGGCAGTGTGGGCTCGGTGTACATCTTCGAGTGCCGTGGCTGCCCGGAGCGCCCCGTCGCTCACTGGTACGACTCGGACTGACCGCCCTCAGTCTCCTTCACGACCACCGTCTCGCCGCCGGCTCACGTTCTGCGGGCTACGGGTGGCAGTGCTTGGAGTCCCCCCTGCCTGCTCACAGTGCAGCTCAGCCCGCACGCTCCGCCTTCGCAGGGCTCCGTACGCCGACTGGCAGAACCGCATGTGGCCGGGCACGTGGGTGTGCCCGGGCGGACACAAGCGCGAGTCACGGCGCCGTGCCGTCGCCGGCTACCCGCGGCGCCGCTCCCACCGGGCCCCGCGTCCCGCCGTCGCTGCGGCGGGGCGCGGTGCCCGGACGGGAGCGGCGCCGCCGTCAGCGGGCGCTCGTGGTGGCGATGTCGGCGATGTGGTCGTACCGCTCCAGCAGTACGAAGAGCCTGGTCTTCTGTGTCGTCTCCCCGCTGCCGTAGGTCAGGGTGATGATGACCTCATGGCCGTTCCCCACGATGCCGTTGTCGGTCACACTCCACCGCGCCGGGATGTTCTGGGCACGCAGGATGCCGTCCGTCGCGTTCTTCTCCTCCCAGGCAGCAAGCCGCTCGGCGAAGTCGGGCGTCAGGTAGTGCCTGCGGAGCGCTGCGGCCAGCGTGACGTCCCGGTCCGTGCCGTCGCCCTTCGCGTCGATGTACGCGCCGTAGAAGTCGGCGACCCGGGTCACCGCTTGGCCGAACGTGCCGCTGACCGACTGTGGTGCGGCGGTGGACGCCGCTGCGGGGGCGCGGACGGACGCCTGCGCCGACATCTGTGTCGACACACCGAGTCCGACGGCCAGGGCGAGGCCGGCGGCGACGGCGGCGCGGCGGGCCGGACGACGGCGTGCCGGGAATTTCATGTTCATGAGCGACTTCTTTCTCTGATCCGTTTGTGGTTGCTCTCGGCCGGTTGCGGCTTTCGTGTCGAAGGCGCACGTGTCGGCATCCCGGCCGTGTCCGGTGCGGGGACAGGACGGCCCGGCTGCCCGATACGGAGACCGGCATCGTGAGGGTGGGTGATGACGCGTCACACCCCGGTGGCTGTGGAGGTAACCGTCGGTGGATGCGTGTCGGATGTCGCCCGACGCCGGCTGGTCCCTCCAGCCCTGGTCGGTGCGACACCAGGAGCATCGGCGGTCGCCGGAGCCCGGCGCAACGGCTGCCGCCCTTGACGCGACGGTGGAACCGTCCCAGCCCATCTGACGTGCAGGTATACGAGCGCCTGGGATACGGGATCGCGGGCGACGACGGGGGCACGGTGTCCATGCGGGACGATGTCGAGGAGTTCGCGGCGCTGCTGCGCGGGCTGAAGGAGCGCACCGACCGGAGCTACGGTTCTCTGGCCCGGCGCGTCCACATGAACACCTCCACGCTGCACAGGTACTGCGCGGGCGAGGCGGTACCGCAGGAATTCGCGCCAGTGGAACGGCTCGCGGTCTTCTGCGGGGCGACACCGCAGGAGCGGCTCGAGCTGCACCGGCTGTGGTTGTCGGCGGTGGTCGATCGGCAGCGTGCACGAACGGCCGGCTCGGCGGGCGCAACGGTACCGGAGCCAGAATCGGAACCGGGGGCAGACCCGGAGCCGGACGGGCCACTCGTCGAGGCAGGCAGCTCCGCAGAACAGCCCGGAGACGATCCCGACCCGCTTTCCCCCGCCCTCGCCGGCGCTCCCCGCCTCCCGAACCGCCGTCGGCGGGCCCTGGCGTCCGCCGCCGTCGCCTGCGCGTTGCTCGCCGCTCTCGGCATCGTGTTCGCCCTGTCGGACGACGGCTCCTCCGAGGCGGACGCCTCCCGCCCGGCGGCCCCCTGGACGACCGCCCCCGGCGCACCCCGGCACTCGGCGAAACCGCCGGCCTCCCCCTCCTCCCCTTCCCGGAGCTCCGCGTCGCCCAGCCCTCGGCAGCGCACCACTCCCCCGTCACCCACCAGCGGCGATCTCACCTCGGCCGTGAAGCCGGCCACCGACTTGCCCCTCACCTGGAGCACCGACTCCCTGGTCTGGGACAAGGGCTGCGGCCACGACTACGTCATCGACAAACCGCCCGCACAGGTGCCTCCGCCGCCGGTGGAGCAGGACGCCGGGGCGTGGGCGTCGACGCAGGGCGCGGTGCACGGGCGGCGGACGATGGTGCAGATCTCGGTGCAGGGGCGTTCATCCACGGCCGTGGTCCTGGAGGCGCTCCGCGTCCGCGTCGTCGGCCGCGGCAACCCGGCCGCCGGGAGCGCGTACTCCATGGAACAGGGCTGCGGCGGCGAGCTCACGCCCCGCCGCTTCACCGTGGACCTCGACGTCGACCGCCCTGTCGCCCGCCCGAAGGACGGTGCCGATCGCGGACGGACCATGCCGGCCGTGCGCTTCCCGTACCGCGTCTCCGCCGAGGACCCGGAGGTGCTGCTGGTCGACGCGACGACACAGACCTGCGACGCCCGCTGGTACCTCGAACTCGACTGGTCCTCCCAGGGCCGCACCGGCACGATCCGCATCGACGACAACGGCCGTCCGTTCCGCACCACCAGCATCAAAGGAATGCCGCGCTACTGGTACGGCACGAACGACGCGGACATGCGCGCCTGGGTTCCGGTGCCCAGCTAGCTGAGCCGATCGCTGCCCCAGCGCCGCCGTTGCCTGCCCAGCGAAGTCGTTGAACGACAAGCTAACGACTCTCCTCTTACGCCTGATCCTTCAGGGGGCCATGCTCCCGCCGGACACCCCGGGAGCCCCGGACCGACACGACCCACCCCGGAAGCCCTGTACGCCGATCTGACGGCCCAATCGCCGCGTCCCGGTTAAGCCGAAGCTCGGGAGTTGTCACCGGCGACGCCGGATGAGCCGGCGGAGAGGACCGGTCGAGGCACGTCGGTTGTCACCGATAAGGGCATCCCGCTTGTCACAAGCGCCCGTTCGGCAGACTTTCTGTCACCAGTACCGAAGAGTCTGAGTTCCCGGCTGCCCCAGCGATGCCGTGCTCGGGGCTGATTCCTTCCACAGCGAGGCGGAAGAGGCGGTCGGCCTGGGTCTCGGGGTCCTTGTGGTGCTCGGTGGCCAGGGCGATGCCGACGGCGAGGGTCAGCAGGTCGTGAAAGGTGACGTGTGGTGCAACCGCCTTGTCGCGAATGGCCCGCTGGAGCAGGGGAGTTGCGGCCGCTGCGATTCTGTTGCCACAGGAGTGCGGGGAGGGTTCCTCGGTGGGGGGCTCGTAGCTGAGGGTGTTGGCGAATCCGCGGGCTGAGACGGCGTAGAGGACGAGGGCGTGGAGCCACTCCAGGAGGGCGGTGCGGCCGTCCTCGGTCGCACTTAGCCGGTGGGCGCGCTCGCACAGGCCCTCGATGCGCTCCTGAAAGACGGCTTCGAGCAGGGCACGGCGGGTGGGGAAGTGACGGCGCACGGTCGCCGAACCGACGCCTGCGGTGCGGGCGATCTGCTCCTGGGATGCCTCGGCGCCGTGCGCGGCGACCTCGGCTTCGGCGACGGCGAGGATGCGCTGGTAGTTGCGTCGGGCGTCCGAGCGCTGACCGGGCATGATCTCCTCATTGCTAAACGGCGGGCACCGCCATATCTTAGCGGCAAGCAAAGCGGCGGGCCCCGCCGTTTTCTTTCTCCGGTCCGTCAGGAGCAGCAACCATGAACAGCGATACCGTCCTGGTCACCGGAGCCACCGGCCAGCAAGGCGGGGCCACGGCCCGCGCACTCCTGGCCGCCGAGGTGCCCGTACGTGCACTCGTACGCGATCCGCGGTCGAAGGCCGCCCAGGCGATCGAGGCGCTGGGCGCCGAACTGGTGCGGGCGGATCTTTCCGACCGGGCCTCCCTCGGCCCAGCGGTCGAGGGAATCCGCGCGGTGTTCTCGGTGCAGATGCCGCCGATGAACGAGACCGGCGTGGACTTCGCGGGCGAGCTCGCCCAAGCCGCCAACCTGGTGGACGCGGCGAAGGCTGGGGGTGTACGGCAGTTCGTGCAGTCCTCGACCAGTGGAGTCGGTGAGCACACCCGGGCCCCCGGCTGGGCCGAGAGCCGCTGGGCGGCGATGGCGGACTACTTCCACACTAAGCAGGCGATCATGGAGGCGGTGCGTGGTGCGGGCTTTGCCCGCTGGACGGTGATCAAGCCCGCCTTCTTCATGGAGAATCTGCCCCTGCTGGCGCCGAGAGGGCCCCGCGGCGGACTGCTGACGGTACTGAAACCGGACACCGAACTGGCCCTGGTGGCCGCGCGGGACATCGGCACGGCTGCGGCGCACGCCCTTCGAGACCCTGACCGGTTCCACGAGGTGGAACTGGAACTGGCCGGTGACCTGCGCACCATGGAGCAGATCGCGCAGACCTTGTCCGCCGCCTGGGGCGTGCCCGTGACCGCGCCCTCCATGAGCCTGGAAGAGGCCCTCGACGCGGGCATGCCGAAGTGGGGAGCCGGACACGAGTGGAACAACGCGGTCCTCCAGCCCGCCCGGCCCGAGTTTGCCCGGGAGTTGGGCATCCCGGTGACCACCTTCGCCGAGTGGGCGGATGAGCAGCTGACACCCGTGTCCGGCTAGGGCGTATCCGGCGCTGCGACGCTCGGCCGCGCCCGCCGGGGCGGACTGGGGCGAGAAGTTGGAGTGGCCCTGCCCCGGCATCCCCGCCGCGGTGGTTGCCGAATTCGCCGGGCACTCGTGGCCGGCCTGCCGTTCTTCGCTCCGGAGACGGTGACGACCGACCACCGATTCGTCTACCGCAACCTGGTCGAAACCAACGGTGACAGCAAGCCTGCCTATGTGACGACCAACGTGCTTCGGCTCACCGGACCTGGGGAGGCCCGGGACGGTTGGTGCGGGGATCAGAGCTGGATGTCGAGGTAGTCGATGTCGGTGAACTGGACGTGGAGGCCGGCGGCGCGGCGGCCGCCGTCCTGGAAGTACTGGTCCTGGAGGCCTTCGGCGATGACGGCCTGGAGGTCTTCGTCGCGGGCGCCGGCGGCCCGGGCGCCGAAGAGGCGGGCGGCGTAGCGGGGTGGCAGGGGCTGGGTGAGGCGGCGGATCCTGCCGTCGTCGCTGGAGCCCGCGGCGGCCGTGAAGCCGAACCGGGCACGGGTCTCGACCCTGATACCGGTGGAGGCCACCGCCCGCTTCCGGGCCCGTTCCCGGCCCCGGGGCTGCCAGTCCTTGCGGACCTCCTCGCCCAGGCGCGCGGCGAGGTCCGGCCGGGGCCGGCGGATCTGGCCCTTGAGGTAGTGGGTCTGCGTGCGCAGCGCGAGGAGCGGCCAGGGGCGGGTGCTGACGAGGAGGGTGGTGTCCTGCCCGGGGCCGAGGACGTCCTGGAGGAGGGGGCGGGGCGGGTGTTCGCGGCCGGGGTCGCGCCGAGTGGGTGCAGGGGGTTGCCCTGTCGATGAGGGTGCGGGCTTTCTTGAAGTGATCGCTGGCGGTGAGGTCCGTGACGCCGCACGTCTGCTCGATGTCGCAGCCGGTGCCGGTGGCGGAGGTCAGGAGCATCCGGCCGACCTTGCGGACCGCGCGCTCGCGGGTCTGGAGGCGGGTGACCTGCGCCCGGAAAGGGGGCGGACATGCAAACGGGGCCGGAGACGTGCTCAGCGCTTCCGGCCCCTTCGTTTCGAGCGCAGGCTGGTGCGGTGGCCTCGTCCCGGTCATGGTTCCCGGCGCGCACCCATGCCGCCAGCATGACGGCTACAGGGAGGTGAGTTCGAGGGTGAAGGTTCCGGTGCGGCTGCTGATCCCGTTGAGGACACAGTTCAGGGTGTCCAGCGTGGGGCCGACGTTGACGACGACCGCGCTGTCACCGGCGAACAGGCCGGTGGTGACCGCGCCCGTGCCGACGGAGACGATCTGGCCGGCGGCGTTGTTGTTGACGTAGTTCACCAGGAGGGTGCTGCTCTGGCCGTTGTTCCAGTTGATCGTCAGGGTGGCGGTCGACGGGGAGGCCACCGTGAGACAGGAACGGGTCGCGTCGAACGAGATGGTCATCGTCCCGGTGGTGATGGCCGGGTTGGTCGACACGCACGGACCGAGCTGCCTGCCCGCGTGCTGGATGTGCACGGTCCGGGGGGGAAGCGCGACGGGTGGGCTGTAGGGAAAAAACTCGGCGCTGAGCAGGCAGGTCGTGTCCGTGACTCCTGCCGAGGGGAAAGTGGGGAAGAAGCAGGCAACCGGCCGCTGAGCTCACAGCGGCTGCCGGGCAGGGCCATGGGGCGGTAACGCGGGCGCAAGAAGGAAAACAGTCTCCCAGCCCCGCCGTGTGGAGTGGCCACCCCTCCTCTGCCAGACACACGGCAAGCAAGAGCAATAGCCCCGCTTGACCGGTTAGCGGGGGTGAGGGGGAGGGGGAGGGGGAGGGGGGGAAGGCGGGGTCCATGCACGCATCTCGTGGCGCCGGACGGACTCGAGTACTCAGGGTGCGGGGGCGCACCGCCCCTGATCGGGCTGTCGGCCGGGGGTCAGGAGTGGTGGCGTGGGAAGGCGGTCTCTCCCGGTCGCGGTGTTCGTTATCCAGCTTTGCGGGCCGCGGGGGCCGGGGTAACTTGTTCGAGGAGCAGAAGGCCGGTGATGGAGCGGAGCCCGCCGAGGACGGCGGTGGGGTGGGGTTGTTCGCCGTACCTGAGGGAGGAGGCGGCGAGCACATCCGCGGGAACGAGGTAGAGGGCGGCGGTGACGGTGGTGACGCTGAGCCGGGCGACGGCAGAACCCCAGACGAAGAACCCGGTGGCCGAGGGGAGTGAGGCCGAGGCAGACGGCGGCGGCTGTCGATCTGAGGGGGCGGAAAAAAAAGCCCGGATGGTGGTGGGGGCGAGGGGGAGCAGAAAGGCGGTTCCGGCCCACATGGTGTAGGCGGCGACTTCCAGTCCGGTGTAGTGCCGGAGCAAGGGCTTGATCGTCAGGTGGTAGAGGGCTTGGCCGCAGGCCGCTGCGAGGACGGTCCATGCGGCCGCCGTGTATCCGCTCTCCGTGCCGGACAGCGCGATGAGTCCCGCGCCGGCGAGAGCGGTCAGTGAACCGCCGGCCTTGGTGGGGGTGAGCCGCTCGCCGAGGAAGCGGGCCGCGAGCAAGGCGCTCATCGCGGGGACGGCGGCCATGATCAGGCTGGCGGTACCGGCGGGGACATGGAGCTCGCCCCAGTTCAGCAGGAGTTGGTAGGCGCTCATCCCGGTGCCGCCGGCGAGGCCGATGCGCCAGAGGTCGTCGCGTGCGGGCCGCCGGATACTCAGCCACGGGGTGACGGCGGCGAGGGCGAGGGAGGCGACGGCGAGGCGGAGAAAGGACAGCTGGGCCGGTCCGTAGCCGTCCAGGGCCACGCGGATCGCGGGGAAGGCGGTGGCCCACAGCAGCACGGTGGCGGCGAGGGCGAGCGGGGTCTTGTCGAGCTTCACCCTGCCGACTCTGCCGGGTAGCATTCATTAGGTCTATTTATCTTTTTCTTATTGATCAGTTAGGAAGTCTTCCTTGTTGGATGTTCGCCGACTGCGGGTGCTGGCCGAGTTCGCCTCGCAGGGCACCGTCGCGGCCACCGCGCAGGCCCTGCACCTCACCGGCCCGGCCGTCTCCCAGCAGCTGGCGGTGCTGGAGAAGGAGGCCGGGGTACGGCTCCTGGAGAAGCGGGGCCGCACCCTTCACCTCACCGGCGCGGGACAGCGCCTGGTGGACCACGCCCACGTGCTCCTCGGCAACCTCGCCGCAGCCGAGTCGGACCTGACAGCACTGCGTCAGGGCGAGCGCGGCACCGTCAGGATCGCGGCGTTCGCCTCCGCCGCCCGCACGATCATCCCCACACTCTGGCCCACGCCCGGCACCGCACCCGCCCCGGAAGCGCCCACCCTGTTCCTGGCCGAACACGAACCCCCGGCCGCCGAGACCGCCCTCGCCCGGCACCAGGTCCATATCGCCGTCACCCACTCCTACAGCCTGCTCCCCCGCCCTCTTCCCGCCGGCTGCGAGCACCTGGCCCTGTTCGACGAACCCGTCCTCCTCGTCCTGCACACCGCCGACGCCACCGAGCGCCACCTGTCACCCGGCGCGCCGGCAGACCTGCGCCGCTTCTCCGACGCCCCCTGGCTCCTCCCGGGCCCCGAGACCGCGTGCCACGAAATGACACAGCGCGCGTGCGGCGCCGCCGGCTTCGTCCCGCGAACCGCGGCGGTGGCCGGCGACTTCACCGTCCTCACAGCCCTGGTCGCCCGCCGCGCGGGCGTCGCCCTCATCCCGCGCATGGCCCTCCCCGCCCCCACACCGGAACTGAGCGTCCACCCCCTGCACGTGCCGGTCCACCGCAGCATCCACGCCCTCTACCGCTCCGGAACCGGCCGGCACCCTGACATCCGATACGTCCTCGACCGCCTCCTCCCGCCCCCGACCACCGAACCCGGACCTCCCGGACGTCCACCAGCACGAACGGCCTGAGGGGAGCAGGACCAGGCCCGACCAGCTCCCCAGAAGCCGCCCGTTGAGCCACCAAGGCGCGGTGCCGCGCAGGCGCTGGCAGGCGGGTACGCAAACGGAGCCCCACCCGGAAGGTCCGAGGGGGCTCCGTCACCACACGGAGAACCGGTCCTGACCGCTGGCCGCCCGGCACCTGCCACTGAACCGCAACCCGGAGCGGCACAGCGTCGTGGGACGATGCCGCTGCCCGCTCGCCGGGGGAACCACCTCATGAAGTGGGCAGACACAGGGCGTAGGCCGTCACGGTCGCCGTTGAGGCACTTGTCGCGTTGAAACTCGGCAGAAGCTCGACCGTCCACGTTCTGGCCGCCGCGTCGGGATACTCGCTGGACACGCCGAGGACATCACTCGGCGTCGCACTCCATCCTCCGCCCGACCGCCTGCTGAAGAGCGGTACGCAGCTCGGCGATCTGCTCATCGCGGGCGTCTGAACGGTCCGGAGTCGAGGTCATGACCCTTCAAAACCCGCCGGGGACCGGAGGAGCGCGCTCGCCGCGATCGGCGTCGGCGGAGCGGCGGCTCTCACCTCGGAGCGGCGGCTCTCACCTCAGTCCGGACGTACAACGCAATGTCCCTCAGGTGTTGTTGTGGTCGCTGGTCACGACGGTGATGGTGAGTCGGCTCTTTGGGGTGCGGCGTGTGCGGACGGCCCGACGAAAAACAGGCCGCGCCCCTGGGCAGCAGGGGACCGGCCGTCACTGCGGGCGAACCACCGGGGGCCCGTCGCGGCGCGGACCGACGTCGCCCGGGATCCCGCGCCCTGGGGTGCCGCCCCGCCGGCCGATGCACAGATGTTTCGTGCGAACAGGGTTTGAAAACACCGGCACGGTAAACACGGCTTCTTGACACCGTCTTTATATGACCAGGTAGGAGAGGCAACATGGGCATCATTGCGTGGATCATCATCGGGTTGCTCGCGGGCCTCATCGCCAAGGCACTCATGCCGGGCAAGGACCCGGGCGGCATCATCATCACGATGCTCATCGGCGTCGCCGGCGGTCTCCTGGGCGGCTGGCTCGGCAAGGTCATCTTCGGCGTCGACTCGATCGACGGCTTCTTCGACCTCTCTACGTGGATCGCTGCCATCGTCGGCTCGCTGATCCTCCTCGTCCTGTACCGGGTCATTACCGGAAACCGTCGTCACGCCTGACCCGCACCCATGACCGCGAAGCGGCCCCGCCCGGGTGGGCGGGGCCGCTTCGCGTATGTCCGCGTATGTCGGAGGGCTTCAGGTCGCGGGCCGGCCCTGTGCGGAGCGGCCCCCTGTTCGGCCGGGAACGCGTCCTGGGCCCCGCCTCGACCACCGGGCCGTCGCCTCGGCACCGGCTCCCCCGCGTGCGCTGCGCCCTCATCGCCGTCATCCGCCCGCAGGCCACTTCGAAAACGCTCAGTGAGCCTCTTTCATCCTGTGCCGGCAGGTGAACGGGCTGGTCAGCAGGCGAGGGTGGCTCGTCCGTCACGCGCGGGCCACCCTCCCACCCGGCCGTGCACCGGCCCACCACGGCGGCGATGTCCGCGCCGTACTTGCGGGCGCGGGCGGTGAGCGTGGCCGGGCCACCCGGTCGGGCCGTCCCGTTGGCGGGCAGCGGGCTTTCGCCCCCGGGATCCGACATCCGCCCTGGTGGCGAAGTGCCCCCGCTGCGAACGACGCACCGGCCCCTCTTCCGGGCGGGTGCCTCGGTAAACAGTGGCCGGAGTCCCGAGTGCGCCGCTCGGGGGCAGGTTCACCAGCGAAACGGCCGGCCGCCAGCACGCCCGCCCCCAGCAGGGAGACGTGCGGCAGAACTCGCGGCCCGCAGAGGACCCGACGGCCGGCAGGGGCCGGCCCATGGAGGGCTGCGGGGGCGGACGGCAACCCGGCGGGCAGCGGCAGCCGGACAGAAACCGGCCTGGCCCGTTCTCCGCCGCAGTCCGGAGGTTTCTGTCTCCGAGGAGAGATGTGACGCAGACCACGATGCCGGCGACGGGATCCGGCTTGCGGTTGCCGCTGCGTCAACTTCTACGGTGATTGATGTCGGCGTGATCCGTCGAGGGTGATGGGCAAGGAAAGAGCAGGTGCACGTGGCTGAAGAGTGGTCGATCACGGCACTGGCGGCGATGTCCGGGCTGACCTCGCGGGCGCTGCGTCATTACGACGCCCTTGGTCTGCTCCCCGCGGACAGGGCCGGCAGTGGCGGTAAGCGCTACTACGGCGAGGCGTCGGTGCTGCGACTGCAGAGCATCCTCCTCCTGCGCGAGCTCGGTCTCGGCCTGGCCGAGATCGCCGAGGTCGTGGACGAGGAGAAGGACGCCGTCACGGCCCTGCGCGGGCACCTCGTCAAGCTCCTCGCCGAACGTGAACGGTTCGACCAACTGGCCAAGACGGTCGCCAACACCCTCGCTCACCTGGAAGGAACGACCCCCATGAACCCGGCAGAGCTGTTCGAGGGCTTGGACCCCGTCAAGCAGACGCAGTATGAGAACGAACTGGTCGACCGGCACGGAAAGAAGGTGATGGAGCACATCACGGAGAGCAAGCGCCGCATGGCCGGCTGGGATACGCCCCGGACCCAGAGGATCGGTGCCGAGTACGAGGCGATCGAGGACGCGGCCGTCGAGTTGGTCCGGGCCGGAGTGCCGCCGACGGACGCCCGCGCACTGGAACTCATGGGCCGGCAGTTCGAGGCGGTCTCGGCGTTCTGGACCCCCGGCCGTGCCTCGTTCACGGGCCTGGGTCAGACCTACGTGGACCACCCGGACTTCAAGGCCCGATACGACGCCAAGCACCCCGCGCTGGCCGAGTTCCTTCGCGACGCGATCGCCGTATACGCCCAGCAGCACCTGGGCTGATCACCCTCGCCGGCCCCCACCGGCCCGGGTTTCCCCTCGCGGTCGGGGACCCGGACGCGAAGGCACGGGTGGTGGCCGGCGACAGCCCGCTCAGCGGCTTGCCCGAGGTTGTGCCACAGATGCCGGCGGCCGGCCGGTCACTCCCCCGTCGTGCCGCACAGCCGACGCACCCGTCGAACGACGCGTGGCGCGGCTGAGGTCCTGGCGGCTCTTCCCCAGATCCCGCATCGGCCCCGACCGCATGAGCGTCATCACCGAAGCCGTCCTCGCCCTGGAGAGGCACCGCTGAAAACGCTCGTTCGGGCCTGATGGACGTCGCCCAGGAATCGCAGGACATCACCGAGAACGATGTTGCCGCACCGTCGAGTCTTCATCCGGGCATGCGCGAACACATCGATTCGGCGGCGGCTGTCACCTGACGTCGTGCCGGTCGCGGGGCCGGCTCGTCAGGGCCGGTGGGCGTCAGCCCGCGATCAAGATCCCTCCCGCCACGGCCGCGCCGACCCCCAAGAGAAGGGCCCCGGCAGCGAACGCGATCTCAGCGACGTGGGAGCGGTGTTCGGCAGCGAGGTCTGTGGTGAAGACGACCGGGTTGTCGGGGCGGTAATGGATCGTGAGGTCCCGGCCGCGCGAGCGGGCGGGATCGCTCAGCCCTACGGTGCGGTAGGCGGTGACGGCGGTGCCGTCGTGGGTGGTGAAGGCGACGACCGGGGTGTGGCTGGTGGCGGTTTCGCCGTCCGCTTCGACGGTGACGTCCTTCAGTACGGCGATGACGCGGCCCGGGACCGGGCCGCCGGAGGCGAGGCCCTCGATGCGTAGGCGTGAGTCGCGTACGGCCCCGGGCAGGTAGGTCGCGCCCAGCAGCGTCCAGGGCACGCCGAAGCCGATGAGGGCCCACGGCCAGCCCCAGTCGATCGAGGCGACGACGACCAGCCCGACGTAGATGAGGAAGACCGCGAAGTTGGGCCGGCCGAGGCCGCTCCGTCCGGCGTCCGGGTCGGTGGTGAAGCGGTAGGCGTGCGGGCGGCCGGGAGGGTAGCGGATGCCGATCTCCCGGCCCGTCCAGGCCGTGCTGATTCGGTCGCCGCACTCGCCGTCGTTGGTGACGGTGAACTCCTGCCCCGTGGCGGGATCGCGGAAGGTGACGACCACGGCGATCCCCTCGCGTCCCGAGCTCCCGTGCCGGGGCTCCGTGACCCGTTCGATCCGGCCCATGACGCGGACCGCCCGCTGGCCGCGGGTCACCCCGGCCAGCGACCGTCCGTATCCGACGAGCGCGACGGCGCCGAGGATGACGCACCACAACGCCAGATATCCGTGCCGGCCCATACGTGCTCCCTTCCCTGAGGGCTGTCCCGCAATTCGTGGTGGATCAGTGCGCGGCGTCAGATGCGGTGCATCGCAAGGCGGAGGGGCGCCCGCATACTGGATGTATGTGGACGTTCCGACAACGCGGCGAGGTGCCGTAGCTGTCGTCGCGCACCCGCCAGGAATTGCGGGACAGCCCTTAGCCTGCCCCGCCCGGCTCACCCGTTCCGTCCGGGCGCCCGTTCCGTCCGTCTGTCAGCGCGCCGGGACGCGCCGCACGATCTCGCCGTGGCCGTCCGCCTCCAACGAGGCGGCGCCGTCGGCGCCGGCCACCCCGACTCTGAGGGTGAGGACGCCGGACAGGCTCTCGGCGGTGAGCTGCCAGGTCTGCGGGGAGCGGACGCCGAGAGTGGCTCCGGCCTCCCGGACGAGGGCGGGGATACGCGGGTAGGGCAGCGCGTCCAGGTCGAAGCCGGGTACCTGCGAGCCCGCCGCGGTGAAGACGACGGTGAGCAGGTGGTCCTGCACGACGACGGTGAGGGCCTGGCGCTTTCTGCCGTCGCCCTTGGTGAGCGAATCGACCGCCACACGCAGTCGGCCCTCGTCAAACAGGGACTGTCCGGGGCCGAGGGCGACGGTGCCGGACGCGGCCGAGACGATCGTGGTGGACGAGGTGCCGGGGTCGGCGGGCGCAGCGGCCGAGGGGGGCCGGTCGGCAGGGTCTTCCGTGCCGAAGAGGTCGGCCCGGAAGACGAAGACCACGCCGGCCGCGCCGAGCAGCAGGGCGAGGAGGGTGAGGTAGCCGCCGACGGTGCTGTCCGGGGGCCGCTCGTCGGTCAGGGCGGGGCCGGGCGCTGAATCGATGCGGGCCGCGGTCGCGCGGTCCTCCCATTCCGGTGTGGGGCGCTTCACCAGCTTCACCGCCCACGGCTGGTGCGGTGGGTACTGGACGACGACGATGCCGCCTGGTTCGTAGTCGGGCAGGTCGACGAGATTGACGGACTGGGTGGACTCGACGCGGTACGCCGGTCCGCCGTCCGGGGCGACGGTGAGGTCCAAGCGGACGGGCACGTCGCTGGTCTCCCCGCCGGTGGCGCGCAGGCTCTCGATCTTGGCGAGCGTGGTACGGGGGACGATGGCCGCCTCGCGTGCGCGCTCGGGCGCCCCAGCGGCGAGGACCAGCAGTCCGTAGGCGAGGGGGACGGCCAAGCCGCCGGCCAGCAGGGGAACGCGTTCGAGGACAGTGCCGACGACGAGTGCGGCGAGCGAGCTCCCGATCACCGCGCCCGTGAGGATCCCGCGGGCGAGGTCGAGGGGGGTGCGGCGGGTCGGCGGTGCGCTCGGAGGGGCCGGCGTGATCGTCATACCGAGATTGTGGTGGCCCGGGCTGCGGCCCGGTAGGCGTCCGGGCGCCTTTCTCTCCCCCCAACGGCGTTTCTGGGGAGGGATGTTGGCACCTCCCAGGCATCACAGGCAGGTGGCCGATCACGATGACCGTTCCGGGTACCGGGAAACCGTGACTGCTCGGCCACGCCGGTGAGCGCGTCCCCGGGCCGGCCCCGGGTCGGCACCCCGCGGCCGCGCGACACCCCGATCGACGAGTTGATCGAAACGATCATCGCCCCTTCAGGGCGGTACGCCCCGCAGGCTCTGATCGCCCTGACGTTTATGTCAGCTGATCGGACATCCCGAGCACGTACGCACCCTCCGGGCGAGCGTCCTCGCCTCCGACGGGGACTCCCTGGCGTTCGCAGATCCGGATGATTCTGCGGGTGGGGGCCGAGGTCGGGTCTGGCACCTGTCGGGCAAGGCGGGAGAGATCCACACGACCTCGCCGACCGGGTCGGTCACGACCTGCACGTTCACGCCGTGGCGGCGGTGGTCGGAGGAGCAGTCGGCCCGGCCCTCGCCCGCTCGGTCGCGGTCGGCGAGCGTCCCGTCGGGCAGTACGTACTCCGGACCGGTCTCGCGCAGGACCTTCAGCGGGGCCGGCGCCCGGTCGGCCTGAAGGTCGATGACCGCACCGGTGCGGGCGTGAGCGGTGCCGGCCGATATGCCGAAGGCCGCTGCGAGTTGGGCCAGGGTGTCGCGTTTGCGCAGGTCCACCGGAGCGACCGGCGTGCCTGCGCGGCGGGAGCTCGCAGCGGCGGTCGGGCTCGCGGGTGACGATGAGCATGGTGACCCACTCGACCGGCGCATGAGGCAGGTCGAGTGCGGCCCGATAGGGAACCGGCGAGGCACCTGCGCTGAAGAGTCGAGAGGTCGGGCATCTCCCTCGGCGGCGCGGGCGCCTCGTGCGTGGCGACCCCCGTCGCCGTCACTCGATCGGTGGCCACTCTGAAAACGCTCGATGAACCGTCAGGTGGGTGAGTCGCCGCCCGGTCGTACACGAACACCCCTCGCGTGGGAGGGCCTTCACGGGGTGGCGCCGCCGACGGAGGCCACCGCATGCCGGTGGCGCGCCCCGGGACGGAGGCGCGCCACGCCGGCGGTGGAACGGGTCAGTGGGTGGAGGCCGCGCGCCCGGCCCGCTCCACGGCTTTCCCGTCCCCGACGGGGGTGGCGTCCGTGCCCTCGCCGGACGGGGTCGCGCCGTCGACGGAAAGCCGTCGGTTGACCGCCCAGACGACCAGCGCGCACGCGGCGAGGCCGGCCCCGAGGAAGCTGGACCCCGCCCAGCCGTGGGCGGCGAAGAGCGCGGTGGTGGAGGCCGCGCCAAGGGCGGAACCGAGCGAGTAGAAGACCATGTAGCCGCCGATGACGCCACTGACGCGCTCGGGGTGGGCGGTGGTGAGGAGATGCTGGTTGCTCACGTGCACGGCCTGGACGGCGAAGTCCAGCAGCACGATCCCGACGAGCGGGATCCACAGGGTCCACGTCAATTGCCCGATCGCCGCCCAGGAGAGGATGAGCAGGCCCAGCGCGAGACCGGTGACGGGCATCGCCCGCCCCGCATCCGCCCATCGTCCCGCACGTGCCGCGCCCAGGGCGCCCGCGAGGCCGACGAAGCCGAAGAGGCCGGTCTGCCCCTCGCTCAGGTGCCAGGGCGCGTCCGACAGCGGCAGGGACAACCCGCTCCACAGCGTCCCGAAGGACGCGAAGAGGAAGAAGGCGATGAGCCCCCGGGACAGGAAGAGCCGTTGCCGGAAGAGCCCGCCGATCGAGGTCACGGCGCGTACGTATCCCGTGGGGCGGCCGGACCGTTCCTCCGTCGGCAGGACGGCGAGGACGAGGGCCGCGAGTCCCAGGGACAGCACCGCGAGGACGACGTAGACGCTGCGCCAGCCCCACAGCTCGGTGAGCGCGCCGGTGACGGCCCGCGCGCCCAGAATGCCGACGACCACGCCCGAGGTCACCACCCCGATGTCGCGTCCGCGTTCTCCGGGCGACGACACCGACGCGGCGTAGGCCACCGTGGTCTGTACCACCACCGCGAACATCCCGGCCGCGGCGAGTCCGGCGAACGCCACCCAGGAGGCCGTCGCCGACGCCGTCAGGACCATGCCGGCCGCCGTGACGGCCAGGTGTACGGCGATCAGCCGGCGCCGGTCCGCCACGTCCCCGAGGGGCACCAGCAGCACGAGGCCCACCAGGTATCCGAACTGGCCGGTGGAGACGATCCAGCCGGTGAGCCCGGGCGCCACTCCGAGGTCGTGGCCCATCGGGTCCAGGACCGTCTGCGCGGCGTAGATGCTCGCCACGGCGACCCCACACACCATCGCGAGCAGCAAGCGCCGCCACGCAGTCATCACAGACCCCATTCAGTAGCAAATTGCAACCTATTCGACAGTACGGCATGATGGTTTCAATCCGCAACTCAATGGGAGGTGTCATGCCAGGCAGCACCGCGTGCTCCCCCGGGCCCCAGTGGACCGATCCCGACTGCCCCGTCGCCCGCACCCTGGACCTGGTCGGGGACAAGTGGAGCCTGCTGGTCGTCCGCGACGCGATGGACGGCGCGCGCTCGTTCACCGAGTTCCAGCGGCGCACCGGGATCGCGCGCAACATCCTCAGCGACCGTCTTCGCAAGCTGGTCGCGCACGGGCTCCTCGCCCGGACCACCGCGGCGTCGGGCCGACGCCAGGAGTACGTCCTGACCGAGGCCGGCCACGATCTCTTCCCCGCCGTCCTCACGCTCCGGCAGTGGGGGGAACGGCACGCCTTCGCGCCGGGCGAAGCGCACTCCATCCTCGTCGACCGGCACGGCGCACCCGTGCCGGAGGTCGTACCGACCGACGCGGACGGCGGGATCGTCGGCGTGGACAGTTCCCGGGTACGGAAGGCCGGATGACCGGCCGCCGCGCCCCGTCCGGCGGAACGGGGCCGGGCAGGGCGCGGCGGCGTCTGTGGTCCGTCCCGCCGACGACAGACCTCGGAGCGCCGGCCGCGGACAGGCCCTCACCACGTTTTCCGCGCGGCGCCCCCGGTCAGCCGGCGCGCTGTGCGGAGTCGTGATGTCAGTCGCCGAAGTGAGGTGTGAAGGGCTGGGACGTGGCTGCCCAGGAGGCGAGGAGGCCTAGGCCCTCTTCGGAGGATGAGCCGGGTTCGGCGGTGTAGATGGTGAGCGTGAGACCCGGGGCGGCGGCCATCTCCAGGCCCTCGTAGGCGAGGGTGAGGTCGCCTGCGGTGCGGTGGTGGAAACGCTTGGTGCCGGTGCCGTGGTGGCGGACGTTGTGGGCACCCCAGCGGGTGCGGAAGTCGTCGCTGCGGGTGGACAGCTCACCGACGAGGTCGTGCAGGCCCTTGTCGTGGGGGCTGCGGCCGGCTTCGGTGCGCAAGATGGCCACGGCCATGTCAGCGGCCTGCTCCCAGTCGGGGTGGAAACGGCGCGAGGCGGGATCGAGGAACTGGAAGCGGGCCAGGTTCGCCTGGTTGCCGGCCGAGGCGTAGACGTCGGCGTAGAAGGCGCGGGCGAGCTCATTGGTAGCGAGCAGGTCCATGCGGCCGTTGCGCACGAAGGCGGGACCGGCGGTGACGGCGTCCAGGACCCACTGCAGGCTCCGGTGCGCCTTCCACTGCGCGGTGCGGCGCCGGGGGCGGATGAGGGCGTCGGAGCCGTCGGCGGCGTGAGCGAGGTTCAGCAGGTGAGCGCGCTCGGCGTCGTCGAGCTGGAGCGCACGGGCGACGGCTTCGAGGACGGCCGGGGAGACGCCGGCGAGGCTGCCGCGCTCCAGCTTGGCGTAGTACTCCACGCTCACGTCGGCGAGCGCGGCGACCTCGCTGCGGCGCAGGCCCGGTACCCGTCGGCGGCTCCCGGGGGGCAGGCCGGCCTGCTCGGGGGTGATCTTGGCTCGCCGCGAGGTCAGGAACTCGCGGACTTCTGCTTGGTTGTCCACTCCTTCGACGGTACGTGCCGCCTGCGCCCCTGGGGATGTACTGGCGGTACACCCCTTGATGGTGTCTCGCTCCCCGCGGAAAGAGCGGGTTACCTGGATGACGTGGTGCTTTTCGCCCGGTCACCACGACGGGATCGTGCACCTGTCCCTGCATTCGGCGACGACCCCGGCATCCGGGACCGCCCGCCCCGGCACGCGAAAGGAAGCTCATCCATGCGCGGCGCAGTCATCCACGCCCCCGGTGACGTCCGCTTCGAGTCTCTGGACGACCCGAAGCTGCTTCACCCCACCGACGCGATCATCCGCACGGCCGTCACCTGCGTGTGCGGCTCTGACCTGTGGCCCTACCGCGGCGCCGAGCCGATCGGCGACCCGCACCCGATGGGCCACGAGTACGTCGGCTTCGTCGAGGAGGTCGGCTCCGAGGTCACCGCGGTGAAGCCGGGGCAGTTCGTCGTCGGCTCGTTCGCCACGTCCGACAACACCTGTGCGAACTGCACGAACGGTTTCCAGTCGCACTGCTCGCACCGCGAGTTCATTTCGACCTGCGAGGCCGAGTACGTGCGTATCCCCCACGCCCAGGGCACCTACGTGCTGGCCACCGGCGAGGTGCCCGGCGAGGAGCTGTGGCCCGGTCTGCGCTGGCCATCTCCGATGTGATGGGCACCGGCTGGTAGGCCGCGGACGCCGCCGAGGTGGGGCCCGGCTCGACCGCCGTGGTCGGGTTTTACGGCGCGGTAGGCCTGTTCGCCGGGGTGATCGCGGCGAAGGAGGGAGGCGCGGAGCAGATCATCGCCATGTCGCGGCACGAGTCGCGGCAGAAGCTCGCCCGGGAGTTCCGGCGCCCCTGACATCGTCACCGAGCGCGGCGACGAGGGCGTGGAAAAAATCGAAGGCGTAGCCGGCGGGATCGGCGCCGACGGCGTCCTGGAGTGCGTCGGCACGGCCCAGGCCATGAGCCAGGCGCTGCGCTCCGCCCTCCAGGCGGCGATATCCGGCTTCATCGAAGTGTCCACCACGAGTCGCCGTCGACGAGCGCAGGAGCTGTTCTTCTCCCACGTCGGCCTGCGCGGCAAAACTGCCCAATACGCCGCTACCTGCTGCGACCTGCTCGACCGAGTCCTGGCCCGCAGATCGGCCAGAGCGGATCTTCGACCTTACCCTGCCCCTGGAGCTGATCGCCGAGAACTGCAGGGCGATGGACGAGCACCGCGCCGTCAAGACCCTCCTCACGCCGTGATCATCCCGACTGCACCCCGAACAGCCGTGCAGGTCTTGCCGGCTGCTCGGCCTAGACCAAGTCGAGAATCCGGCCGACTGGATTCTTTGAGTGACGTCTACATCGACCCGGTCATGGCGGCCCTGCCCCTTCCCCTGTCGCACGCCTCCCTGGTGCACTTCATGCCCGGCGCCTGCGCACCCACTGGCTCTGCCATGCAGCAAAGGCAGAGCGTGTACATGGCCGCATGCGTCGGCCTGTACCGGCGCCGCGGCGGCCCGGTGGAGGTCATCGAGCCCGGTGACCGCGTCCTGGGCCAAGGCCAAGGCGAGGAGCACTGGCACGGCGCCGCCCCGAGCCGGCCTGATGGTCCACATGGCCATCGGCGAGAGCGGCGAGGACGACGCAGTCGTGCACTGGCTGGACCCGGCCGGCCGACGAGGAAAAAACCGCCGCCCCGCCACCCCCTGGCTCTGTGTGGCGATCGCTTGGCCCCGCCCCCGCCTTGCTGTCGCTCGAAGTGCTCGCCGGTACCCGTTCGCTCCCGTCGGCGCGGGCCTGGACGGGGGCGGCCATTTGCCGGTCGGCGTTGCCGTCGGCCGCCACGTCTCGCTCCTGATCCGCCACCGGCGCCGATCACCTCGGCACGCGGCGAGCGAACTCGACGGTGAGGGCATCCCGGCGCGATGCTTCAGCTCGGCCGGGCGACCAGCGTCACCGTCGAAGCCGCCCCCTGACCCGTGCCGCCTCCCCGCCGATACCGGCGCGCCGGTGCCCCCGGCGGCACCGACCCGCCTTAGGGTCCCTCGTCTGCGACCCGCCTTCCCGAAGGGAGAACGAACGTGCGCGTCACCTACGGCTTCCACGGCAAGGCCGCCTTCGTCACCGGCGCGGCCGGGGGCATCGGAGGGGCCACCGCCCTCGCTTTCGCCCGCGCAGGCGCACAGGTCGCCCTCGCCGACCTGTCCCGTGGCGGCCTGCACGAAGCCGCCCGCCTCATCGAGGCGGGCAGCGGCGAAACCCTCGCCCTCACCTGCGACGTCACCAGCGAGAACGACGTCAAGGCCGCGATCGACCAGGGCTGTCCGGCGCTTCGGAACCCTGGATGCCGCCTTCAACAACGCCGGCGTCGAGCAGCCCGTCCAGTCGGCCGCCGACACCACGAGGAACGACGGGGACCGCGTCCTCGGCGTCGGCCTCACCCAGGCGTTCCTGTGCACCCGCGCCCAGATCCGCCAGATGCTGAAGCAGGACGGCGGCGGCGCGATCGTCAACGTCTCCTCCGGCGCCGAGGTCAAAAGCCCCGGGATCATCGACACCGAGATGATCCGCCGCTTCGGCGACACCCGCCCCGGGGGCCGCGAAGGACATTTCGCCGACGAGCCCGTCGGCCGCCTCGGCCAGCCCGGGGATGTATCCTCCGCCGTGCTCTGGCTGTGCTGCGCCGACGCCGCCTTCACCACCGGCACCGCCCTCGTCGTCGACGGCGGCCAGACCACCTGAACCCTCCGGCATCCCCGTCCGAAACCCCCGCCGAAACCCTGTCCGAGTATTTTTCTCCGCAGACCCCGTCTATGACTTCACCGGCCAGGTCGCCTTCGTCACCGGCGCCTCCTCCGGCCTGGGCCTGGCCACCGCCCGCGCCTTCGCCGAAGCCGGCGCTGCCGTCGACCTCGCCGAAGGCATCGACGAGACGGCTGTCGAGGGGACGGTGAAGGAACTCACCGACGCCGGCCACCGGGCCCTCGCCCTGGTCTGCGACGTCACTGACGAGGACCAGGTCGCCGCCGCCGTCGACCGCACCGTGGAGACCTTCGGCCGCCTCGACATGGCCTGCAACAACGCCGGGATCATGCCCCCGCCCACCGACGCCGCCGACGAGAGCGCCGAACAGTTCGACCGCGTCCAGAACGTCAACCTGCGCGGCATCTTGGCGGCCATGAAGCACGAACTGCGCCACATGCGCGGCCAGGGCAGCGGCGCCATCGTCAACTGCTCTTCCCTCGGCGGTCTCGTCGGCAACCCCGGCCGCGCCGCCTACCACGCCACCCAAGCACGGCGTGATCGGCCTGACCGAGAGCGCCGCCCTCGGACACGGCTCCCGCGGCATCCGCATCAGCGCCGTCTGCCCCGGCACCATCGCCACCCCCATGGTCGACGCCGCGGTGGTCGAAGGCGGCGAACTCGACCCGCACCCAGGCCGAAGCCGGCCAGGCCATCAACCGTCTCGGGACCGCCGACGAGATCGCCCAGGCCGTCCTGTGGCTCTCCAGCCCTGGCGCCGGCTACGTCACCGGCATCGCCCTGCCCGTCGACGGCGGCTATACCGCTCGGTAACAGCCCACTCGTGCCGGCCGGACGGGTGCTGCACCAGTCCTGTGACGTCCGGCAAACCATCGCGGTCGTCACGCGCCGCCGACTGGTGACGATCGCAGGCGGCGACGGGATCGAACGTCCGGGTGAGGGCCCGGCTCCCCCGCCGAACCGGTTCCGGGGGAAGACTCAGGGGCCGGGTGGCCGCCGCTCCCCCCATGACAGCGGAAGCACCCCCCCCCCCTCCAGAGCCCGTGCGCAGGGTCGCGCCTGGGCCAGGAATCGTCGGTGCGGGCCTCGGTGATGACGGACGGCGTGCCCCGTACCGCCAGGGCGAAACGGGCGTGCCCGGCGCCGTCCAGCACCGGCAGCTCCAATGTCAGCGCCCCGTGGGCCGACTCGCCGTCGATGACGGCGTAGCCGGCGGACCGCACCCGTGCCAGCTCCGCGTCCAGGGCCGCCGGTTCGACGATCGTGCGGTCGGTGAACGCGGGCAAGGGGGGCGGCGAGGAGGCCCGCCCTCGCCGGGCGTCGGCCAAGCCAGCAGCACCTTCCCCAGTGCGGTGGAGTGCAGCGGCCGCCGCGGTCCTGCCTTCGGGGTCACCGAACCGCCGGCGTCGATCACCGCGTACAGTCCGCTGCGCAGGGCGGGAGGTCGGCGGTGGCGCCCGTGCGGTCGGCGAGATCCGCCAGCTCGGGGGCCGCCGGATGCAGGCCACGCTGGTAGTAGGAGAGCCGGCCCAGTTCGGTCACGGCGGGCCCGAGCCGGTAGCCGGACGTCCGGGCGTCCTGCTCCGGGCACTCGGCGCCGAGCAGGGTGCGGGCAAGCCGGTGGGCCGTGGAGACGGACAGGCTCAGGCGGCGGGCGAGGTCGGAGGCGCTCAGGTCGGGGCCGTTGTCGTGGAAACAGTGCAGGACGTCCAGTGCGCGCTGTACCGCCTGGGCCCCGCCGGGAGCGCGTGCTGCGGCGTCGGTCATGTGGGTTCACTCCCGCTGTCGGATGCGGACTTCGATGTTTCCACACTGTGGGAGGCCCCCTCGGTCACAAGTGCCTGGTGAAACAGTGCGTTCATACGTGATCCCGCATCATGGGAAGCGAGTTGTGGGCGGGCACAGCTCCGTGGCAGGCTGCCGCCGTCATCACCGACGAGCTGAACCGACGAGCTAAGGGAGCAGTGCCATGGCCGGCCGCCGAACCGGGACTCCCCGCCCACGCCGCTCCGGTCCCGCTCGTCCTCACGCTGCGCAGTCACATCGACCTGGCCCGCGTGTCCAGCTCCGCCTGTCGCTGACCCTCTGCGCAGTTCCCCTCCCCGCTCCTTTTCGCACCCGGCGCGTCGGTCCGACGCGCGGCGGGCCCCTTCCATGCGTTAGCTGCCCGGACCGGGACGTGCGTGCCGCGCCGCCGGCTCCCCCTGCTTCGTCGATCCCCGGAAAAACCTCATGACGCCTGCCGTCCTGCCCGGACCCTCTGGTTCACCCGCTGTCCCGTGCCCACCGCCACCGGCATCGCCGCCGACCGGCAAAGAAGAAGAAGAAGAAGAAGAAGAAGAAGAAGAAGAAGAAGAAGAAGAAGAAGAAGAAGAAGAAGAAGAAGAAGAAGAAGAAGAAGAAGAAGAAGAAGAAGAAGAAGAAGAAGAAGAAGAAGAAGAAGAAGAAGAAGAAGAAGAAGAAGAAGAAGAAGAAGAAGAAGAAGAAGAAGAAGAAGAAGAAGAAGAAGAAGAACGATGGTTCACGCACGACGACGCCTTGGGTCTGCCGCTGAGCGGCATCTCCGTGCGTTCCCTGCAGGACGCCTCCCCGGAGACCGACCGCGCCGCGCACTACACCCACGCCCTACCCGGCCTTTTCAGAGCACGCGGCAACGTCCCCGCCCTGTGGGCCCGTTCATGGGGCGAACGCACCGGGCTGATCGGACTCACCTGGATCGAGGAACGGCAGGCCATCCTGGTCGCACCCGGCTCCGGCATCCGGGGCGCCGGCCTCCTGCTCGGGCCGCTGCTCGCCCTGCCCCAGCACGACATCGCCATCGATTTCTGGCGTGCCATGGCCCTGCGCGGCTTCGAGGGGGGGCTCGCCTCCGCCGGACTCTCGCTCGAGGACACCTCGCTCGCTCTCTCTCTCTCTCTCTATAATATGGACGTGGCCGCCGACGGGCATTTTTTTTTTTTTTTTTTTTTTTTTTTTTTTTTTTTTGAGCGGGGCCGCTGGGCGGCCGATCTTTTCGCCCCGCGCTGCGGCGTGGTGACGTCGACGCCGTGTGCGTGAAGGGCGCGCTCGCCGTCGGGGCGGCCCGCCGTGCCGGGTGCCGGGGTGGGGGGGGCGTCGACCTCTCGACGGACTGCCCGACCGCCGCTTCCGCGTCAACAACGGCACGCCGCGCCCCATCACCGTCCATCATCTACTCCTCGACGACCACCCCGGCCTCGTCGACCGGTTCCCGCTCTCGCCGTCTTGCTGAGCGGGCAGCCGACTGGGCCACCACACACACACACACACACACACACACACACACACACACACGCGACACACACACACACACACACACACACACCGGACGGCCCGACGAGGTCGCCCCCCCCCGCATCCTCGGCGCCGAGACCTTCCCCCAGGGCGGGGGCCGACGGAGTCGCCGGTGCCTGCAGGCCAGGCACCCATCTGACCCTCCACCCCGACCTGTCCGCCGAACGTCTCGGCCTGCTCGCCGCACAGGAAGCCGGGCTGCGTGCCCATCCCCCCCCCCGGCTTCCTGCCGGAGGCCCGTCGGGACGTGGCGGCGCTGGGCCGGGACCCCGGGCCGCTGCCCGCCGCGCAGCCGCTCTGGGCCGCCGGAACCTCCGCCGCCCCCTGAGTCACGAGGAACCTTCATCGTGAACACTCCCCGGCCACGCATGCGACAGCCGTTCCGGCACTCCTCACCGTCTCCTCGCTCCTCGGGCCCCACTGCACTGCGGTGCCTCCGAGGCCGACGACGCGGCGAAGGGCTCCGGCGAGCAAGGCCAGCGTGACCGAGCGCATCCCCGAGCCGCCGGCGGCTCCACACGGCGTGCTCGCCCTCGGCAAGAAGGACAGCAGCCTCGACAAGGCAGACCTGTCCAAGGCGGGCGCCAAGGTCGAATGGACCGGCAGCGCCGGCCCGTTCGCCCGCCCGACCGCCGGCAGGCGATGAACGCGGACCAGCTGGACATCGCCACCGGGGATCCATCACCTCCGGCATCACCTCGCTCGCTTAACGCCCTGGCTTCAAGTTCTTCACCGCCGTCGACCCGGACGCCGCGGGAGAGGGCATCCTCTCGGCCGGAACGGCTCGGACATCACCTCGGTGGCCGACCTGGCCGGAAGAAGTTTTTGTGGCCGTGTAACCAGGGCGGCACGAGCGAGTACCTGCTGCTCCAAGGCTCTCGCCAAGGCCGGCATCCCGGCGGACGAGGGCAGAGGGGTCTATCTGCAGCCGGACCAGACGGCGGCGGTCTTCAACGCCGGCCAGGTCGATGCCTGGGCCGTCTGGGCCACCTACGCCGTCGCGGAGATCGGCAGCGGCAAGGCGCACTTCGTCGCCGACGGTGCGGCGCTCGGCTCCGACAACTACAGCCTCAATGCCGTACGGACAGAGTTCGCCGAGCAGCACCCGAAGGTCTTGAAGGCCCTCTACCAGTACCTCCACGAGGCCAGCGCCAAGGAGAAGCGGAACCCGGCCGCCTACCTCAACGTCTTCGCGGACGCCCGGCCCGACCGCCGTGACGGGGAAGGCCAAGGAGGTCCAGACGCGGTTCCTGGCACAGGGCGGCACCATCGACCCCATCGGCCCTGAGGACATCGAGCGCTTCAGGGCCGTCGCCGCGTTCTACGCCGAGCAGAAGGTCACCAGGACCCGAGTCGATGTCGCCCCCCACCTGCTCGACGTCCAGGAGCTGAAGTGAGCGACGCCGCCGCCGCTTCCCCCGGACTCGTCCGCCGGGAAGCCGACTCCGGCGAGCCCGCGGCCCCGCACACCGGCCTCGTCCGGCCGCGCCCCCAGCTCCGCAGAGCCCGCGGTCGGGGCTACGCGCTCGCCGTCCGCACCGTCGGCCCGGTCCTGCTGCTGGCCCTGTGGTGGGTGGCGTCCGCCACCGGACTCCTCACGCCCGACGTGCTGGCATCGCCCGGCGCAGTGGTCCGGGCCGTCGGTGAGCTGTGGGGCAACGGGCAGCTGCCCGACGCCCTCACCATCTCGCTCACCCGCTCCGGACTCGGCCTTCTGATCGGACTGGCCGCCGGACTGACCCTCGGCATCACCACCGGGTTCACCCGCCTCGGCGACGAACTCCTCGACTCCTCGCTCCAGACCCTGCGCACCATCCCCTTCCTCTCGCTGGTACCACTGTTCATGGTCTGGTTCGGGATCAACGAGACGGCGAAGGTCCTCCTCATCGCCGTCGCCACCACCTTCCCGATGTACGTGTCCACATCGAGCGGAGTCCGCAACACCGACCCGAAACTCATCGAGGCCATGCGGAGCTTCGGCCTGGGACGGCTCGCCCTCGTACGCGAAGTCGTGCTGCCCGGCGCCCTGCCGTCCCTGCTCGCCGGGCTGCGCCTGTCGATGACGCTCAGCGTCATCGCGCTGATCGCAGCCGAGGAGATCAACGCCACCGCCGGCATCGGCTATCTGATGTCCCAGGCGCAGAGCTACGCCCGCACCGACGTCCTGGCAGTCTGCATCCTCGTCTACGGACTCCTCGGACTGACCGCCGACATCGTCGTCCGGCTGCTGGAACGCCTGCTGATGCCGTGGCGCACTCCTCAGGGAGCCACCCGATGACCGATTCGACATCCGCTCCCGCCGTACGGGTACGAGGGCTGCGCCGCGTCTTCGGCACCAGGGCTGTGCTGGACGATCTCCGACTCGACATCGCCCGGGGAGAGTTCGTCGCACTGCTCGGGGCCAGCGGCAGCGGGAAGACGACTTTGCTGCGGATCCTCGGAGCCCTCGACGCCGCCGACGAGGGAGAGGTACTCGTTCCCGAGGCGCGCACCATCGTCTTCCAGGAACCCCGCCTCGTCCCGTCGAAGAAGGTTCTCGCCAACGTGACGGTCGGGCTGCCGCGCAGCCGCTCCGCGGACGGGCTCGGAGCGCTGGCCGAAGTCGGCCTGGAACGCCACGCCGGGGCCTGGCCGACCACCCTCTCCGGCGGAGAGGCCCAGCGCGTCGCACTTGCCCGCGCCCTGGTCCGTCAACCCGAACTCCTGCTGCTGGACGAGCCGTTCGCCGCGCTCGACGCACTGACCCGGCTGAAGATGCAGGCGCTCGTCGGTGAGCTGTGCCTCAGGCACCGGCCCGCCGTCCTCCTGGTCACCCACGACGTCGACGAGGCCGTACGGCTGGCCGACCGGGTCGCGGTCCTGCGTGACGGCCGGCTCGTCACCGACGAGAAGGTCGGGATCGGCCGGCCACGCGACCCCGGCGATCCCGCCTTCGCGGCCCTGCGCCGACGCCTTCTCGCCGACCTCGGCGTCGAGGCCCCCGCACCTTCCCTTCCTTCCCCCGCCCGAACCGAAGCCGGAGTGACCTGAATGACCATCACCATCGGTGTCCACAGCAGCAACCCGTCCCTCTACTACCTGTACCACCTCTCCCGGCTCGGCTTCGCCCAGCAGGAGTTGGACCCGCTGGGCGAGAGCGTCGTCTTCCACCCGTACACCAACGGCGTACGCACCGGAGAGCTCCTGACCCAGGGCGTCATCGACTTCGGCGGTACCGGGTCCACCCCGCCCGTCACCGCGCAGGCCACCGGGCACGACATCGTCTACACGGCCGTCTCCGCACCACGCCCCGGACACGGCGCGCTCCTCGTCGCCGAGGACAGCCCCATGCGGACCGTCGCCGACCTCAAGGGCTCGACCGTCCACCTGGCGATCGGCTCCTGGCAGACCCATCTGATCGCCAAGGCCCTGGACGACGCCGGGCTGTCCTACGCCGACGACATCACCGCCGTCCGCAGCGACGCCGGCAGCGAGCACCTGCTGCGCACCGGCGAGATCGCCGCCTGGATCGCCCAGGGGGCCGAGCTGGCCGCCGCGCGGCGCACCGGCGGGGTACGGACCCTGGTCCGTACCGGCGACGTCATCAGCGACCGTTCCGTCTTCTTCACCCGCCGCGACCTCGCCGAATCCCGGCCCGAAGCGATCGAGGCCCTGACCCGGGCGCTGAAGCGCGCCGACGAGTGGGCGGCGGCCCACCCCCGGCAGGCGGCCGGGATCGCGGCCGCCGACCTCGGCGGATCGGCGGACGACTGGGAGACCGCGCTTGCCTCCCTGCCCTGGGCGATCGAGCCCGTCACCGACGCGTTCATCGCCGAGCAGCAGGAGGCCGCCGACATCTTCCACCGGACCGGATTCATCGACCGCCCGATCACCGTGGCCCACGCCCGTGCCCGTGCCGCGGTCGGCAAGGCGGTATGACGACATGGCGACCGAAGTCCTCTGGTACATCATTCCGCGCGAAGGCGCCTACCCCTGGGAGCCCGCGGGCAGACGCCCGGTCGACCTCGGCTACCTGGGCCAGCTGGCCGGGACGGTGGAGCGGCTCGGCTACAGCGGCGCGCTCCTCGCCACCGACCTGTACGACGTCTGGCCGCTGGGCAGCGCGCTCGCCGCATCGACGAGCACTCGGTTCAAGCCGCTGCTCGCCGTCCACCCCGGGCTCGTCTCGCCGACGCTGCTCGCCAAGATGGCGCTCAGTTTCGACACGCTCTTCGGTGGCCGGCTGCGCTTCAACGTGGTCAACGGTTCGACGAAGTCGCTCCAGGAGTACGGACTCCACGTGGAGCACGACGAGCGGTACGAGCTGAGCGCGGAGTACTGGTCGATCGTGAAGCGCCTGACGGCCGGCGAGGTCTTCGACCACAAGGGCCGCTTCTACGACCTGAAGAACGCCGGAGCTTCCTTCCGGGAGCTGAAGCCGGTCCAGGACGGGCACATCCCGCTCTGGTTCGGCGGCTCGTCCGACGCCGGCATCGAGATGGCGGCCGAGCACGTCGACGTCTTCCTGACCTGGGGTGAGCCGCCGCACCTGCTGAAGGAGAAGCTGGAGAAGGTCCGGGCGAGGGCCGCCGCGTACGGCCGCACGCTCAGGATCGGACTGCGGCTGCATCTGATCGTCCGGGACACGGAGGAAGAGGCGTGGGCGGCCGCCGACCGACTGCTCGACGTCACCAGCGACGCGACGTACGCCCGCCAGCTCGGCGACCGGGCGGGCGAGGAAGGTGTGGGCTGGCAGCGGCAGTTCCGCCAGCACGGCGGGAAGGTTCCCGCGCACGCCCGTGAGCTGGAGGTCCATCCCAACATGTGGCCGGGCATGAGCCTGTTCCGGCCGGGGCCCGGCACCGCGGTGGTGGGCTCGACCGCGCAGGTCGTCGAAAGGCTCAGGGAGTTCGAGGGCCTGGGTGTCGACACCTTCATTCTCTCCGGCAACCCGCTCCTGGAGGAAGCGTACCGGGTCGCGGAGACGGTGCTGCCGGCGTTGGGTGTCACCCGCTGACGCGGCCGGGCGGTGCGCCGGCCGGCGGGGCCCGGGGACGAAGCGCGCCTGCGCGCCTCGGTGACCGGCCCCCGGCGGGAACTCGTCCTCCTCCGGGAGCATGCGCCGCGCGGGCGGGGGTGCGGTCCGACGGCGTCGGCGAGGTCGGCGGCCTCCTCGATCGCCTCGACGGAAAGACCGCCCGGTGTACGGCTGACCACGTCCGCCGACCGGGGGACGTAGTCGCCGAAGCAGGGAGGGAAAGCGTGCACGGCCTGCGCGTCGGGGTACCGCTCGCGGAAGGCGCGGCCGGCCCGCAGGGTGGTGGAGGACCTCGCAGTGCCGGGGCGGGCCGCGACGTGGGACCGGGCCGTGCGGTCGAGGGATTGCGCGGCCCCGTGCCGGGCCCCGGGGCATGGAGTGGCTGCTCCACCGGGGTCCGGGGTGGTGCCGAAGCCGGCTACTGCACGAGCGCTGCGGAGGGCGGCCTCGGTCCGTCACGGCCGTGGCGGCGGCGGTGGCTGGGCACGTACGGGAAGGGCCGGCGCGGCGTGGGTCGATGTCCCGCTCGCGTCCGGTACCCCGCCGCCGATGGTGGCGGGGTAGCGGACGGCCCGTTGGTCTCGGCGCCCGTTCAGCGACGTTCCCCGCGGAGGCGGGGGCGGGGCTGGAGGGTCTGGGCGAGAGGTGTCGTCAGGTGCGTGCCGGTGCCTGCGTCGCGGGGTGTCCGGTGCTGGGTGCCGGGATCAGGCGGGTGTTCATGGGCAGGTCGACATCGCCGTGCTCGCGTTCGAGCCAGCGTTGGACGAGGGTGAAGAGGATGTCGTTGAATCCGCCCCTGGGCAGGCCGGAGGCTCCGACGGTGTTGATGGTGGTGAAGGCTGCCGGGACCGCGACTTTGACGGACGAGTCCAGGAAGGGGTCCCGGGCCAGGTGGATGTGGTCCGCTTCCTCATCGCCGATGACGTAGCGGACGAAGGCGGTGACGAAGGGCCGGGCCGCCGGCGCCGCCGGTCCGGAGACGATTTTGGCCACGGCGTCGATGGCCTGCTGGGACTGGGCGTCGGCTTTGGCGGAGTCCTCGCTCAGGTGCTGCTTGAGGACCGCGGCGATGTGGAGCGAGTCCGCGACGGTGGTCGGCAGGATGTCGAGCGGCATGCCCAGCATCGCTCCGTAGACGCGCCACAGGTGCAGGTGGTCGGCCTGTTCCTGGGGCGTCATCGTGGTCCCGAATTTGGGCAGGGTGTCGTAGGCGGCGTTGGTGAACATCGTCCAGTTCTGCAGGAACGTGATCTGGTTGATCGGTGTCCCCCACCGGCCCTGGTCCCAGTGGTCGGCCTGGAGCAGGTGCCGGACGGCCGAGTGCATCATCCGCGTCTTGAGGAGGTCGACGAGCAGGTTGCTCGAAGGCCCGAACGGTTCGGCCTGGTAGAAGCCGACCAGGAGCTGTGCTGCTTTGCCTGCGAACAGTTCGGCGTCGTTCAGGTCGACGGCGCGGTCGATGGCGCTCATCTCCATCGGCATACGGACCCGGCCGATGGTGGTGTGCAGGGCCGCGGTGATGCCTTCCTCGATGGCGTGTTCCCGCTCGAACCGCTGGGCGCGGCTGACAGCGGCCCGGTCCGCCCAGGCCGGCACCACCAGACCCGCGGTCAGGAAGGAGACGACCTTGTCCGGCAGGCCGTCCGGCAGAGGTTGTCCGTTGACCTTCCAGTCGTGCAGGAGCTCGTTGACGCGCTCGACCTGCCCGTGCGCGAACAGGTCACCGACCACCGCGTCGGAGTCCGGGTCGCCGACGTTCATGAGCCGGTCCAGCAGAGCGAGGTCGGCGGGGGTCGGAACCACCGGACCCGCCCCCACCGGCGTCATCACCTTACGAAATCGTTCAGTCACCATGAGTGGCCACCCTAGCCGGTCCGGGACAGGGCCGGCCGCCTGCCCGGTGAGGCCGCCTCGCACCCCGTGCGGGAGCGGACGAGGAAGGCGGCCGATCCGGCAGGGCAAACCCTGGCTCGGACGCGACCACCCCTGTCTCGCTCGGCTGTGGCCTCGCGCTCGCGGGCGGTGGGCGGGGCAGGGGCAAGGCTCGCTCAAGGGCGGACGCACTGTTCTTCGGCCCAGGCCGGGAGGGGTCAGCGCCTGTCACCAGCGCGGGCTACTGGGTGGCGGCCGATCCGGAGGGAAGCGGCTTCCGCTGGGAGCCGGCGGTGGGGAACCTCACCCCGGTGAGGTCTTCGGAGACGGCCCACAGCCGCTGCTGGACGGCTGCGTCGTACGACTGCGGGCTGGAGGTCACCAGCCGGGGGTGGCCCATGATCTCGTTGCGTCCGCCGGGGCCGTAGTACTGGCCGCCGAGCACGGCGGCGTCGGTGGCGGCGCGCAGGGTCGGCAGCGCGCCCATCGCCGGCGTCTGGGTGATCAGCGGCGCGAGCCGGGTGAGCGGAAGGCGGAGGGCCGCGGGGCTGTTGCGGGCGAGTTCGGTGCTGGACATGCCGGGGTGTGCGGCCACCGCGACGGTGGTGCCGTACGTGGCAAGCCGACGCTGCAGCTCGTACGTGAACATGAGGTTGGCCAGCTTGGACTGACCATAGGCGGCGACCCGGCCGTAGGACCGCTCCCCCTGCAAGTCGTCGAAGTGGATCGCGGCCCGGATGCGGTGGCCGGTGCTGCTGACCGTCACCACGCGCGAGCCGGACACCGGCAGCATCAGCTCCAGCAGCAGCCCGGTGAGCGCGAAGTGACCGAGGTGGTTGGTGCCGAACTGCATCTCGAAGCCGTCGCGGGTGGTCTGCTTCGGGGTGTACATCACGCCCGCGTTGTTGATCAGCAGGTCGATCCGGTCGAGCCGCGACCGCAGCGACGCCGCCGCGGCCCGGACGGAGTCGAGGGAGGTCAGGTCCAGCTCCTGGACGGTCACGTCACCGGTCATGCGCGCTGCGGCTCGCTCGCCCTTCCCGACATCGCGCACGGCGAGCACCACGGAGGCGCCGCGCCCGGCCAACGCCTTGGCGGTCTCGTAGCCCAGGCCGGTATTGGCCCCGGTCACCACGGCCACCCGCCCGCGCTGGTCCGGGATGTACGCCGTCGTCCACTTCTCGCCCATGCCGGACTCCCACCTGGTTAAGTACCGAAGGTATCTTGTTTCCACGAAGCTAAAGTACTCTCGGTACGTTGTCAACGTACCGGGGGTACTTAAGTTAGGCTGGTGACCGTGACTTTCCAGCGGGCGCGCACCGAAGAGCAGCGGGAGATCCGGCGACGGGCGATCCTCGACATGACATCGGCGATGCTGGACGAGATGCCGGTGGCCTCGGTCACCCTGAACGAACTCAGCCGCCGGGTGGGCCTGGCGAAGCCGAACGTGCTGCGCTACTTCGAGTCCCGCGAGGCGGTGCTGCTGGAACTGCTGGACCGCTTCCTGCAGGAGTGGCTGACGGAACTGGCAGGAGAGCTGACCGCCGACGTCGACGAAAACCTGCCCATGGCCGAGCGAGCGGTGGCGGTGGCCGAGATCCTCAGCCGCTCACTCTCCGGCCGAGCGGTACTGTGCGACCTCTTCGGCGCTCAGGGCAGCGTCCTGGAACACAACGTCTCCGTCGAGGTCGTCGCACGGTACAAGCGCGCCTCTCTGGACCGCCTGGCAACCATGACCTCACTGCTCCTGACGTACCTGCCGGAGCTGGGCGAGAACGCGACGATGTTCAGCCTGCAGACCATGGTCCTGGCCGGCGCGCTGTCGGCGTACAGCACTCCCCCGGCCAGCCTGCAAGCGGCCTACCGGGCCGAGCCCGACCTCGCACGCTTCCACCTGGAGTTGAAGGACTCCCTGAAACTGGCCCTGACGACGACCCTCCTGGGCGCGCTCCCCCGCAGCTGACCCGCGGCGTTCCGAGCCTCTTGCGACCTGAGGGCGCGGGTCGCGTGGGGCGGAGCCGCGGAACGGCGAAGCCCTTGGTGGACGGGTCCGCGGCCAAGATCCACCGTCCGCCCTTGACCCGTCGTCGATCGACCTTCCAGACGCCCCCTGCGGTACCCGACCGGACGACTCGCCGCACGGCGGGGCGAGGTCGGGACCCGGTGGCGGTGTCTGACCGCCGGCGTCCGGCAGCGTGCCGCCGGGCGCGGGGGTGCTCAGGCAGTCGTGGTGTGCGGCGGCGCAGGTCCCCACGGCGCGGCCGAGGCCCTGCCGCCGAGGGAGCCGGTCAGCGGCCTGCGAAGCATCGGGGGCACCGGGCGGGTGCCCTCGGCGCAGACACCCACCCGGACTCGGCAAACCCGGACCTAGGGACGGCGCCGGGAGCTGTTTTCCCAACCGTCCAGCACCTCAGCAGCCGCGTACGCCGACTGCCTGCACCTTTGAGTACCCCCCACGCGGAAACCAAACATCTCGGCACTTGTGGGTCGGAACCGACGGAAATGCTCGGGGACCCCACGCCGGCGGGCGCTGCCGCCGGGTCCGCGAGCCGGGCCGCCTTGTCACGGTTCCGGTTTGGTGGTCGGGGTCACCGGGGCGGGGCGGGTATCAGGAGAGGGGAAGACCGACGCCCGCTTCTGGCCGGCCGCGCCGGCGGCCGGCGTTCAGGGCACGGCCCGGGTCCCGGGGCGTGTTTCCCGTGGGCTGGCCGGCACGGTTGCCCCCGCCGGCTTGTGGGCCGGTGGGGGCAACCGTGCCGGGTGGTCCGGGTCCGGCGGCCGGCCGGTGTCAGGGGCAGGTGACGAGAACGATGGACAGCGCGTTGCAGGTGACGGCGGCGGTGTCGTTGGCGGCGCTGGTGTCGGCGGGTGCGGAGGCGGTGCGCTGGCCGGTGACGGTGACCGGGCCGAGGCTCAGCAGGCCGAGCGGGACGCGGAAGGTCTTGTTGACGCTCGCGCCGTTGGCGATGGCCCCGTAGGAGCAGGTCACCGTGGTGCCGCTGGTGGTGCATCCGGTGGAGAGGCCGGTGGCCGAGGCGCCCGGCGGGAGTGCCGCCTTCACGGTCGCGGAGGTGACCGGGTGGGGGCCGGTGTTGCGGGCGGTCAGGGTGTAGGTGATGTAGGGCGCCAGGATGCCCAGCCGCGGCTGGGCGGTGAGGTCGACATCGACGTCCGCGGTCGGCGGGGTGGCGACGGTGGTGGACTGGGCTGCGGTGTTGTCGCCGGGGACCGGGTCGGTCTCGGTGGCCGCGGCGGTGACGGTGGCGGTCAGGGTGCCGGCCGCGGTCGGGGTCACGTTCACGGTGAGGGTGGCCGACGCGCCGTCGGCGACCGTGCCCAGGGCGCACGTGACGGTCGGCGCGGTGACGGTGCAGGAGCCCTGGGAAGCGCTCGCCGAGGTGATGGTGCGGGCGGCACCGGAGAGGGTGATCGTGGCAGTGGTGCCCGTGGCGGCCTCGGAGCCGTTGTTGCCGACGGTGGCGGTGTAGGTGAGGGGGTCGCCGGCGTTGACCGGGTCGGGGGCGTCGGTGACGGCGACGGTCAGGTCCGCGGTGGGTACCGCGGTGCCGGCGGGGGCGAAGGCGACCGCGTACGGGAAGGGGCCGAGGGGAAAGGTCGCGGTGACGGTGTTGGTGGCGGTGTCGATGACCGACATGGTGCCGTTGTAGCCGTTGGGGACGTACACCGAGGTGCCGTCGGGGGTGACCGCGGACTCGAACGGGCCGTTGCCGACGCCGACGGTGGCGACGACGGTGTTGCTGGTGGTGTCGATCACCGAGACTGAGGACGCGCTGTTGTTGCTGGCGTAGGCGCGGGTGCCGTCCGGGGAGAGCGAGAGGCCGAAGGGGCCGATACCGACAGGGACGGTCGCGGTGACGGTGTTGGTGGCGGTGTCGATCACGGAGACGGTGTGGGAGTTCTGGTTGCCGACGTAGGCGCGGGTGCCGTCCGGGGTCACCTTGATGACGTTGGGTTTCAGGCCGGTGCCGACGGTCGCGACGACGGTGTCGGTGGTGGTGTCGATCACCGACACCGTGTTGCCGTTGTTGTTGGAGACGTAGGCGCGGGTGCCGTCCGGGGACAGTGCGATGCCGAACGGGAGGGCGCCGACCGCGACGGTCCCGGTGAGCGTGTTGGTGGCGGTGTCGAGGACGGAGACGGTGTTCGCGCCGGAGTTCGCGGTGTAGAGGGTGGCGCCGTCCGGGGACACCGCGAGCTTGATGGGGCCGTTGCCGACCGCGGGGGTCGCGGTGACGGTGTTGGTGGTGGTGTCGATCACCGAAACGGAGGACGAGCCGTTGTTCGCGACGTAGGCGCGGGTACCGTCCGGGGACACCACCACCCCGATCGGGGAAGCTCCCACGGGGATGGTCGCGACAGCCGTGTTGGTGGCCGTGTCGAGCGCCGTCACGGTGTTGCCGCTCAGGTCGGCGACGTACGCCACGGGGGCGGGCGGCAGCGCCTGCGCGGCCGGGGGGGCAGCGCGACCAGTCCGGTGACGGCGAGTGCGCCGGCGGCGACCAGTGCGGAGAATCTGCGTCGCAGACGCGACGGGCGTAACGCGGAGCGTGAGGACATCAGGTGCCTCGACCCTTCTTCGAGGTCCGCCCCGCGTCGGGGTGCCGGGAGGCGGCGGTCCCTGGGCGCCGGATGTTCGCCGCCCCCGGGCCCCCGCCGCCGGGACGTACCCGCCGCGGAGCGAACATCCCTGGCGGCCAACGACGTTGGCCCCCTCGACGCCCCCAGCATGGCACTCCGGCCTCCCGCACCGGTTCCGAACCGGCACATCCGCACGCGCGTGGCCCAAAAGGGACGTCGCCGCCCCGCGACGGGGCGTGCGGGCGTGCGCGAAGGGGGGCCCGTTCGCCGCCGCGCCGGTGATCACGGTGAGGATGACGATGGAGACCAGCGGCGCGGGCTCGGCAGCGAGACGTGCGGCAGAGCTCGCGCCCCGACGAGGAGGAGAGGGTGGACCGATGAGGAGGAGAGGGCCGGCAGGCGCGAACCCGGGCTGCCGGTGCGGGCGGAAGCCCAGGTCCGGCGGTCGGCAGGCGGCCTGGCCCGTTCTCCGAGGACCGGCCCGGCGCGGCCGGAGCCGGGCGGCCGGATCGAAGAAGGGTGAACGGGGCTCGCCGAGCGGGGCACCGAGAGGCGCGGTGAAGTCCCACCGTACTTACGGGATGAGCCGGGATGAGCCGACCACGGGCCGCCCCGGCCCCGCCACGAAGCCCGACATTCGCAGTCGGGGGCGACTCTTCGCGCTGTCCGCCGACCGTGGACGAGATCGCTGAGTCAGCAGGAGCGGCGACCGCCGCCGACGCCGTTCCTGGTCTGGGCCGGCGTCGGGGTCGGCGGTGAGCCGGAGCTCCCGGCCGGCCGTCAGAAACCCTTGGGGGGCGCGGTCGGCCCGGCGGGCTGCGCGGTCAGCGGCGACCGCCGACGCGGCGATCGTCGGCCAGTGCGGTCAGCGGGCCGTACTCGCAGGCGAGCTGGCTCCACGTCAGGACCTCGCCACAGCGGGCCGGGAATTCCTTCGGGTCGAATTCCGGCATGGTCCAGGTGCCCATGCCCCGGTCCCGCAGCCACAGGTCCCCGTCACCGTCGACCACCGTCGGCGGAACCGGAACGGGCTCCGCCTCGTCGGTGGGCCCCCAGGTGGCCCGGCCCGGGTGGGAAACGCGGCGCAGTTCGGTGGTGGCCAGCCGTGCGGCCACCTCACGCCTTGACTCCTCCGTGTCCTTGACCGACTCGAGCCGGAACGCGTCGGCAAGTATGGGCAGGGCTGGATTCTTGCTGCGCTTGGAACTCATACGCGACTACCTCCGTGGGGGGCGGCACATCCGTTGTGCACCCCGTCCAGGAGCACGGTATCCGAGGCGGGAGCCTGGTCGGCCACGGGCGCTGCCCAGGTCCGCCCCGCGATGACGTCGGTGAACCCGTGCGCGCCGAGGTATGTGCGGGGCAGGCCCGCCCGTACGCCCCGGCATCCGGTGACGGCCCCGGAGCGACGTGGCGTCGCGGGGCGCGCGGCGGGAGGGCGGCACTCAGCAGTCCTGCGGTCAGTGAGCGGGGGAAGGGCTCGGCGGGGCGAACGTGGCGGCGGCGAATTGGCCGGCGCCGAGCTCCGGACGCGGGGCTCGGCGGCGGGCAGTGCGACGGGACGGACTCCGCCGGCGGGACGGAGGAGGTGTTCGTGCTTCGGTCACCCGCAGGTGCGTCACGTCGGAGCAGAGCCGCTCCCGCGGGTCGGGGCCGACGATTCGCGCGCCCGACGGCGAGAGAAGCACTCCGGGCGCCGAAAGGAGCCGGAGCGGACGACGATGATGCGGTCCAGGCGGCGCAGCACCAGCGTGCTGCGCCGCCTGGATTCGGAGCCTTCGGAGGGGGCTGCAGGCGAGCGGCGTGGGCGCCACGTGGCCCGGTCCGGGAGCGCGCGGGGGTGGCAGGATGACGCGGTGTCCGACCTTCTGCGGGAACTCTGGCTGCGCGGCGTCGCCTTCAATCCGGCGGCGACCTCCGACGTACTGATACGCCTGATGGATCCAGCGGCCGGTGATCTCGGCCGGCTGATGTGCGGGGACCGTGATCTGCCCGACGCCGTCATCGACGCAGCCCTGCGTCACCCCGAGTGGCGGATCCGCGGCGCGCTCGCCCGCAACCAGCACGTGGATCCTTCGCGGCTCGCTCCCTTGGCGAGGGACCCGTCGGGACTCGTCCGCGCGCGGCTCGCCCACCCCCGCCTGTACCCCTGGCCGAGCCGGGTACGGCCGCTGCCGGACGACATCCTCCTCACCCTCCTGACTGCCCGGGAGGGGGGCGAGGACGGCAAGGTCACCGCGGAAGAGATCATCGGGGAACTCGACTCGTCCCGGCAGATCCCGCTGTCCTTCTTCCGCTCCCTGGCCGGCCACGAGGACCCCGCACTGCGGATACGGGCCACTGGGCGGTGGGAGTCGCTGACCCTGGCGCAGCGGGCGGGCCTGCTCGACGATCCGGACCCCGCGGTCCGTGAAGCGGCGCGGGACAGGAACTGGGAGCTGGACCCGGAACGGGTGGAGGCCGGGCTGGCGTTGATCCGTCCGAGCAGCAGGCCGTTCGTGCTCGGCAGGTGCGTTCTGTCGCCGACGCTCGTCGAGCAGTGCTTCGCGGACGGCACGGTGCACCCCCTGGCCCGGAATCCCCACACTCCGGCCGACGCCGTCGCCCGGCTCGCCCGGCATTGCGAGGCGAAGGTCCGCGAGATGGTCGCCGCCCGGCCGGACCTGGGAGCGGACCTGGTGGCGGAGCTGAGTGCGGACCCGGACGAGGGTGTGCGGACGCGCGCGCGCCTCCACCCCTTTCCCCGCACGTGGGCCGAGTACGACGTGATCGGCCGGGTCGTCGGGCACGGTCCTGCGTGCGTCTGCCCGATCACCGAGCCGGACCCCGAGCCGGCCACCGTGCCGTCGCCCGGCTGGTTCGCCGCCTGCGCGGTGTCCGGGGAAACGGTGCTGCGTCGGGTTGCGGCGAGCTGGTCCGGCCTGCCCGCAGGACTCGTCGGGAGACTCGCGCAGGACGACGACGAGGAGGTCCGGATCCGGCTGGCCCGCAACCACCCGTTGGCTCCGCCACACCTCCTCCTGGACGTCTTCGTCACCCGCCCGGACCACCGTGGGGACCTGCTGACGCTGCCCGGCTTCCCGCGCACCGGCCGGACCCACCTCATCGGCCACCCGGATCCGGAGGTACGCGCCCTGGCAGCAGCCGATCCCACCCTGCCCGGACCACCGGTGGACGACGCCGACGAGGGGGTGCGCCGGGCCGCCGCCGCCAACCCGAGCCTGACACCGGAAACCCTGGAGATCCTCCTCACCGCCCCCCGCACCGCGGAAGGCGCCGCGGCCAACCCGTCCCTCCCCGTACCCCGTATGCACGCACTTCTGGACCGCTGCCTCGGCGGAGCCGCCGCCCCACCGACCGCGGTGGGACGCCGGGAGGCTTCGCCCGCTTGGTGATCGCAGGCGGGGCAGCCCCGTCGCTGCCCGGCTACCCCGGCGCGCCGGAGTGCGGCGCCGCCGGGGCGGGAGACTCCGCGGCGATCCGTCCGCGGCCTTCTCCCGAGGCGCCGGCCCGTGACTGCCGTCGGGCGGGCGCGGTGGTTCCGGTGAGGGGGTCCGCCGCCCCGTTGACGCTGTCGATCACCGGGCTGTCACGTGGGCCCGGGTCTCCTCTCCGTGGGGCCGGTGTCGTGCGTGGTGTGTCCGCGGTGACGGGCGGGGTGTCCCGGGTCCTGTTCCGGGACCCGGGACACCCCTGTGCCTGGTCTGGTCCTGTTCCGGGACCTGGGACACCCCGGTGTCTGTGCGCGCCGGGGTGCGTTCGCGGCTCGGGGGGGGTGTCAGACGGTTGCCGCCGGCGGCCGGGAGAAGCCGTCGAGTCCGGCGGGGTGCTGTCGCAGGCCGGCCGGGGTCAGCCAGTCGAAGGTGTCGTGGACCGCGGGTCCCAGGCCCAGCCCTTCGGTGATCTGTTCGCGCAGGCGGTTGGAGGCGAAGGCGCCGATGACGTTCATCTGGGCGTCTCTGTAGTGGCGTTCGACCTCGTGGCCGGAGGTCACTCCGAAGGCGCCGTGGATCTGTACGGCGCGTCCGGTGACCTGGACGGCCATTTCCGTGGCGTACACCTTCAGCATGCCGATCAGGTGCTGGGCGGATCTGCCCGCCGCGCGCTCGTCGGCGGCGCGGCGGGCGAGTACCCAGCCGGCGTCGATCTGTGCGCGGGACTCGGCCAGTTGGGCCTGGACGCCTTCCATGTGTGCCAGGGGGCGGCCGAACGAGACGCGTTCGTGGGCGTGCCGGACCGAGGCGGTCAGTGCGGATTCGGCGGTGGCGAGGGCGGCGACCGAGACGAGGAGCCATCCCCAGGTCATTCCCTTGGCGAGTTCGCCGAACGGGACGGGTACGACGTCTTCCCGGGCGACGGGTACGTCGGAGAGGACGAGGCCGCCCCAGGGCATGCCCCGCAGTCCCATGTGTGCTGTTTCGTAGCGGTGGACGCCGGGCTGGTGCAGATCGACGAAGGCCAGGCACCATTCCGGGCCGGTGTCGCCGTTCTGTCGCTCCCTGCGGGCGAGTGCCACGGCCACGTCGGCGGTGGGCGCGTTGGTGATGCGGGATTTCTCCCCCCGGATGACGAAGCCGCCCGAGGGCCCGCCGTCGGGGCGCACGGTGGTGCGGTACGTGCCGGCGTCGCTGCCGGCCGTCGGCTCCGCGATGGCGAAGCAGGCCGTCTTCTCGCCCGACAGCAGGGAGCGGAGCAGTTTGTCGTGGTGGCGCAGGTCGCCGTAGGTGGAGACGAGTTTGCCGCAGAGCAGCGCGGAGACGGTCGCCGACCAGTAGGTGCCGGAGCAGGCGCGGGCGAGTGCGTGCATCGCGTCGATCTGGGTGGCTGCGCCGGCGCCGGTGCCGCCGTGCTCCGGGGGGTGGAAGAGCCGCAGGTATCCGCTGTCGACGATCTCTCTCCAGTTTTCGGGGGGTATGTGGCCGGTGGTATCGGTTTGGGGGGCGCGGGCGGTGATGCCGGGGAAGTTCAGCGCGGTGCGGTAGGGGTTGCGTTCGGTGTTCATCGCGGTGACGACTCCTCGTTCCTGGTTTCTAGCCGATTCCGAGCAGGTGGGCGGCGATGACGGGTTGGAGTACGGCGGGGCCGCCGCCCGTCTCCGAGAAGAAGAGGGCGTCGCGGAAGGCGCGTTCGGCCAGGCGGTCGCCGGTGGGGGTGAGGGGGCCGGTGATGCGGGCGGCCGCCTCGGTGACGGCGCGGGCGCAGGAGGCGACGAACAGCCGTGCGGCTGCGGCTTGCGGGAGGGTGGGGCGGCCGCCGGCGTCGAACAGGCCGGCGGTGCGGCGCAGCAGGCCTTGGGCCAGTTCGGTGCGGGTGGCGAGGTCGGCCAAGGCGAATCTGGTGCTCTGGGAGTGGGCGAGGGGGCGGCCGAAGAGGGTCCGGTCGCGGGAGGCTCCGATGGTGTCGCGCGCCAGTGCGCGCATGATGCCCAGCCAGGGGGCGGCGGCGAAGACCCAGTCGAGGGCCGCCAGGAGGGGTTCGACTTCGGCGGAGGCCTCGCCGGGGGTGCCCAGGACGGCGTCGGCGGGGGCGGGGCAGTCGTCCAGGACCAGGCGGCCCCAGGGGCAGGTGCGCATGGCGGTGGGGGCGCTGTCGCGGAGCAGCAGGCCCGGTGTGGTGCGGTCGAGGACGAATGCGGTTCTGGTGCCGTCCTGGTGGGCGGCGACGACGAGGAAGTGGTGGGCGTGGGGTGCGCCCGCGACGAGGTCGAGTTCGCCGGTGAGGACCCAGCCGTCGTGGTCGGAGGTGCTGGGCCGTGCGGTGACGGCGGGGGTCAGGGAGGCGCCCTGTGTCTGGTGGAGGGAGAGTGCGCCGAACCACTGTCCCGAGGCCATCGGGGGGAGGTAGTGCTCGCGTTGGGCGGGGGTGCCGAAGGCGCGCAGGGGCACTGTCACCAGGACGGCGTGGACGGTGAGGGCGAGGGCGAGTCCGGGGTCGCGGGAGCCTTCGGCGAGTCCTTCGAGGAGTTCGCAGGTGTCGGCGGCGGAGAGTCCGCGGCCGCCGAGGGCCCGTGGGACCAGGGGTCCGGTGAGGCCGCGGCCGTGCTGTGTGTCGGCGAGGCGGGTGAAGAGGCCGGTGTCCCACCGGCGTTCGTCGTCGCGGGCCGCGGTGGTGGGCCATGCGAGCCGGCCGGCGAGTTCCCGGCTCTCGGCGAGCAGTGAGGTCCCGGCGGTGCCGTCGTCTGTGCGGGGGCCGGCCGGGGATTGCAAGAGCGCCATCAGATCTCCCCTGTTCTTCGCTCGGCCGCGTGGTCCGGGCTTTTTCGAGGTCTTGTTTCCTCGTCCGTCGCCGCGTTGCCGAGAAATAGCGGGAACAACATGTCAAGTGCATTCGCTTCGCACACTCTAGCGAGGAATTCTTTTCGGGCGGCGGGTGTCCTTTCACAACGCGGGCGAGGATTGTCCTACGTCAGCGGGTGTGACGCGGCATGACGGTTCCTGACATCGTTCTGACATTCAGGTCGTTGCCTGTCGCCGCAGGGGGGAGCAGGATGTGGTTCAGCGCTCCGCACCGGTCCCGTTGCTCCGAAGTGTGTGCCGGGGACCTTGCGGGCCTTCTCCTTCCCGGATCTTTGCCGAGCCGGTCGGGAATTCAATTCGAATACGCCGAGGGAAAGGAATGCCATGCCTTTCGATGCCGGAGAGGACAGCCTGCCGGGGCTTCCCCGCATATCCGACGCGACCCTGCGGGACTCAGCGCACATGGCGGGGGTCGAATTCGGTCCCAAGGATGCCGCAGCCATCGCGGAACGGCTGGTGAGGACCGGTGTCGAGCTGGTCGAGGTGGGCATGGTGTCCGGTCCGGACTCCAAGGACGCCGATCTCGTCCTGGCCACCCATGAGGCCGTCGGCCCGGAGCGCAGCATGACGCTCGTCGTGGTGCGGGACCGGCGGCAGGTGGCCCGGGCCCTGGACGAGGCGGAGCGGCTCGGGGTGCGGCACATCATGTACTCCATTCCCACCTCCGAACAGCACGCGCAGCTGAAGCTGGACTCGCCCAGTCTCAAGTTCCTCCAGGCGCTGGCCCGTTCGGCGATCGTTCAGGCCAAGGAGCGTGGCTTCCATGTGACGTTCAGCGGCGAGGACGGTGCCCGCACGCCCCGGGAGCGGCTGGTTCCGTACGTGACGTCGGGGTTCGAGGCCGGTGCCGACCGGTTCCGGCTGGCGGAGACCGTGGCGTGTCTGTCGCCGTGGCGGATGCAGTCCGTGATCGGTGACCTGACGGCCATCGACGGGTCCGAGATCGAGATCCACTCGCACAACATGCTGGGTATGGCGGTGGCCAACTCCCTGGCCGCGGTGCGGGCCGGTGCCCAGTGGGTCTCGGCGACCGTCGGCGGGATCGGTGAGCGCGGTGGCAACGCCCCGCTGGCGGAGCTCCTGACGTCGTTGCGGGTGATGCACGGTGACACCCGTTTCGATCTGACGCACCTGACGGAGCTCTCGCGGCTGGCGCTGAAGGGGGCGGGTCTGGGCGACGCCTTCCAGTCGGGTCCCACCGCCCCGCACGCTTTCGCGTACGAGCTTCCCGGCCAGCTGAGTTTCCCCGAGGCGTACGAGACGTTGCCCGCGGAGGTCGTCGGGAACCGGCGGGAGCTGCGGGTCCGCACCCGGCTGACGACGGCGCTGGTCGCGTGGGCGCTCGAAGGGTCCGGTGTCGGGACCGACGTGGGCGCTTTCACCGACTGGCTGAGCGAGCGCCAGAGGGACGCCGGCGGCCCGTTGCTGGACCGGGACGCGGTCCGCAAGGCGGCCGTGGACTTCCAGGCCGTCGTCTGACCTTCTCTTCCGCGGGCCTTCCGGCCCCGGCCCCTCCCCCCCTTTTTTTCCGTTCCCTCTTTCGAAACCGGAGTCGTCCATGAGCACCGCAACCCTGACCGGCACCTGCCCCGAGTGCGAGACCGGTCTGACCGTTCCACCGCTCGTGCGGGGCGAGACGCTGTCGTGCCCCGAGTGCATGCTGACCCTGCGGGTCGAGGACATCGAGGACGGCGTCCTGACCCTGCAGATGGTGGAGGTCAAGCTCCGCGACTGGGGCCAGTGACATGGCCGGCAGCATCGCCGTCGTCGCGGACCGGATCGGCTGGGAGGAACGCCGGCTGATCGAGGCGGCCCCGCGGTTCGGTCTGCGGATCGACTGGGTCAACGACGAGTCCCTGTGCCTGGGGGCGGCGCACGCCGTCTCCTCCCTGGAGGGGTACGACGCGCTTTTGGTCCGCAGCCGCAGTTACACCCGCGGCGGGCTGATCGCGACGATGGCCGAGGCGAACGGGGTGCGGGTCCTCAACTCGGCCGCCTCGATCCACGCCTGTGAGAACAAGCTCGTGCTGCGCGCCGTGCTGCGCGCGGCCGGGATACCCGTGCCCGATTTCCGGCTGGCCCTGTCGCGCAAGGACTTCGAGCGGGCGCTGGGGGAACTGGGCACGCCCGTGGTGCTCAAGCCGGTGTACGGGGGGATGGGCAAGCGCGTCACCCTGGTGCGCGACGGTGACCTGGCGCACTCCGTGTACGACTACGTCGAGGATCTCGGGCACGCCTTCGAGCAGGCCTGCCTGGTCGAGCCGTATCTGGGGGGCGGGTCGGTGCGCTGCCTGGTCGTCGGCCGGGAGATCGTGGCGGCCGCCGAGTTCGAGAGCGCGGGTGCCGACTGGCGCAGCAACGCGGCGCTGGGCAACCGGAGCCGGTCCCTGAGCGAGGATCCCGAGGTCCGCAAGAGCGTCGACGGTGTCGTGGACCGGCTGGGCGCCGGGATCTACGGGGTGGATCTCTTCAGGACCGCGACGGGCCCCGTCGTCAACGAGGTCAACCACGCCCCCGCATGGCGGGGTGTGGCGTCCACGACGAGCACGGACATCTCGTCGGCCGTGCTCGGACATCTGCGGGAGACACTGGGATGATACGTGTGGGAATCGTCGGGGCTTCGGGGCTGGCCGGAGGCGAACTTCTCCGGCTGGTCATCCAGCACCCCGATCTCGAACTGACTTTCCTGGGCGGGAGTTCCAGTGCGGGCCGGCGCCCGGCGGAGCTCCATCCCGGGCTGCGCCTCGATCTCGGGCTGGTGGTCGAGCCGGTGGACGCGGACCGGGTGGCCGAGCGGTGCGACGTGGTGTTCCTGGCCACGCCCGCCCCGGTGTCCGCCCGGCTCGCCGCGGAGCTCGCCGATCGTGTGGCGTGCGTGATCGACCTCAGTGGTGCTTTCCGGATCAGCGGCCGGGAGCTGCACGAGCGGTGGTATCCGAAGGCCGAGCGGTCGGAGGAACTGGCCGCGCGCTTCGTGTACGGGGTGCCGGAGCTCGTCGGCGACGCGCTCGAGGGTGCCGCGCTGATCTCCGTACCCGGTTGTTACGCGACGGCCATCACGCTCGGGCTGGCGCCCCTGACCCTGGGGCTGGGTCTGCGCCTGAGGACCGTGGTCGTGGACGGCAAGAGCGGTTCCAGCGGCGGGGGTCTGCAGTTGCGGACCGCCGACCTGCACCCCTTGCGCAACGGTGCCATCGCCCCGTACGCGCCGACCGGTCATCGTCATGCCGCGGAGGTCGCCGAGTTCCTCGGCCGGCAGGGGCCGGGCGGGATCGACTCGCTGAGCATGTCGGCGTACGGGGTCTCCCACGTGCGCGGGCTGCTCGTCAGCTGCTACGTGTTCACCGACGAGGAGGTGGACCTGCGGGAGCTGCAGCGGGCGTACGCCCGGTTCTACCGGGGCCGTTCCTTCGTGCGGGTGCGCCGCAACGACGAGACGCTGATCCCCATGCCCGACCCCCAGGCGGCGCTGGGGTCCAACTACTGCGACGTGACGGTCCTGCACGATGCGGACGGTGGTCGCATCGTCGTCCTGGCGGCGCTGGACAACCTGGTCAAGGGTGCGGCGGGCCAGGCGGTGCAGGCGCTCAACCTGCGCTACGGGCTGCCGGAGAGGACGGGGCTGACGATGCAGCCCCTGTTGCCGGCATGAGCGCGGAGTCGGTGTCGCCCCTCGTGGTCAAGCTCGGCGGGAGCTGCCTGGAGGACCTGGACGGCACGTGGTGGGACGATCTCGCCCGGCACGCCGGGCGACGCCCGCTGGTCCTGGTGCACGGCTGGTCCAAGCCCCTCAAGAGGCTCCACCCGCGTTACTCGCAGTCCTCGGCGGTCCTTCGTGACCGGTACGGCAACCAGAGCCGGTGGACCACGCCGGAGGTCATCGCGGACATCAGGGCCGTCAGCGCGCAGCTCGCCGAGGACGTGCTGGGGCGGCTGGAGCGCCGCGGTGTCACGGCGGAGCGGTTGGTGGGCAGCGAGGGGCTGGTGAGCGCCGGGGAGGGTGAGCGGTGGTGGTGGCGGGAGAAGCAGCTCGTCGAGCTCGACAACCTCGTCGGGCCGATCACCGGGGTGGATGCGGCGTACCTGAAGAACGTGGTGCCCGGTCATGCCTGCCTCGTCACCCCGCTGGCGCGCAACGCGGCCGGCCAGGAGGTCAACACCGATGCCGACCGGGCCGCCGCGGCGGTGGCCGGGGCGGTCGGTGCGGCCGATCTCGTGCTGGTCACCGATGTCACGCACCTGCTGATCGAGGACCGGCCGGTGCACCGGATCACCGCCGCGGCCGCGGCCGAGTTCCGGGACAGGGGTGCCACGGGCGGCATGCGCAAGAAGCTCCGGGCAGGGACGGAGGCGCTGGAGCGGGGGGCGGAGCGGGTCGTCATCGGCAGCGCGCCCCTCTCCGACCTCCTGGCGGCCCGTACCGGCACCGTCATCACGCGAAACTAAAGGATTCCCCGTGACGAAATCCCGAGTACTCGTGGTCAACAACGGAACCTTGTCGCTGAAGCAGCTGCGCAAACGGTTCGAGGATCTGGGTTCGGACACGGACGCCGTGGACGCGGCGTCGGTGCCCGCCCGTCTCGGCGGCCGGTACCAGGCGATCGCGCTGAGCGGCACCAAGGTGCGGGCCTACGACAGCGGTTACTACCGGCCGCTGATCGACTTGGTCATGAGCAGTGACGTCCCGGTCCTGGGGATCTGCGGAGGGATGCAGATCCTGGCGGTCGCGGCCGGCGGCAGCCTCGTCGAGGGCCCGCAGCGGGTCGGGGGGTACGAGGCGCACGTATTTTTGGTGGAAAAACTCTCTTTTTACGTCAAGTTTACGGTGATTGTCTTCCACCCCCCCCCCCTGAAATGCGAGAGGCGAAAGCGGGTTTCAGGTCCATCGGCCGCTCCAGAGCTGGCCAACGTGAAAAAAAAAACTCCGAGGACGGCCACATCCTCGGCCCCCCCAAAAAAAAAAAAAAAAAAAAAAAACCCCTGGAGATCATGCGCGGCTTCGCCCAGCTCTACCGGTGAGCGCTTTTGCGCGCGAGCCGGTCTCCTTTTCCGCCCACCCCCTTCCCCCCCCCCTTTCCTCAGAGTTTCGGAAGAACTGCCGTTGCCCCTGCGTTCCTCACCCGTCTGCACCCCTGTGGCGGCAGTCTCGGGGGTGGGTCGTGGTCCCTGGCTGGTCAAGGGGTAGCTTTGGGCGGTACCGGATGACCGCCGGTGAGTTTTTCCCTCACGTGACCGACAAGTTCACCTGGCAGGGCTGCGCATCGGTGGTGCCTTGGCCGGCATCGTGGCAAAAAAAGCGGCGGACCGTGAGGAGACGTTCCACGTTAATTCGAACGGAAAACCTTGCCTCATTTGGGCATCCACCTCGGTATCGACATGCGGGTCACCCCAGCTCGTCGGAGCCGTCTTCCCCGCCGAGGTAGGTGCCAACCCGCTCTTCTTTTCAGGTAGCGCCGGACAAAACCATCGGCGGGCCTACCTGTTACGAGCCGTTGATCGATGCCACCGGGCACGGTGTCGGGGTGGCGGCGGTGACCGCTCTGGAGGCGCGTGGCCACCAGGGTCCGGCGCGGGTCGTGATCCAGGGCTTCGGCGCGGTGGGCCGGGCCGTCGCCCGGTTCCTGGAGGCGCGCGGGCACGTCGTGGTGGGTGTCGCCGATGTGGAGGGGACCATCAGCGCGGACCGTCTCCCGGTGGCGGCGCTGGTCGCCGCGACGGACGAGTTCGGGCGTATCGAGCGTTCGGGTCTGCCGCAGGGGGTGACGCTGTCGGCGGGGGCGGACGCCTGGCTCGACGTCGACGCCGACCTCCTGGTCCTCGCCGCGCAGAAGCACGCGCTCACCGCGGAGAACACCCACCGGCTGCGTTGCGGGGTGGTCGTCGAGGGTGCGAACCTCGCGTCGAGCGGCGCCGCCAAGGAGAAGGCGGCCGGTGCCGGGGTCACCCTGGTGCCCGGTGTCATCGCCAACATCGGGGGGGCGGCCTCCGCGGCGCTGGCGGTCACCCGGGTCGTTCCCTTCGGGCTGGCGGCGGACGCGCGCAAGGCGTGGGTCTTCGACTGGGTCGGGGACCGGGTGCGGCAGAACACGGTGGACCTGCTGGAGATCGCGGCGGGCCGGGCGGGCGACCCGCTCCCGGAGCTGCTCGCGGCCCGACGGGCGGACCGGCGGTGAGCGCGGAGCAGGGGGCGGTGTACCCCGGTCCGGCGGTCGCGACGTCCGACGAGAACGCCGCGGAGTACCGCAGGCGCGGGTGGTGGCGCGAGGAGACGTTCCTGGACGATCTGCGGCGTCAGGCGCGGGAGCGGCCGCACAAGCTGGCTGTCGCGGGCCGGCGGCTGCACGAGGCGCGTACCGACACCCTCGACTACTCCGAGCTCGCCGTTTTGACGGAGCGTTTCGCGGGTGCGCTGCTCGAACTCGGTGTGGAGCGGGGTGACTTCGTCGCGGTCCAGCTGCCCAACCGGTGGGAGATCGTGCCGTTGATGTTCGCCTGCATCCGGGTGGGGGCGGTGATCTGCCCCATCGCGCCGGTCTGCCGGGAGAACGACCTGCGCCACCGCCTCTCGCTGACCGGGGCGAAGGTCTGCGTCACGGTCGACGAGTGGGAGGGCTACCCCCTGGCGAAGACGCTCATCGCGCTCCGGGGCGAACTGGCCCTCGAGCACGTCGTGGTGGTCGGGGGGCACACCCCCGAGCAGGCCGTGGACTTCCACGACCACTTCGTCGCCGAGCCCTGGGAGCGGGTGGGCCGGCGGGATCCGGCCGGCCGTGAGCTGGGTCCCGACGATCCCTTCGTCGTGCTCTTCACCTCGGGTACCACGGGCGACTCCAAGGGGGTGCTGCACAGCCAGAACACCATCCACTCGGCGGTGCGCGGCTACGTGGACACTTTCCTGCTGCGCGAGGATCTCGTCGCCGCGCTGACGACACCCCTGATCCACTACTCGGGCTTCGGCCAGGGTGTCCTGGCCGGGGTCATGCTGGGCGGCACCGTCGTCTTCCAGGACCTGACGGACAACAGTCTCCTGCCCGACCTGATCGAGCGGTACGGGGCGACGCTCCTGTACGGGCCGCCGCCCACCCTCACCGCGGTCGCCGAGTCCCAGCGCGCGGAGCCGCGGGACGTGTCCTCGCTGCGGCATGTCGTCACCGGTGCCGCGCCCGTCCTGCAGCAGCTGGTGGACGAGTTGCGGGAGACGTTCGGGGCGCAGACCTACTCGGTGTGGGGGATGTCGGAGTTCGGTCCGGTGACCATCACCCGGCTGGACTACAACCAGGACTGGGCGGCGCACAGTCACGGGCGTCCGATCGACTCCATGGCGATCCGGATCGATGCCTGCCACGATCCCAGCAAGCGTGCCCCGGTGGGCCGGCTGCGGGTGCGCGGGGCGTCCCGGGCGCTCGGCTACTACAAGCGGGCCGACGCGTTCGACGCGGAGATGAACGCGGAGGGCTGGTTCGACACCGGTGACGTGGCCCGTGAGGACGGGCGCGGCGGGATCCGGCTGCTGGGCCGGGCGAAGGACGCGATCCTGCGGGACGGCATCGTCGTGCCGATGGCCGAGCTGGAGGCCATCATCGCCCGGCATCCCAAGGTGACCGAGGCGGCCGTGGTCGGCCCCGCGGGGCGGCTGGACGACCTGATCCTGGCGGTGGTCGTGCCGCGGGGCGACGACCCGCCCTCCCTGGAGGAGGTCCGTGCCCATCTGGCGGCCGCCGGCCAGGAGGCGCGGTTCCTCCCCGACCGGCTGGAGGTGCTCGCGGCGCTGCCCAAGACGCTGACCGGCAAGGTCCGCAAGATCGAACTGCGGGAGCGGTACGCCGGCCAGGAGCCGGTGGAGGCCGGCGGCGCACGGTAGGGCGGCCGGTCCGCAGTCCCCCTCCCCCCCCTCTTTTTTGACCCGTAGGAGAGAGCATGTCTGATCGCGCGCCGGTGGCCATGTCGGCCACCCTCGCCGCCGACGAGGAGCTGACGCGGCGCCGGGCGGCCGGGGAGCGGGTCGTGTCCCTGGCCGGCGGTGAGATCGGGCTGCCGGTCCTGCCGGTCCTGGCGCAGCGGCTCGCCGCGGCGGCCGGCCGCAACGCCTACGGTCCGGTGACCGGGGACCGGGCGCTGCGGGTGGCGGCGGCCGGGTACTGGGGCCGGCGCGGTCTGCCGACCGATCCGGGCCTGGTGGTCTGCGGGCCGGGGAGCAAGCCGTTGCTGTTCGCGCTGATGCTGGCGGTCGGCGGTGACGTGGTGGTGCCGGTGCCGAGCTGGGTGAGTTACGGGGCGCAGGCCGCGCTGGCGGGGGGGCGTGCCCTGCCGGTGGCCGTGCGCCCCGGTGAGGGCGGGGTGCCCGATCCCGACGCCCTGGTCGGGGCGGTGCGGCGGGCACGGGCCGCGGGGCGGGATCCGCGGTGCGTGGTGGTCACCCTGCCCGACAACCCGAGCGGCACGATCGCCCGGGCGGCCACCGTGCGCCGGCTCGCCGAGGCCGCCCGGGAGCTGGACCTGGTCGTCGTCTCCGACGAGATCTACTGCGACCTGGTCTTCGATGTCGCCGACCGGGCGCTCTCCCCGGCGGTCTTCGCACCCGAGAGGACGGTGGTGACCACCGGGCTCACCAAGAACCTGGCGCTGGGCGGGTGGCGGACGGGCGTCGCCCGCCTGCCCGACAGCGACCTGGGGCGCACGCTGCACGCGCGGCTGGCCGGCGTCGCCAGCCAGATCTGGTCGAGCACCGCGGCCCCGGTGCAGGCCGCCGCGGCCTACGCCTTCGAGGAGCCGCCCGAGGTCGTCGCCCGCGTGGCCGCGAGCCTGCGGCTGCACGAGGTGGTGGTGCGGGCGGTGGCCCGGCAGTTCACCGCCGCCGGCGCCCGCCTGACCCCGGTGCGGGCCACCTGCTACCTCTACCCCGACTTCGAACCCCTGCGCCCGCATCTGGCCCGTGTCCACAAGGTGGGGGGCAGCGGGGAACTGGCGGAGCTGCTCTCGCGCCGGTACGGGGTGGGGGTGCTGCCCGCCACGGCGTTCGGTGAAGCGGAGCGCCCGCTGCGGATCCGGGCCGCCACCGGCCGGCTGTACGGGGAGAGCGACGCCGAGCGCGGCATCGCGCTGAGCGCCGCGGACCCGTTGCGCCTGCCGTGGGTGAGCGCCTGCCTCGACCGCGTCGCCGAGGTCCTGGGCGACCTCACCGGCCGCCCCGTACCGGACGCGGCCGCTCTCTCCCGCTGAACACGCCGCCCGGCGCGTTTTTCGGACACCGTCCGGCGCACCCGCCGGATCCCAACGACCTGTGGAGGTCAGCGACAGCCATGTCCGTCATCTTCGAGTGCGAGTACAAAGGCCGGCGGTACGCGGGGCTGGGCCTGCCCGCGGACGGCGCGTTCCACGAGCTGTACGCGGTGCGGGAGGGGCAGTTGCGGGACGCCCTGGTCGCCGGTTCGGGCCCGGCGGACGTCGCCAAGGCCCTCAGGGCGGGCGGGGAGGTGCTGTCGGTCGCGGTGGGGGACCGTGAACTGCGTTTCCTGCCGCCCCTGTTGCCCACGTCGACGAACAACTCACTGATCAACGGTTTCATGGGGACCCACCGCTCCAAGTTCGACCGTGCCCCGGAACCCGACGAGGCGTTCGCCGCGCCGAACTACTACATCAAGGGCTTCGGGTCCTGGCTGCGCATGCCGGACGAGCCGCTCGTCACCCCGGCCGATCCGCTCTGGCTGCTGGAGGAGCCGGAAGTCGTGCTGGTCTACGTCAACGACGACGAGGGGATCCCGCACTACGCGGGCTACACGTTCGGCAACGACCTCAACGACATCGGGCTCCACCTGGAGAAGCCGTGGGCGTGGACCCCCTACGCCAAGCTGTGCGAGACCTCCATCGCCCCCTGGCTCTTCCTGGAGGACCCCCCGGCGGCGGTGAGCGGCCGGGTCGTCATCGAGCGCGGGGGGGCCACGGCGTGGGAAGGCGCGTTCTCCTGCGGCGCGGACTCCATCTTCCAGCAGTTCGGCGACATGACGCAGTACCTGTTCATCTGCATGCGCTCCGCCGTCCGGGCCCTGGTGAACTACCTGTTCATGGGGGCGGACAAGGCCACCTACCACGACGGTTTCCGGATCGAGGACGGTGACCGCATGGTCATCGACCGTGACCAGCCACCAGGGTGTCGCTGCCCAACGTCACCAATCGCCCCGGCCCCAAGGCCCCGCCGGTAGTCGGCGACGGCCTCAGGCCGCCTCGATCACCGCGTCCGCCCTGCCGTGGCGGATCGCGGGGACCTGGGTGCGGGGCTGCTGGTCGCGGCGGACCGCCTCCAGGTAGCCGACGATCGCCTCGTGGCTGCGGAGCGAGCACTGGAGGCGGTGCGCCATGCTGTTGCGTTCGCGCTCCAGGGTGGCGATCGTCTCGGGCGTGGCGCCGGAGATGTGGATGGCCTTGAGGTCGTCGATGCCGGGTCAGGACCTCGCCGGGTGACCCCGTGTGGGCTGACCAGGTTCGAGCAGTCCCTGATCACCGGGGTCCGGTCCACGCACCCCGGGGCGTGATCCTGATATCCGTTCGACGCCAGTGAGGGCGCGAGAAGTCCCTGTTCCTCGTAGTACAGCGGCATTCGGCGCGGCGTTGCCGTGCCATCCGGAGCTCACCGATCCGCATCTGGATCCACCCGTTCTCCCGCGCAATTGGCATTTCTGCTGATGACAGAGGTTTGAGGATACCGTCATGTCAGCTTCTCAAACGGAGCTCCCCGGCACGTCCGCGCCGGCAGAGAGCCGCAAAGCTCCCGCTATCACCGCTCCTGTAGCCCTGTCGACGGCGGCCTTCATGGGGATCCTGACGGAGGCCCTTCCCGCCGGGGTGCTCCCCGAGATGGCCCGGGACCTCTCGGTCAGCGAGTCCGCGATGGGCCAGTCCCTCACGATCTACGCGATCGCCACCGGCCTCTCGGCCATCCCGCTGTCCGTCACCACGGCGGCCTGGGCCCGCAAGAAGCTGCTGCTCCTGGCGGTCCTGGCCTTCGCCGTCGCCGGCCTGATCGCGGCACTCTCGTCCAGCTACCCCCTGACGATGGTGTTCCGGTTGATCGCGGGCGTCGCCGCGGCGGCCGTGTGGGCCGAACTCGTCGGCTACGCGCGGCGGCTGGCCCCGCCCCATCTGCAGGGCCGGGCCATCGCCATCACCATGGCCGGTGTCCCGCTCGCCCTGTCGCTCGGCATCCCGCTGGGCACCTTCCTGGGCGGCCTGTTCGGCTGGCGCCTGACCTTCGGCCTGGTGACCCTGGTCTCCGTGGCCCTGCTGGGGTGGATCTTCGTCTCCGTCCCCGACGCCCCCGGCAAGCGGCCCGAAGCCCGTGAGCCGATCCTGAAGGCGCTGGCGCTGCCCGGTGTCTCGGCGGTGCTGTTCGTGGTCGCGGCCTACGTCCTCGCCCACAACATCCTGTACACGTACATCGCCACCTTCCTCGACGAGAACGACATGGGCGACTCCCGTGACGTGGTGCTGCTGGTCTTCGGTATCGCCTCGGTGGTGAGCATCCTGATCACCGGTGCGCTGGTCGACCGCAGGCTGCGCCAGCTGACGATCGTCAGCAGCGCCCTGTTCCTGGCCGCGGCGGTCCTCCTGGCCCTGCTGGCCGGCAACATCGTCGTGGTCTACGGCGCGATGGTGCTCTGGGGCCTGGGCTGGGGCGGTGTCACGACCCTGCTCCAGACCGCCGTCACCGACGCGGGAGGCGACCGGGGGCAGGCGCTGCTGGTCACCACGTGGAACTCCTTCATGGCCGGCGGCGGCGCGGTGGGCGGCATCCTCCTGGGCGGTATCGGCCCCGACTCCTTCGCCTGGAGTGTCCTGGCACTCATGGCGCCGGTGCTGGTCGTGGTGGTCCTGGCCCGCAAGCACGCGTTCCCCGCGAAGCGGCCGGACATGGTCGAAGCGGCCTGAGGACCGGCCCGCGGCCCGCGCCGCGCCGTGCGCGGCGCGGCGCGGCGCGGCGCACCGGTCTGGAGCGGCGCGGCGCACGGCGCGGCGCGGCGCACAGCGCGGCGCGGCGCGGCGCACAGCGCGGCGCGGCGGTCTGAAGCGGTGCGGCGCGCGGTGCGGCGCACGGTGGAAAGGCGTCCGTATGCGGGTGTGTGCGGATGCTCCGGCAACGCGGCGTGGCGCCGTGGCCGTCGTCGTGCACCCGCCAGGAACCGCCGGGGCCGGGCCACCCCCGGTTCGTGCCGGGGCCCCCCTCCCGGCCGGAGGGGGCCCGGCCGCGATGCGTGGCGTCCGGTGCGCGGCACCGGCCGCGGCGTGTCGCCACGGCCGAGGGGCCTGGCGCACGGCCAAGGCGTGGCGCACGGCCAAAAGGCGCGGCGCGTACGGGATGTGTGGGGACGTTGCGGCAACGCGGCCAGGTGCCGCAGCAGCTGCGCATCCGCCGGGGACAGCAGGGTGACGGGCTGCCCCTGGTCCGGTGCCGGGATCTCACGTCCGGGCGGGAGCCCGCCCGGATGGGGGCCACGCCCGGGTGGAGGGCGCCCGGGTGGAGGGCGCCGGGGTGGAGGGCGCGCCTTCGAAGTCACCGCACCGGACCCGCTGCCGGGCCCCGGCGTGCCACCGCCCCCGGGCTGGCCCGCCCGGGGGCGGTGTCCGTATTCCCACCAAGCAGCTCCCCCCGGCCGGCCGTGGGGCGAGGCGGGACTCCGTGCCCCGCGCAGCCCCTGCGCGGGGCACGGAGTCCCGCACGTGGACACGGCGGGCCCGGACACCGCGGTCCGGGCCGCCCGGGCCGGGCGCGGCCCGGACCGCAGAGGCGGCACCGCGCGCAGGTGCGGCACGGACCGCAGGAACGACACCGCGCACAGGCGCGGCCCGGAGTGCGGAGGTGACCCGGCCGCCGCGCGGCCGGCGTCCGGCGCGCGGGGAAAAGATTCCTCCCGGTACGCCGCGGGACGCGGCCGGCGGGTGCCGGAGCCTCCCGCGGCCGGGGGACCTGTCGCCGCGTCATCGCTCCCCGGGCGCCGGGCTCTTCCCGGCCGCGGCCGGTGCGTCCCCCTCGTATGCGTCCGCCGGTGTGTCCGCCGGTGCGCCGGCCGGGGTGGGCGCTACTGGGGCGGCGGCCCGGGCCTCGGCCTCGGCGATGAGGTGGGCGCCGCGCTCGGCGCACAGGTCGAGCTTGCCCAGGACCGGGGGACGGCGATGCTGGGCAGCACGGTGCGCAGCAGTACGGAGATCCGCCGTGGCAGGTCCGCGTATCCGGACAGGACCTGCGACATGTGCTGGAGGCCGGCGAAGGAGCCGACGAACAGTTCGGCGGTGGCGGCGAGGTCGACGTGCGCGAGCAGTTCCCCGCGCCGCCCGGCCTCCTGGAGGATGGCGAGGTTGACTTCCGTCCAGGTACGGAAGGGGCTGCTGCGGTCGAGTTCGCCCGCTTGCTGGTCCAGGCTGAGCCGGACGCTGGCGCGCACGAGGCCGTCCGTGTGGAGCCGTTCGGCGAGCACCAGGCCCGAGTCCGCTGTCTCCTGCAGTTTCACGGCCTGCGGCAGGAGTGCCTCCTCGGCGCCGCGCTGCTGTTCGTCGAGGATGACCTGGGCGAGTTCCTCTTTACCGCTGAAGTGGAAGTACACCGCTCCCTTCGTCATGCCGGCCGCCGCGGCGATCTCGTTGACGGTCGTCGCCCGGTAGCCCTCCCGGTCGAAGACCTCCGCCGCCGCCTCCAGCACCCGGCGCCGTGTACGTACCGATCGATCCTGTTTAGCCACCGTGCTCCCTGCGGGTACTGCCGATGCGTTTTAAAGACTGAACCGTATGAATTTAACGGCCGGCCCGTCGTCAGAGGCCGTCGCGGGCCCCGCACCGTCCGGCCGAGGGGGCCCGTAACGGGGAAACTCGACCGAAAAGGCCCGTGCCACATGCCTTCCACCTGCACGTGTATCGAAGGATCCGGAGGAAGGCTGGCTACTTTTCCAGGGGCCATTGCAAAACATACTCCGGCGTACGTATCTTGTCGGCGCGGGCTGCGTGGGGCAGTCGGCCACAGACGGAGGAGCGTGCAGCGTGTCGGACACGTATGCCCTGGTAGAGGGCACGACGAGAGCCGCCGTACTGGGAGAACTCGTCCACCGGGCGAGACCACGGGACGTCGTACTCCACGGGATGGGAACGCAGAGCGGGAGAACCGGTTCCTCGTGAGCGGGATATGGCCCGCGGACCACGGCTTCTTCGCCCGGCGGACGGCCTGCACGACGCCTCTGCTGCTGGTGAAGTCCATGCGGCAGAGCACGGTACTGATCGGTCACGGCGCCTACGGCGTGCAGCTGGACCATCACTTCCTGATGGGGTCGCTGGACTTCACCTGCGACCCCGCGCACCTGCGGGCCGCGGGGAGCCGCCGAGGGTGAGCTGGAGGTGTCCTTCACGGACACGACGGTGGCGGGCGACCGCCTCTGCGCGTGGGGATGGACAGCCGCGTCACGGTCCGCAGGGAGGGCGGCAACGGCCGGCGTCGGCGTCAGCAGCATCAGGATCCTGAGCCCGCGGACCTACGCGAGGCTGCGCGGCGGGCGGACGGGGGCCCTGCGCACGCTCCCCCGGCGCCGGGGTCCCCCGCACACCGTGGGACGGTTCCGCCCCCAGGACGCTCCTGGCCCCCGCCCTCCCGGAGCGACCCTGGCAGCTGCGCGTTGATACCGGCCACACCACCCTCTACCAGGGCCCCAAGGACCACATCCCGGGAATGGTGCTCGTCGAGGCGGCCAGACAGGCGGCGTACACCTTAATGGGCCCCGCGGCGTTCCACCCCGCTGGCGGAGACCAACTCCTTCGCCCGCTACGCCGAGTTCGGCGAGCCGATATGGATCGAGGCACGGCCAGGACAGCGCCGGAACACGGTCGTGGTCACCGGACGCCAGGAAGGGGGAGGAAGTGCTCTCCCGGTCCTCGGTGACTGCCCCCGAAGGCGGAGCGGTCCGGTGATCCTCGTCACCGGCTCCACCGGCGTCACCGGCGCGCTCGTCGCCCGCCGAGCTGGCCGCGCACCGCGTGCCCGGACGCCTGATGGCCCGGGACCCTGGCTGGGCCGGGTCGGCGCGGACGTTCGGCTGACCGAGACCGTCACGGCCGACTACGCCGACCCCCCGCCCTGCGGCACCTGCGCGGGGTGCACGCCGCGTTCCTCGTGACGAACCACCCCACCGCCCCCCACGACGCGCATCCACCAGGGGGCCGCGGCCGCCGAAGGCGTCGGGCACGTCGTGAAACTCTCCGCCGCGGCCGTCGCCGACGACCTACCGTGGACGACCTCCCTCACCCGCCGCCAGCGGGGAGATCGAGGAGGAAGTCCGCGCCGCACCGCTCTCCTGGACACTTGCTCAGGCCCCGCGCCTTCATGTCCACCACACTGGCCTGGGCGGCCGGGCATCAGCGCCAAGGAAACGGTCGGCGCCCTGTACGTGGACGCCCCCAACAGCACCCGTCGATCCCCGCGACGTCGCCTCCGTGGCGGTACGCGCACTGACCCGCGCCGAACACCGGGGCAAGGACCTAGACCCTGGTCGGACCGCAGACCCTGGACAGCCCGGCAGCAAACCGCGATCCTGGGCGAACGGGACTCGGCACACCCGTGGAGTTCCGGGAACGGACCCGGCAGGAAGAGACCGCGGCCCTCGCCCGGCGCCACCCGCCCCCACGTGGTCACAGCACTCCTCCAACGGGCCGATCTCCAAGCTGCCGGAAACAAACGGCGCACCGGCGACGACCTGGAACGGCTGACAGGACACCGCCCCCACTCCTACCGCGACTGGGCATCGGACCACCTCCACCACTTCAGCAACCGCCCCGACAACCAAGACGGCCACAGCCAGGACGGCCAGGAGGCCGGAACAGCCGGGACGGCGAAGACGACCGGCAGAGCATGACGGCATGACGGCCAGGGAGAGCATGACGGCCGGGGACGGCATGACGGTCGGGGACGGCATGACGGTCGGGGACGGCATGACGGTCGGGGACGGCATGACGGCCGGGACGGCATGACGGAGACGGACGGGGCGAACACCCCGCCCTCCCCCCACGCACCGCCCCGCCCCCGCCCCCGCCCCCGCGACGGGCCACAACAGGTCGCGGATCCTTTTCTCACGCGAGCCGTGCGGGACACGGAACCCACGAACGACCCGCACGGCCCTCCTTTGTCATGCCCTGCACACATCAGGGGGTGTTCCCCGGGCCCTCCACATCCCCCCCGGGGCCCACCACGACGCTACCCACCTCCCCGCACGCCTCCACCCGCGCGCAGGACACATCCCCGTCCCGCAGGGGGCGACGCTCCGCATCCACGGGGCGATCTCCTCGCCCCCCGGGGCGACGCTCGCCGTCCGCAGGGCGAGGCTCGCCGTCCGCAGGGGGCCATGCTCTGCGTGCGTGTGGGCAACGTCGGCGCGTCGGCGTGGGCCCGGGCCCGCTGCTCGGGTCGGGCACCCTGTCGGCGAGGGTGCCGTCGAAGTCGACCGCCACGCCGGCACGGCCCCGACCGCCCAGGATCACGGCACGGCCGGCACGGCCCGCCCCTGTGGTCACCCGCCATCAGCGTGAGCGACGCTCGTCGTCCGCGTGGACCACGCCCGCCAGCCGTGGGGGCCATGCACCTCGTCCGCGACGGCGACGCTCCTCGTCCGCGAAGACAACCCTCCTCGTCCGGGGGGGCCGTGCTCCTCGTCCGCGAGGGCCGTGCGCTCTCGCCCGCGAGAACAACCCTCCCTCGTCCGTGGGTGCCGTCGAAATCGACCGCCACGACGGCACGCCCCGACCGCCCAGGATCACGGCACGGCCAGCCCCGGTGGTCACCCGCCATCAGCGTGGGCGACGCTCGTCGTCCGCGTGGGCCACGCCCGCCAGCCGTGGGGGCGGACGCTCTTCGTCCGTGGACCACCGTCCGTGGGGGGCAACGCCCGCCGTCCGTGAGGGGGGCCATACTCCTCGTCCGTGGACCACGCTCACCGTCCGTGGGGGCGACGCCCGCCTTCCGCCGGGGGCCGTACTCCCCGTCCGCGTGGGCGGACGCTCCTCGTCCGTGGACCACCCTCACCGTCCATGGGGCAACGCCCGCCTTCCGCGGGGGCCATGCTCCTCGTCCGTGGGGCGACGCTCACCCCCGTGGGGGCAACGCCCGCCGTCCGCAAGGGCGGACGCTCCTCCCCCGTGGGCCACGCTCACCGTCCGCGTGGCGGCGACGTCCGCCGTCGGTGGGGGCGACGCTCCGCGTTCCGTGGTGTGAAGGGGTGCTTCCCAGGCAGGTCCGGGGCGGGCACGGGGAGGGGTGCGGGGCCGTGGACCCCGCATCCCTCAGCCTGGCGGGGCGGACCTTGTTCGGGCCGGCCCCGGCCGGCCCGGACGGTGGTGGCCGGCCCGGACGGTGGTGGCCGGCCCGGACGGTGGTGGCCGGCCCGGACGGTGGTGGGGCTCAGGCGTGGAGCAGTACGGGGAGGCGGAGGTGGCCGTTCGAGAGGAACGACGGCAGCGGCGCCAAGGGCTGCTCCGGCTCCGCGAGCCGCAGGCCGGGGAACCGGCGAAAGAGGGCTTCGAGGGCGACGACCGCCTCCATCCTGGCCAGTGGGGCCCCCAGGCAGTGGTGCACCCCGTGGCCGAAGGTGAGGTGGGTCCGGCGCGTGCCGCGGGTTACGTCGAACACGTCCGCGTTCCGGCCGTGGACCTCGGGGTCGCGTCCGGCCCCCGCCGGCGAGACGAGTATCGCGTCCCCGGCCGCGACGACCACACCCCCACCTCGATGTCCTGGACCGCGTACCGCAGAGGGACGTGGAAACCGGGAGGCTCGCACCTGAGGGTCTCCTCCACGACGTCGTCCCAGCTCGCGACGCCCTCACGGACCAGCGCGAGCTGTCCGGGATGGCGCAGCAGACTGTGCACGGCGTGGTCCAGCAGGTTCACCGTCGTCTCGTAGCCCGCGGAGATGATGAGCAGGACGGTGTCCACCAGCTCCTCCTGGGTCAGGCCCCCCTCCACCTCCTCGTCCCGCGCGGCGATCAGGCAGGTGATCAGATCGTCGCCCGGCGTGGCGCGCCGGGAATCGACCAGGGCGTTCAGTGCCGCGTAGAGCTCACCGACGTTCCGCTCCACCGTCTCGGGCGGCACGTCCGTGAGAAAGGTGAGGCCGATCGTGTCCTGGAGCCGGCGGCGCGCCTCCTGCGGAATACCGAGCAAATCGCAGATGACCTGCACGGGCAGAACAGCGGCGAAGCCTTCTCGTATATCCACCACCTCGCCTTCCGGGGCGGCGGCGAGTTCCTCCAGCAGCAGACCGGTGAACTCCTCGACCCTCGGTCTGAGTCCACCGATCCTGCGCGCGGTGAACGCCTTCGCGGTGAGCTTTCTCAATCGCTTGTGATCCTCGCCGTACGCGGTGATCATGCTGCGCACCGAAACCCAGAGAGAAAGGGGCCAGCCGGCCGGGACATCACCGTTGATCCAGACCGGCCAGTGCTGTTCCGCGTCCTTCGAGACCCGCGGGTCCGCCAGCAACTGCTTGATCTCCCGATGGCCCGTGACCGACCACACCACGACACCGCCGGGCAGCACGACCCGCGCCACGGGACCGTACCCGCGTATACGCGCGATCTCCCCGTGCGGATCCGCACCCAGAGCGTCGATCCGGACGAGATCGGAAGAGAGGACTGAAGACTGGACGGACTGGACGTTCACCGGTGTTCCCGCTCTCGATAGGAGGATGACAAAGCACGCACAGCATCCGGCCCCGCCAATTCCCAGAGAACGGCGCGGCCGATGTACGGGCCGACGCCCAGCAGACTCCATTTCCCGGCCCTCGTCAACAGGGCCGGGATTCCACCCGATATTACCCGGGGCACGAAATAGGGAAAACCCTTTTCGAGCAGAAAGACAAGCGTCCGGAAAACACCTCCTGCGTCACAGCAGAACACTCACGCACCACCCCACCCGGGCGGAAAACAACCCGACGGCCACCCCCCACTCCCCCGCCATCCCCATTCCTCACGAACAGCCCGCCCGGAGGACCCGGGACAACGGGCCGGCCCCGCGATGAACGCGCGAACACACCAGCCACCCACCCCTCGCCAAGCACACACGCCCCACCCGGCAGGACCCCGGGAAATCCCCTCCCGCCCCGGTCACCACAAGGATTTCCCCACCCGGCCGGCCACCGGGAAGGTCCCTCCCCCCACAGCCACCAGCAGGGTCCCTCCTGCCCACACCCACCAGCAGGGTTTCACCGCCCCGCGGACACCAGGAGAATCACTCCTCCCCCGCAACCGCCGAGAGGGTCACTCCCCTCTCCCGCGGCCACCGGGAGGGTTGCTCCTCCCCACGACCACCAGCAAGGTTTCACCGCCCCGCAACCACCGGGAGGGTCCCCTCCTCCCCACGGCCACGGGCTGCTCCTCCCCCGCGGCCACCGGGCGGGTCGCTCCTCCCCTCCCCCGGCCAGCGGGGGGTTGCTCCTCCCCGCGGGCCGGGGAGGGTTGCTCCTCCCCCGTGGCCACCGGGGCGGGCAGTGGGTGGAAGGGCTCCCGCCGCGTGCGGCCGTCGACATCCGCACCCCCTCGCCACCGTCTCCACGCGCCGCTCACCCGGTTCGGGTTCGCCTCCTTCGGCGGCAGCCACCCGGCCCGGCACTGCGCCGGCACGTCACGGCGACCACCGTCCCGCCCCCGGCCCCCGGCATCCCGGCATCCCGGGCTGCCCGAGGAGCTGTGGCAGCTGCTCGTCCAGTGCCTGACCAGAGCCCCCGCCTCCCGGCTGCGCGCCTCCCAGCCCGGCGGCCCCGCAGCAAGTAGTCCGGCCGGCGATGATCCGGGCGGCCCGGGTGCGCAACAGGGTGCCGATGACCTTGTCGACCCGAAGTCGGTGACCGCAGGGCGGTGCACGAGCCGCCGGGGCCGAGCGGACCCCGTGGCGAAGGGAGACCCCCTGCGGATCACCGACGACCGGCCATGACAGCCGCGCCCAGACACCGATCACCGACCGGACCCGACAACCGCGCCCGGACGGCGGCGGGCATCCCGGCGCGAGACGGCAGAGCGGGGCGGGGTGTCGCGGCGGTACCCCCGGGCCGGCCGACGGGATGTCGCGGCGGAGGGGGTGGGGGTCGTGGCGGGTGCCCCCGGGCGGGCCGGCGGGATGTTGCGGCGGAGGGGGTGGGGTGTCGCGGCGGTACCGCCCGGGGCGGGCCGGCGGGATGTCGCGGCGGAGGGGGGTGGGGGGTCGCTGCGGTACCGCCCGGGCGGGCGGCGGGGTGTCGCGGCGGAGGGGGGTGGGGGGTCGCGGAGGGGGTGGGGGGTCGTGGCGGGTACCCCCGGGCCGGTCGGCGGGGTGTCGCGGCGGAGGGGGTGAGGTGTCGCGGAGGGGGTGGGGGTCGCGGCGGGTACCCCTGGGCCGGCCGGCGGGGGTCGTGGCCAAGGGGGTGGGGTGTCGCGGCGGAGGGGGTGGGGGGTCGCGGAGGGGGACGGCGGGGCCGGCCGGCTGCGCCGTCGTGCCGTGGGGTTGTCGTGTTGTCAGCGTGGTCCGATCTGGAATCCGACCCCGCGGACGGTGAGGATCCAGTCGCCCGAGCCCAGCTTGTTCCGCAGGCTGCACACGTGGGTGTCCAGGGTGCGCCGGGACCAGGAACCGGCCCAGACCTCCTGCATCAGCAGCTTGCGGGGCACCACGCCGCCGCGGTGCGCGGCCAGCAGGTGCAGGAGGTCGAACTCCTTGGGCGTCAGATCCAGCGGCCGGCCGGCCAGGGTCGCCCTGCGTCTCTCGGTGTCGATCCGCAGCCCGCCGCACGCCGTGACCCCACCGCCCGGCCCGCCCGGGACGGGAGCGTGCGGCCGGAAGCGCCGCATGACCGCCTCCATGCGCGCCATCAGCTCCTGCAGCCCGTAGGGCTTGGCCAGATAGTCGTCCGCTCCCGCGCGAAGGCCCAGCACCCGGTCGAGTTCACTGTCCCGGGAAGTCACCGCGATCACGGGGATGTCATCCACCCGGCGGATGCTCCGGCACACCTCCAGACCGTCCAGATCGGGAAGATCCAGATCGAGGAGGACCAGATCCGCCTGCCCGTAAGCGCGAAGAGCCGCCGTCCCCGTCACCGCACCCGCCGCCCGGTGACCATGACGGCGCAGAGCCCGCATCAGGGGATCCGCCTCGGCCGGATCACTCTCCACCACCAGAACGCGCCAGCCCCCGCCCCCCTCGGCGCCCACCGGCACCACGTCCGCCCGGCCCGGAACACCACCCGGCACCCCGCCCGGCCCGCCGCGCGCCTCACCCTGACCCCCACGCACGCCGGGAACACGGTACGCAAGCAGGCCTGTGTCGCCAGCCATGGCTTCATTTCCCCTCGAGTGGATCACCACGCAACCCGTCAACCGATTATAAGACGCCGAAGAATGTTTTTGTCAAAGGTCCTGACGCGGACGAAAAGTACACTCTGCGGGTTTATCAACCCATCAGCAACGGGCATTCTTCCTTTTCGCCTCAAAACGACTTCCGGCCAGCCTGGCGCGAAAGTCCCTATAAAATACTCATAAGGGACATAGGCCTCGGCGGGCTGGCATCAAATGATTCTTCTTAGTACTGATGTCTTCATGTTGCCGTCACAGCCGATGGACGATCCCGGACAGCCCCCCGCCCACCGCACCGGAAAAGGACGACAGGAACGCTCCCTGCGCACCCGCGGAGCCCTCCTGCACGCCGCCGCCGAACAGTTCGAGACCAACGGATACGAACGGACCCGCCTCAGCGAGGTCACCGCCGCGGCCGGCGTCACCAGCGGAGCCCTCCACTTCCACTTCCCCAACAAACAAGAACTCGCCGACGCCGTCGAGGAAACAGCCCTCCACCACCTCCACCAAGCAGCCCGGCAAACCCCCCACACCCCCCACAACGCCCTCCAGACACTCATCGACACCACCCACGCCCTCGCCCGCACCCTCCACCACGACGTCATCACCCGCGCCGGCCTCCGCCTCAACAGCGACGCCCGCGAACGCACCTGCCTCAACCTGCGCCACACCTGGCAGAGCTACGTCCAAACCACCCTCACCCACGCCGCGACCCAAGGAACCCTCACCCCCCACACCACACCCTGGCAACTCGCCCAAACCATCACCGGAGCAACCATCGGCTACGAAACCCTCGCCCGACACAACAAAAACTGGCTCACCCCACCCACCATCACCAACCTCTTCCACCACCTCCTCCACCACACCGTCACCCCCACCACCCTCACCCACCTCCACCTCAACGGCACCCCACCCACCCACCCCTAACCACCCACCACCCCGCACCCCCGCCCCGCCCCCGCACCACCACCCACCCACACCCCCCACCCACACCCCCCAACACTCCAGGACCCGCACCCACCCCCAACCCACCACGAACACCCACCCACACCGCCCCCCAACCCGCCGAGACACAACCCGCCGGACCACACCCAAGGGACACCACCACCGGCCACGTCCTACCGGAGTCGCGCCCATCCCACCGCCCGAGATCGCGTCCTGCCGTGCCGCGCCAAGGGAGCACCGTCCCAGGGCGCGTCCCGCCGGGACGAGGACTGCCCGCCCGGTTCGCGTCCCACCGCCCGGGATCGCGTCCTGCCACGGAGCACCGAGGAGGCGCCGCGCGGTGCCGGGACACGTCCCCAACGCGCTACAGACCGCGTCCATGCCACAGGCCGGGGCGCGCCCGGCCAGGCGAGTCGTTTCCCGCAGGCGGACCACCTCGCGTCACGAGCCAGGCAGCGGCCTACCGCGCCCCGCCGAGGGAATACCGTCCCAGGGGACGCCGCGCCGTGTCACAGGCCGCGTCCCGCCATGCGGCGCCGAGGAGATGCCGTCCCGGGGCACGTCCCGCCGGGACGAGACCTGCCCGGTAGGTTCGCGTCCTGCCGTACCGCGCCGAGGGAATGCCGTCCCGGGGCACTTCCCGCCGCAGGCAGACCGCCACGCCTCACGAGCCGGGCAGCGTCCTACCGTGCAGCGGGCAGCGCCCCGCCACGCCGCGCCCTGGCGTCTCCTGCCGGGCCGCGTCCCGCCGTAGGCGTACCGCGTCGAGTCGCGGGGCGCCCGGCCAGCCGTCCCGCACGGCGATGACACCTCTGGCCCCACTGGTTCGACACATGTCAACATAGACGCATGTCGAATACGAAGAGCCCGCCGCAGAACGAGCCCGCCAACACCTACAGCGCCCCACCCTGCTGCCCACCACCGACCGAGCGCCCCATGAACCCCGAAGAAGCGGAGAAGGCCTCACGGATCTTCAAAGCCCTCGGAGACCCCGTACGTCTGCGCCTGCTCTCCGCCATCGCCTCACATGAAGACGGAGAAGCATGCGTATGCGACATCTCCGACGTCGGAGTCTCCCAACCCACCGTTTCCCACCACCTTAAAAAACTCAAAGAAGCCGGACTTCTCACCTCCCAACGACGCGGCACCTGGATCTACTACCGCGCCCAACCCTCCACCCTCACCGCCATACACCAACTCCTGACCACAACCACCACCTGAAACAACCCCGACACCACACACACCACAGACACCAACCACGACGGACGAAAACCGTGGCCCAACACGCACAAGCCGGCCGGACTCCGCGTCACCGAAACGTGCGCGGACCGAACACCACCGCAGCGCCCGGCGCGACGCCGTCCTCGCCAAACCCCCAACTACGCCCCCTCCCGTAGCCGGTCAAAGCCGGTCAGGGCCGGTCCGCAGAGCCGCGCGATCCCGAGGACGGCATCACAGGCCCCACGGCTCACACCGATCAGGGCGCCGGAGACACGGCCGCTCCAGCCGCCGTAACCCAGCACGCGCACCCCGCTTCACCCAACACCCACGCACCCAACACCCACACACCCACGCCCAGCGGCCCACACAGGCCCAGCGGAGCCCCGCACACCCAGCAGGGCCAAGCGGGCCAGAGCGGCGCGCAAGTCGGCGCATCAGACCTCCGCAACGACGAAGCCGAGGCCGCGTCGGCGCAGGCGGTAGTCGACGGCGAGCCCTGCCTGGCCGCCGCCGCCGCCGCCGACCACCAACACCCCATCCACCTGCGGCGTCACGGGGCCGTAGTCACCGCCCCAGGTGCGAACCCGCGGCGCCAGACGAGCGCGACGTACACCAGCCCGATCAGGACGGGCACTTCGATCAGTGGGCCGACAACGCCCGAGAGCGCCTGGCCAGAAGTGACACCGAACGTGGCGATCGCGACGGCGATGGCCAGTTCGAAGTTGTTCCCGGCGGCCGTGAACGCGAGCGTGGCGGTGCGGTCGTAGGCGAGGCCGAGGCCCTTGCCGAGGAGGAACGTCCCGAAGAACGTGATCGCGAAGTAGACCAGCAGCGGCAGCGCGATCCGTACCACGTCCAGCGGCTGCGAGGTGATCGTTTTCCCCTGGAGCGCGAACAGGAGGACGATCGTGAACAGCAGCCCGTACAGCGCCCATGGCCCGATCTTCGGCAGGAAGCGCTGCTCGTAGGAGGCGCGGCCCAGTTTCTTCTCGCCGATGCGGCGGGTGAGGTACCCGGCGAGCAGTGGGATGCCGAGGAAGACGACGACGTTGAGCGCGATGTGCCAGACGGGTACGTCCAGGCCCTGGCCGTCGCCCAGGCCGAGCCACTGGGGCAGCAGGTCGAGGTAGAACCAGCCGAGCAGGCCGAAGGCGACGACCTGGAACACGCTGTTGAGGGCGACGAGGACGGCGGCGGCCTCCCGGTCGCCGCAGGCAAGGTCGTTCCAGATGATGACCATGGCGATGCAGCGAGCGAGACCGACGATGATCAGGCCGGTGCGGTACTCGGGCAGGTCCGGCAGAAAGATCCACGCCAGCGCGAACATGACGGCGGGCCCGATGATCCAGTTGATGATCAGCGAAGACACCATCAGCTTCTTGTCGCCGGTCACGCGGTCGAGTCGGTCGTAGCGGACCTTGGCGAGCACCGGGTACATCATCACCAGCAGGCCGAGCGTGATCGGCAGGGAGACTCCGCCCACCTCGATCTTGGCGAGCGCGTCGTTCATCCCGGGGATGAGACGGCCCAGGCCCAAACCGACGGCCATGGCGAGGAGGATCCAGACCGCGAGATAGCGGTCCAGCGTGGAGAGCTTCCTGACGATCGAGTCGTCCCCGGACGGACCGGCCCCCTGGGCGGCCGCGGATTCGGTGGAGGTCACGGGCAGGCCCTCTTGTTCTCGCAGGCGGTACGGGCGGAGGCGGCGAGCGCGGCGAACTGCTCGGACAGCCCGGTCAGGACTTCGGGGCGCAGCTTGTAGTAGGTGTAGCGGCCGCACGGCTCGGTCTCCACGACCCCGGCCTCGCGCAGGATCTTCATGTGGTTGGAGAGGTTGGTCTGCTTGGCTCCGGTCTCGTCCACGAGGTGAGTGGTACAGAGCGTCTCGCGGGCCAGCAGGGTCACGATTTTCAGGCGGAGCGGATCGCCCAGAACCCGCATCACATCAGGATCGACTGAAGTCAGCATGCGCTGATACTGTCACATCAGTCCCCGCTGATACCAGCGAGGACTGAAGTCACTGGCGGCCGCTGCCGTCGTACGACGAGAGAGAACGATCACCATGGCCGAGTCCGGCAAGCCGTCCGTCCTGTTCGTCTGCGTCCACAACGCCGGCCGCTCCCAGATGGCCGCCGGCTGGCTGGCCCACCTGGCCGGAGACCGCATCGAGGTCCGCTCCGCCGGCTCCGCCCCCGGCGATGCCGTCAACCCCGCTGCCGTGGAGGCAATGGCCGAGGTCGGCATCGACATCTCCGCCGAGATCCCGAAGGTCCTCACGGTCGACGCGGTCCGCGAGTCCGACGTCTGCATCACGATGGGCTGCGGCGACACCTGCCCCGTCTTCCCCGGCAAGCGCTACCTCGACTGGAAGCTCGAGGACCCCGCCGGCCAGGGCGTGGCCGCCGTCCGCCCGATCCGCGACGAGATCAAGACCCTCGTCGAGCGCTTGATCGCCGAGATCGCCCCGGACAGGACGGCATGAGCGGGATGCTCGACGTCATCGGCTGCGGCCCGCCGGATGAACCGCCGCTCTCCTAGGCCGGCGGGTCGACCTGATACCGCGAGCGCTGGACGGGGAAGAGGAGTATCCATGAGGCTGCTCGGTACAAGGAAAAGCGCCGGATCGTCCCCGGCATGGCGAACGTACGCGCTCACCGCCGCTGCGGTCACCACATGCGCGGTCGCGGGTGCGAAGGCGGTCGACGCGGACAGTGCCTGGTACCGCGGACTGGACAAACCCTCGTGGCAGCCGCCGGCCTGGGCCTTCGGTGCGGTCTGGACACCCCTGTACGCCACGATCGCCTGGTCCGGCGGTCATGCGCTCAACCGGGCACGTGGCCGCGCACGGCACCGGTTGGCCTCCAGCCTGGCGGCCAACCTCGCCTTGAACACGGCCTGGAACGGAGCTTTCTTCGGCCGCCGCAGCCTCAAGGGCGGGATGCTCGTCATCCTGCTGCTGAACGCCAGCAACGCCGAACTGGTTCGCCGCATGGCGCGCACCGATCCGACCGCTGCCCGTGTCCTGATCCCCTACGCCGGCTGGTGCGTGTTCGCCACCGCCCTGAACACCGCCATTGCCCGGCGCAACCCCGCCTGACCAGGTCAGCGGTCGTGAGTCGGAGCGGTTCACGAGCGGAGCACGGATCCCGGATCCTGCTCCTGGGCCGGCCCGCGAAGACCTTCCCTTCCGATCGACCGTGGTCCGTGCCCGGAGCGCACCGACCATCTGGATGATGGACGCCGCGTCGGCTCCGCGTCCTGTCGTCCGCCAGTTCTTCCGCAGGGTGCGGGTGGCGCCCGGGAGGACGGTGGTCGTCAATGCCCACCCGCGGTGATCATCACGGGGGCCAGCCTCTGAGGGCCACCGTCCGTCCGATACCAGGCGGTACGCCGGCATCTACGACCCAGGGGATCCAGAGATCGAGCGTGTAGACGAGGTGCCGGCACGGAGCGCCTGCGCCTGGCTTCACGGGCGTGGGGTCGTGCGCGTCGAAGACCAGGGTTTCCCGGCCGCTGGCCGTCTGGGGCCGCGAGCGGCCGGCCGACCGAGGGCTGGAGAGAAGGCAGACCCGTGCCTGCGGTGAACGTGCCGTTCACCGCCGTTCGTTGACGGCCGCGTTCAGCGCGGGGGTCCACAGCAGCGCCCGTGAACCTCCGAGCAAGGACCAGCAGACACCGCGAAGAGGAGCCCCGTTCCTGCCGCGGCAGGAACGGGGCTCCTCGTGGAGCGCTGGGCAGGCCTTGCACCTGCATTTCCCCGCGGGAAGCGGGGCGTCTTTCCTTGGACGACCAACGCACGGGTGACCGCACCGCCGAAGCGTTCCGGTCCCTCAAGATCAACTATAGCCCCTCGCGCAGCGAGGTCCGGCACGTGTCGGGATCCTCGGCGCGGAGGCCGCGCCGGCGGACGCGGGGTGTGGATGACGCGGGCGGTCTCAGCGTGCTGCTCCGTTCCGGCGCGACGCCGAGTGGGAGCGCGATCCGGAGCAACCCGTACTCGCTGTCGCTCCCCTGCCGGCCCCACAGATCGCACCCGTCCTCCGCTCGTCGTCCTCCTCTTCGCCACGCTCGTCGTCCCCGTGTTGATGGGTGTCGCCGGCGAGGGTGTCCTCGCCGGCGACACCTGCTTCCGCCACGGTCGACTCGCTCCCGCAGGCCTTACAACGCCCCGCGCCCCGGCTCGAGCAGGAAGCGGGCGAACCTCACGCGGCCGTCTTCGGCGAATTCGCCGAAGACGAAGACCTCCTGGGTCTTCGACGGCTTGCCGCCCTGACTGGTGGTGTACCGGGCCGCGAAGCGGTTGCCGTCCCGCAGGGCCTCGTGCACCTCCACCGGGTACGTGTGCTTCCGCGCGCGGCTCTCCTCCAGCGCCCTCAGCACCCCTGACCGCTGCATCGTCTTCCCTCCCACCTCGTGCACGGCGTCGGGGGTGAAGAGCCGGTCGTACACCTCGGCCACCGGATGCGCGCTGTCGTAACCGTTCATGTAGTAGGTGTGCAGGAAGTGCGCGGGGTCCTGCGCCGGCGTCGGTTCGACGCCGGCCCCGGGGCGCGGCGCCGGTACCGTGCCCGGCCCCGGACGGGATTCGCTGTCGTACGGTGTCTCTCCCCCGGCACCGGACCAGCCGGCTCCCGTCGTCGCGAAGGTCGTGGTGCGCGCCACCCGGCCGTCCTCGGCGATCTCCGCGAAGACTGCTGTCTCCGTGGCACTCTGCACCTTCCAGAGCACCGGCGTGCTGACCGTGTACCGCGCGGCGGCAAGACGCCCCTCCACATTCACCTCGTGGATGTGGAGCTCGTACGGCGCGCCCAGGGCCCGTCGCGACTCGATGTCGCGCAGCAACTTCTTCCGGTCCCACGCCTTCCCGTTGACCACGTGGGTCCCTTCGGGCAGGTGGTAGCGGTCCCAGACCTGCTCGACCGGCTCCGAACCGTCGAACGCGTCGGCGTGGTAGGTGCGCAGATATCCCGTGAAGTCTTCGGCGGCGAGGGCGTGGTGGACAGTACTCATACTGTTCTCCTGGCTGTCGGGCGAAATGTGTCGTCACCCCCGGGCTCAAGGGGTGGCGGGGCGGACAGGTGCAGCTCACGCCGCAGGGCGGCCCGGGCGGCGAGTCGTCCGCACGTGCCGTGCACGCTCGGCCCGGGAGGAGAGGGACGCGGAGCGGAACCGGAGCCCCGCAGGGGACCGCCGTGCGTCCGCGGGTCCGCCACCAGCGCCTCGGCGATCCGTCCGCCGCCGCTCCGGGGCTGGGACCAGTCCGCTCGCACGGCGGTCCTGGGACGTGGACCGAGCAGCGCCGGTGCGGCGGGGTCCTTCGGGAGGGTGCACCGGCCGGACAGCACGAAGTCGGTCACTCCCCTACTGTGCCTCGGCAGCGGGGTCGTCAACCACCGTCGGCGTGGCACGTCCGCGCCGGTTCCGGCTGCTGTCGTCGCCGAGTGGCGGAGGGCGAGCCCGGAGAAGCCGGCGTCCGGCGGATGCGGGTGACAGGTGGGCGGGTGCGGCCGGTCGACCTCGCGTGCTCCGAGCTCGAACCCACGGAAGAAGGCGGACGCCACCATCCTTGGGGGTAGGGCTGGTCCCCCCCACACGAGGGAGCCCACCGGTGCGACCCGTTGCACAGCACCCGACCGCCCGAGCCCGAGGGTGCGTCGGGGCGCAATGGGCGCGCGGGACGTCCTGCCACCGCCGGCGAGTTGTCGAAGTCCTCCATCGACGGGACTGGACCCCACCCGATGGGAATCCTCGGAGCAGCCGACGTTCTTGAGCAGAACGCAACTCTCCTCCGGCTCACTCTCCAGGTCGATCGCGGCGGCCGCGGCCGGGCCGGCCGCAACGACGATGCGGACGCCGGCCACCTCGACCGCCGCCCTTACGGCCACCGCCGGGGCGGGCGCCCCGCAGGCACCCCGCTGCGCGGCCGCCCCGTCCGGAGCGGCCGGTCGGGTGGGCCGGGGACGGCTGCCCGGAAGCTGATTTCAGCTCTTTTCCGCCAATCCGAGGGCGGAGGAGTTGCGAACCCGGCGCCCAGAATTCTGGTCCAGACCATTGACCCTCCGCTCGGTGTCTCTCTAGCATCTGCGGCATCACAGCACCCTCTCCGGGTAGCTGCACCCACCCCTCGCGCGTCACCTTCGTGGGACGTACCGGCATACAGATTCGGCCAGTTCGGCTTTCCGTCCACAGCCCGGCCCCAGGAGCGTCATGCCCGCATCGGACCAGCAGCCCCACCCCTCGGCGCCCGGGGGAACCGGGCTGCCGACGGGGTCTCGCGCGGGAGCTGTTCTCTCCGTGGGGCAGGAGCGCCTCTGGTTCCTGGACCAGTTCGAGCCGGGGGACCCCGCGTACACCATTCCTCTGGTGCTCCGGCTCTCCGGGCCTCTCTCGGCGGAGGCCCTCGGGGCCGCGCTGGATGCGCTGTTCGGCCGGCACGAGGCGTTGCGCAGTCGGTTCCCCTCCGAGGACGGGCGCCCGTACGTCGTCGTCGGACCGCCGGCCCATGTGCCGCTCGCCAGCCGTGATCTGCGCGGCTTCCCGGAGTCCGATGTCGCCGCGTACGTGGCCGAGTTCACCAATCGACCGTTCGACCTGGCGGAGGGTCCGTTGCTGCGCGCCGCGCTCTTCCGCACCGGGCCGCACGCACACACGTTCGCTCTCGCGGTGCACCACATCGCCGCCGACGGCTGGTCGCTCGGACTGATGCGCTCCGAACTCGCGGCGCTCTACTCGGCCCACCGCGCGGGCCACGACGCGGAGCTGACCGATCCGCCCTCCTACCTGGAGCACGCCGCGGCGGAGCGCGCCTGGCTGGACGGCCCCGAGGCCACCGCCGCACTCGACCACTGGCGCCGACTGCTCGACGGGGCACAGCCCTTGGAACTCCTGCACGAGAACCCCCGCCCGGAGCTCCCCAGCAGCCGAGGCGCGTACCACACGCGGGTCCTGCACGGGCTGGGGAGCGCCGTGGAGTCGTTCGCCCGTGCGCGGCGGGTCACCCCGTTCATGGTGATCGCCGCCGCCTACCAGACCCTGCTCCACCGCTGCACCGGCCAGGACGACTTCTGTGTGGGCGTGCCCACGGCCGCGCGGACCACGGTCGACGGCGAACGGACGGTGGGGTACTTCTCTTCCACCCTCGTCCTGCGCGCGGACTTCGCCGGCACGCGGTCGTTCGACGCCGTCCTGCGGCGGATCAGGAGTGACTGGCTCCGGGCCCTGACCCACGGCCGGGTTCCGTTCGAGCGGCTGACCGAGGAGGTGCGGCAGGACCGGGACACCGGTCGTACGCCCGTCTTCCAGACGCTGCTGACCGTCCACACGCAGAGCGGCGGCGCCCTCGGTGAGCACCGTTTCGCGGATCTGGGCGGCCACTCGCTCCTCGCGACCCGGGTCGTCGCCCGCATCCGCGCCGCCGCCGACCTCGGCGTGTCCCTGCGCACCCTGTTCACCCACCGCACCTGTGCCGCTTTCGCACAAGCGGTGGAGGCCGCTCTGCTGGCCGAGATCGACGCCCTGTCGGACACGGCCGCCGAAGAGCTGCTGGCCGCGCAGGACTCACCGGAAGGAAACCGGTTCCTCTCATGAGCGCCGACACAGCCCGCCCGGCGGAACCCGCCGCCGCCAGCCTCTCCGCCGCCAAGCGGGAACTGCTGCGCCGCCGCCTCGCCGGGCGTCCTGCCGCACGCACCACGATCCCCCGCCGGGAGCCGGGCACACCGGTCCCGCTGTCGTTCGCGCAGGAACGCCTCTGGTTCATGGAGCAGTTCGCCCCCGGTACCGCCGCGTACAACATCCCGGTCGTCCGGCGCCTGCGCGGCCCGCTGGACGGGGAGGTGCTGCGCGCCGCGCTGGACGCCGCCGTGGCCCGGCACGAGACGCTGCGGTCGCGCTACCCGGCCACCGACGACGGACGCCCGCTGCTGGTCGTCGACGCGTCCGGTCCGGCGGTCCTGACGCGGGTGGAGGCGGGCTCCCCGGCCGAGGCCGAACGCCTGGTGGACAGGGAATCGGCCGTCCCCTTCGACCTGGAGCACGGCCCGCTGCTGCGTGCCCTGCTGATCGGGCTCTCCCCCGACGACCACGTACTGCTCCTGGTGGTCCACCACAGCGTCAGCGACGGCTGGTCCAGCGAGATCCTCCTCGGCGAGGTGCTGCACGGTTACGCCGCACGGGTCGCCGGCGAGCCCGATCCGTTGCCGGAACTGGCCGTGCGGTACGGGGACTTCGCGCTGTGGCAGCGTGAGCGGCTCAGTGGCGAGCGGCTGGCCGCCGAGGTCGCCCACTGGTCGCGGGAGCTCGCCGGGGTCGAGCCGCTGGAGCTCGCCTTCTCCCGTCCCCGGCCGCCCCGTCAGACCTTCGACGGCGCCGGGTACGCGTTCTCGGTGGACCGGTCCCTCCTCGACCGGCTCGCGGCGCTCGGCCGGCGGCACGACGCGACCGTGCACATGGTGCTCCTGGCCGCGTTCCAGATCCTGCTCGCCCGTTTCAGCGGCCAGCGCGACTTCGCCGTCGGCTCTCCCGTCGCCGGACGCTCCGAACCGGAACTCGAGCCTCTGGTCGGGATGTTCGTGAACGTCCTCGCACTGCCGGCCCGCCTCGAGGGTGATCCGTCCTTCACCGAACTCCTGCGCCGCACGCGGGAGACCTGCCTGGACGCCTACGCGCACCAGGAGCTGCCGTTCGCGCAGCTGGTCAGCGAGTTGAAGGTGCCCCGCGACGTCTCGCGGCCGCCCGTCTTCCAGGCGGTGCTGGCCGTCCAGAACTACGCCACCCAGCGCGACGCGGGGCCGGACGGCGCCCTGACGGCCGAACCGTTCGGGGTGCGGGCCAGCGGCACCCGCTTCGACCTGGAACTCTTCCTCCAGGAGTGGCCCGACGGGCTGCACGGCTCCTTCAACTTCAACACCGACCTCTTCGACGCCCGTGACATCGCGCGCCTCGCCGACCACCTCGGCAGGGTGCTGCGGTCCGTGGCGGACGCTCCCGAGACCCCGCTGTCCGGCCTCGCCGGACCCACCCCGGTCGAACGCGACACCGAGACGCGCCGGTTCAACGACACCGCTCTGGACCGGGCCCCCACCACCCTCACCGCCCTGGTGGCCGAGCAGGTCGCCCGTACGCCGGACGCGGTCGCCGTGGCCGTCGAGGACCGGGCGGCCCTCACCTACCGGCAGCTCGACGCGCTGGCCGACCGGATCGCCGCGCGCCTGGCCGCCGAGGGCGTCGGACCGGGCAGCCTGGTGGCCATCTGCTCCGAACGTTCACCCGAGCTCGTCGCGGGCCTGCTCGGGATCCTGCGCACCGGCGCGGCCTACGCCCCGCTGGAACCGGGCTATCCCGCCGAGCGCCTCGCCTTCCTCCTCGCCGACAGCGACGCGCCCGTCCTGCTCACGCAGCGCGGACTGTCCACCCCGCACGGCTGCACCGCGCAGATCATGCTGCTGGACGATCCGGTGGAGCCGCCCCGGTCGCGGCGCCGGCCGGTCGCACCCTCCCCCGACGACCCCGCCTACCTCATCTACACCTCCGGGTCCACCGGCCGCCCCAAGGGCGTGCCCAACACCCACCGGGCCATCGCCAACCGCATCCAGTGGATGCAGGACGCCTACCGGCTGGGCCCGGACGACGCCGTTCTGCAGAAGACCCCCGTCGGCTTCGACGTGTCGGTCTGGGAGTTCTTCTGGCCCCTGACCACCGGGGCGCGCCTCGTCCTCGCCAAGCCCGGCGGCCAGAAGGACGCCGGCTACCTGCTCGACCTCATCGCCACCGCCGGTGTGACCGTCGCACACTTCGTCCCCGCGATGCTGACGGTCTTCCTCGCCGAAGACGGCGTCGAACGGTGCACGGCGCTGCGCCGGGTGATCAGCAGCGGGGAGGCCCTCCCGCCGCACACGGCTCGCGAGCTGACCGGCAGGCTGCCGCACTGCGCCCTCGCCAACCTGTACGGACCGACCGAGGCCGCCGTCGACGTCTCCTCCTGGGAGTGCGCCGGTCCGCTGGAGACGGTGCCGATCGGGCTGCCGATCGACAACACGCGGCTGTACGTGCTGGACACCGCCCTGTGTCCGGTGCCGCCCGGCGCCCCCGGAGAACTGCACATCGGCGGTACCCCGGTCGCGCTCGGATACCACCGCAGGCCGGGTCTGACCGCGGCCCGCTTCGTGCCCGACCCGTACGGTCCGCCCGGCTCCCGCCTCTACCGGACCGGAGACCTGGCCCGCCGCCTCCCCGACGGCACTCTCCAGCACCTGGGCCGCGTGGACGAGCAGATCAAGCTGCGCGGGCTGCGCATCGAGCCGGGCGAGACCGAGGCCGCGCTGCGCGCCCAGCCCGGTGTCGCGGACGCGGCTGTCGTCCTTCGTGAGGAGCGGCCCGGCGACAAGCGCCTCGTCGGGTACGTGGTCGCCGCGGCGGGCTCCGGGGAACTGGAGCCGGCACGGCTGCGTACGGCCCTCAAGCGGCTGCTCCCCGACCACCAGGTCCCCTCGGTGGTGGCCGTCGTACCCGTCCTGCCGCTGACTCCCAACGGGAAGCTCGACCGCCACGCGTTGCCCGCGCCCCAGCTGCGGCGCGCGGCGGGCGCCACCCGGCCCGCCACCGGAATCGAACGCCTGCTCGCCGATGTCTGGGGTGAGGTGCTCGGCCTGACGGAGGTCGGCACGGACGAGGACTTCTTCGACATCGGCGGCCACTCGCTCCTCGCCACCCAGGTCGTCGCCAGGGCGCGCGGCCGGCTGACGGAGGCGGGCGCCCGGCCCGTCAGTGTCATGGACCTCTTCACCCACCCCACCGTCCGCGACCTGGCGGCGTTCGCCGCCCGGGACGAGCACGACGACGCTCCGAGGCCGCTGCTGCACCGGCTCACCCCGCCCGTGTCCGCCGCCCACCGCAGCCGTACGTTCGTCTGCGTGCCCTACGGCGGGGGCAGCCCCGTCGTCTACCAGCCCGTCGCCGACGCGCTGCCCTCCGACACCGAGCTGTGGGCGGTCGCCGTTCCGGGCCACGACGTCGGCGTCACCGAGGAGTCCGTGCCGTTCGACGAACTGGCCGGGCGCATCGCGGCGGAGGTGCGGGAGCGGACCGGGGGGCCCGTCGTGGTCTACGGCCACTGCGCCGTCGGTACGGCCCTGGCGATCGCCGTCTCGCGGTTGCTGGAGGCGGCCGGTCATCCGCTGGAGGCCGTCTACGCCGGTGCCCAGTTCCCCTTCGCCCGGCCGCGCAGCCGCGTGCTCAACGCTCTCAGCCGCGTCGCCTCCCTGGAACCGCTTCTCGGCGACCGGGTCTACGCGAACTGGCTCATCGGCCTCGGGGTGAACACCTCCGGCCTCGACAAGGAGCAGGCCGCCTTCATCATCGGCAACATGCGCCGCGACACGCAGGCGGCCGAGGACTACTTCACCCGGGCCATCGCCGATGTCGCCGACGGTGCCCCCAGGTTGCGCGCCCCGCTCGTCTGTCTGGTCGGCGACCAGGACCCGGCCGCCGACTTCTACCAGGAACGCTACCGCGAGTGGTTGCTGCTGGCCGAGCGCTCAGCCGTCGCCGTGCTCGACCAGGGCGGCCACTTCTTCCTCAAGTACCGGGCCGCCGAGGTAGCCGAGGCCGTCACCACGGTGCACCTCGCCGTCCGCGACGGACGGACCGACGAGCTGCCCGCCCGCGATCCGCTGCACTCCTGGTGGTTCCAGGACGACAGCGGGCCCGTCGCCGCGGAGTCGGCCTCGGCCGGCGACGGGCCCCGGGGGCAACCGCGCACGGGGGCGGAACCGGACACCGGGCCCGAACCGAGCATGCGCCGGTTCCTCGCGGTCGCGAGCGGCCAGCTGGTCTCCATCACGGGTTCGGCGCTGACCGAGTTCGCGCTGCCCCTCTGGATCCTGCTGAACACCGGCTCCCTCACCCGGTACGCGCTGTACGCGGTCGTCGCGATGGTCCCGGGCATCCTCGTCGGCCCGCTCGCGGGGGCACTCGTCGACCGGATGGACCGGCGCAGGGTGCTCCTCGCCGGCGACATCACCGCCTGCACCACGCAGGCCGCCCTCCTGGCCCTGCTCCTCACCGGGAACCTGCACTCCTGGGAGGTGTACGTGCTGCTCGGAGTGCTCTCCCTCGCGCTGACGTTCCAACGGCTCGCCTACGCCTCCGCGGTCCCGCAGCTCGTACCCAAGCAGTACCTGGGTCACGCCAACGGGATCGTCCAACTTGCCTTCGGAACAGCTCAGTTCGTCGTGCCCCTGGTGGCCGTGGCGTTGATGGCGGCGATCGGTCTGCGCGGCATCCTCGTCATCGACGTGGTCAGCTACGTCCTGGCCGTCGGCGTCCTGCTGGCGGTCAAGTTCCCCCGGACCCTGCCGTGGACCCGGCGCGAATCCCTCGTCTCCGAGATCCGGCACGGGTTCGCCCACTCCTGGCGCAACCGGGGCTTCCGGGCGATGCTCCTGTGGTTCGCGGGACTGAACCTCTTCCTCTCGCCGCTCTTCCTGCTCATCACCCCGCTGGTCCTGGCCTTCGACGACCTCCAGGGCGCGGCCCGGGTGGCCGTCGCGGGCGGTGCGGGCGCGATCCTGGGCGGCATCGTCATGGGGTTCTGGGGCGGCCCGCGCCGTCACCGGATGCGGGGCATGCTCGGCCTCGCGGCGCTCCTGGCGCTGGCCGGAGCCGTCACCGGACTGCACGCCGGGCTCTGGGTGATCGCCGCCGGAGCGTTCGGCATGTCCTTCGCGCTCTCCCTCGTCAACGGCGTCTACTCCACCATCGTCCAGGTCAAGGTTCCCCAGCGCTTCCACGGCCGTGTCTTCGCCCTGAACACCCTGGTCGCCTGGTCCACCCTGCCGCTGGGACACGGGGTCATCGCCCCGCTGGGCTCCTCGCTGCTGGGGCCCCTGATGGAGCCCGACGGGATGCTCGCGCCCGTCTTCGGCCCGCTGATCGGTACCGGCCCGGGACGCGGCATCGCCCTGATGTACGTGCTGTTCGGCTGTGCCATGCTCGCGCTGGTCGCGCTCGGCCTGCGCCTTCCGGTGCTGGCGCGCTTCGACCGGGACGTGCCCGAGGCAGAGCCGGACGACCTGGTCGGCCTGCGCGAGCGGGCCCGCATCGCCGCCGCCCGCCGCGCTAAGGCGAGCCGGCCATGACCCGGTACGCGGTCGCCACGCTGCCCGCCCTGCTCGCCCACCGCGCCGGCGCGCACGGGGACCGCACCGCACTCGTCACCGGCCGCGAACGGCTCGACTTCGCTTCGTGGCACGCCCGTTCGGGGGCGTACGCATCCGCTCTGCGCTCGGCCGGGGTGCAGCCCGGGGACCGGGTGGTACTCCATCACGGCACGAGCGGATGGACGGAGTTCGCCGTCGCCTTCCTGGCGGTGCTGAGCGCGGGCGGGGTGGCCGTCCCGGTTTCCGACCGGTCCGCGCCGGCCACCACCGCGTACGTGCTCGCGCATGCCGGGGCCCGCTTCCTGCTGCACGGAGGCGGTGACCTGCCGCCCGCGCTTCCGGCCGGGACAACCGTGCTGACGGAGTCCGACGCCGACGGACACCCCTCGCGGCCGGATCTGCCCGCCCCCCGACCCGGCGATCTCGCCCAGATCCTCTACACCTCGGGCACCACCGGGACTCCCAAGGCCGTCGGTGCCCGCCACGCCAACCTCGCGTACGGCTGCACGCTCGACGAGCGGCGCCGGCCGCTGCGCCACTCGGCCGCGTTCCTGCACGCCTTCCCGGTCGGCACCAACGCCGGACAGACCATGCTGGTCGACGCGTTGAACGCGCACGCCACCTGTGTCACCGCTCCACAGTTCACCCCCGCCCGCTTCCTCCGGCTGCTGTCCGAGCACAACGTCGGGAGCGTCTTCCTCGTGCCCGCCATGGCGATCGAACTGCTGGCGTCGCCCGCCCTCACCGACGCCGGATCCTCGGACGCGCGGGAGGCCGTGCGCCTGGTCGGTTCCACGGCCGCCGCCCTGCCCCAGCCGGTCGCGCTCGGGCTCGGCAGGGCTTTCCCGAAGGCGCAGGTCGTCAACTACTACACCTCCACCGAGGCCGCGCCCGCGCAGATCACCTTGCTGTTCGACCCGGCCCGTCCCCACTCGCCCGGCCGCCCGGTCTCCCTGACGGGTCTGAGGGTGACCACGCCCGAGGGCGTACCGGTGCCCGCGGGGCAGCCGGGCGAGCTGTGGCTGCGTTCGGCGGCGGCTCCGCGGGCGTACGTGGGGGAGGCGGACGGCGAGGTCTTCCAGGGGAGTTGGACACGTATGGGCGATCTGGGCCGCGTGGACGACGAGGGCTTCCTGCACCTGCTCGACCGGGAGGGCGACGTCGTCAAGTCGGGTGCCCACAAGGTCTCCACCCTTCAGGTCGAGGACGCCGTGCACGCCCATCCGCAGGTCCGTGACGCCGCCGTGGTCGGGGTGCCGCACCCCGTGCTCGGGAGCGTCGTCGCCGCGGTGGTCGTCCGTGACGGGGCGCTCACCGCCACCGCCCTGCGGACCTTCCTCCTCGACCGGCTGGCCGTTCACGAACTGCCCGCCACCGTGCTGTTCCGCGACGCACTGCCGCGCAACGAGGGCGGCAAGGTCCTCAAACGCGAACTGCGCCGCATCCTCGCCCAAGACGATCCCGAGGCCACCTAAGTGAACGCGACCCTCAGCTCCGCCCAGCACGGCGTCTGGCTCACCGAGCGCACCCTGGACACCGCTTCCGCCTACCACCTGACCCTGACCGTTCACTTCGACGGCAACCTGGACGCCGGCCGCATGGCCCGGGCGTGCTCGGCCGTCGCCGCCCGTCACCCGGTCCTCACCACGGTGTTCGGCCCCGACGGCGCCCCCGGGGCCGGCACCGGATCGTCGTCCTTGCGCACCGCCGAGTGCACCGCCGCCGAACTCGACGTGCTCCTCGCCCGGGAGCGGGCCCTCCCCTTCGACCTCACCGGCGGGCCGGCGCACCGCTTCCTCCTCGTCCGGCTGTCCCCCGTCCGGCACGTCCTGGCCCTGACCGCCCATCACCTCGTTGTCGACGGCGAGTCCAAGGACCGGCTGATGGAGGACCTGGCCACCGCCTACCGGGAAGACCCGCTCGCTCCGGTCCGCCCGCACCCGGGGCTCGATCCGTCCGCGGACGCGGTCGCGGACGCCGAAGCTGTCGCGGACGCCGAGGCGTTCTGGGCCACCCGTTGGCACGATCCGGGTCCCCCTCCGCTGCCGGGGCTCGCGACCTCCTCCCTGCCGGGCACCTCTCCTGCACCGGGCGCGGAGATCGTGTGGCGGTTGGGCTCCGAGCGCACCTCCCTGCTGGACGCGGTGGCGCACCGGCTCGGTCTCACGCGCTTCGAACTGCTCACGGCGTCCTGGCACGCGCTGCTCGCCCGCTACGGCGACCCGGCTCCCGTCACGGCCGTCGAACTCTCGCTGCGCCCGCGCGGCGCGGAGGTCGCCGTGGGCCTGGCCGTCAACGAGCTGCCCCTCTTCAGCGCGGCGAGCGACGGGGTCTCCTTCGCGGCCTGGTCCCGGACGGTGCGCGCCGGGCTGCGCGCCCTGTACCGGCACCGGGCCGTCCCGCTCGGCCGCGCCGTGCGCGGGCTCACCCCGCGCACGGCGCTCACCCCCCTCTCCCTCAGCTACCGGCGGCGCCCGGCCGCGGAGCCGCACCCCGACTTCGGTCCGGCGGTGCGCGCCGAGGTCCGCTGGCTCGGCTTCTGCGGCACCGCGCGCAATCTCCTGCACCTCCAGCTCGTCGACTCGGGCTCCGAGGTGGACGCGAGCCTGCAGTTCCGTGCCGACGCCCTCACCGCGGACGCGGCGCGGCGCATCGCGGATCACTGGACGACCCTCCTCGACGGCGCGCTGGCCGAACCCGGCACACCGGTCGGCGATCTGCCGCTGCTGACACACGGGGAACGGTCGGCGCAGCTGACCGCGCCGGAGCCGCGTCCCGGCCTCACCCGGTGCACCGTGCCCGCGCTGTTCGCCGGAGCGGTGGCGGCCCGTCCCGACGCGATCGCCGTCGTCTGCGACGAGGAGGCCCTGACCTACCGCGAACTCTCCGTTCTCGTCGCGCACGCGGCGGCCGCGCTGGGCCGCCGGGGCGCCGGGCCGGGTGCCCTCGTCGGCATCGAGCTGCCGCGTGGGCGCGACCAGGTGGTGGCCGTGCTCGCCACGCTGGCCTGCGGGGCCGCTTATCTGCCGCTCGACCCCGCTTACCCGGCCGAGCGACTGGCGTTCCTCCGGGCCGACTCCCGTCTCTCGCTCCGCGTCACCGCACACCCCGTCGGCCCCGGAGACCTCGCCCCGTCAGCTCTCGCACCCGACGGCACCGGCACCCCGCCACTGCCACCCGGCCCGACGCCCGCCCATCCCGCCTATGTGCTCTACACCTCCGGATCGTCCGGGCGGCCGAAGGGGGTGGAGGTGCCGCACTCGGCGCTCGCCAACGTCCTGGGCTCCCTGCGCGACCATCTGGGCTCGGGGCCCGAGGACCGCTGGCTCGTTCTCACCTCGCTCTCCTTCGACATCTCCGCCGTCGAACTGCTCCTGCCGCTCATCAGCGGCGGGCGCGTCGTCCTCGCGCCGGAGGGCGGCCACAGCGACGGCCCCGCCCTCCTCGCCCTCATCGGCCGTCAGGGGGTCACCCACGTCCAGGCGACCCCCAGCGGGTGGCGGTCGCTCCTGGACGCGGGTCTCGGCAGGTACGCGGCGGGGCTCACCGCGCTCACCGGCGGGGAGGCGCTGCCCGAGGCCCTGGCCGGGGAGCTGGGCGCCGTGAGCACACGGCTGGTGAACGTCTACGGCCCGACCGAGACCACCATCTGGTCCACCCTGGCGGAACCTGCCGTGACCGACGACGGACAGGTCCTCATCGGCGAACCGCTCGCCAACACGCGCGCCTACGTCCTCGACGAGCGGCTGCGCCCGGTCCCGTACGGGTTGCCGGGTGAGCTCTGCCTCGGCGGCGCGGGCCTGGCCCACGGGTACACCCGCCGCCCCGGCCCGACGGCGACGCGTTTCGTACCCGACCCGTACGGCCCGCCGGGGTCGCGGCTGTACCGCACCGGCGACCTCGTCCGGCGTCTGCCCGGCGGTGGCCTCGTCTGCCTCGGCCGCTCCGACACCCAGGTCAAACTGCGCGGCCACCGGATCGAACTGGGCGAGATCGAGGCGCGCCTGACGTCGCACCCCGCCGTCGCCCAGGCCGCCGCGACGGTGCACGGCGTGGAGGGCGACCGCAGGCTGAGCGCCTTCGTCGTGCCGGCCGGTCCGGCGCCCGCGGCGGAGGAACTGCGTGCCCATCTCGCCGCCGTGCTCCCCGCCGCCGCCGTTCCCGCCTCGTACACGGTGCTGGACGCCTTTCCGCTCACACCCAACGGCAAGCTGGACCGGGCCGCGTTGCCGGAGCCGGCCCCGGAGCGCGGGGCCGTGGCGGGCCGCGACGAGAGGGCGGCGCTCGGTCCCACCGCCGAGGTGGTGCTCGGCATCTGGCGTGAGGTCCTGGAGCTGGACGACCTCGGCCCCGACGAGGACCTGTTCGACCTGGGAGGCCATTCGCTGACCATCACCGCCATCGCCGCCCGCATCCGCCGCGCCCTCGGCGTGGACCTCCCCTTCGACGTCTTCTTCGACGCCCCCACCGTGCACGGCATCACCGCCGCCGTCACCGCACTGCGCAAGGAGTGACCCCATGACCGATCCGACCCCCTACCTCGTGGCCGTCAACGACGAGGAGCAGCACGCACTCTGGCGGGAGGGCACCCCGCTGCCCGCCGGGTGGCGGCCCGAAGGCTTCAGCGGCACCGAGGAGGAGTGCGTCGCGCACGTCGACCGGGTGTGGCCGGACATCCGGCCGCTCAGCCTGCGCCGCCGGCTGGCCGACGAGGCCGCCGGGCAGGACGGGAGTGCCCGGTGACCGTGCCCGCCCCCAGCCGTATCCCCAGCCTTCAGGGCCTCGCCGGACTGGTCGAGCGGGCCACCGACGGCCGGCTCGCCGCCGCCGACATCGTGGACTCCCCCGCCTCCCTGGCCGCGCTCGGTGTCAGCTCGCTCGCGCTGCTGCGGCTCGCCGACAGCCTGGAGGCGGAATACGGCGTCCTGGTGGACCTCGGCGACCGGACGCTGTACACCGAAGGGCTCGCCGGCCTCACCGCCCGTGTACGCAACCTGGTGGCGGAGGGCACACCGTGACGGGGGCAATCGCGGATACGACGGCGGACGGGACGGCGACGGCGGTCGTCACCGCGGCCGTTCCCTTCGCGGGCGGCCGGAGCGGCGACGCCCCTCTCACGTGGGGCCAGCGTGCGATCTGGCACGCCATCCGGCGTACCGCGCCCAATGACCACTACTTCAACATCGGCCGCGTCCTGACCCTCGCCGACCGGGGCGCGCCGGTGGACCTGCCCCGGCTGGCCGACGCGCTCGCGGCGCTCCTCGTCCGCCACGAGGCGCTGCGCACCCGGATCGTGTGCGGTGACGGTGGCGAGGCGCGTCAACTCCTCTTCGACCAGGGGGTGGCGGACGTCCGCGTCCGCGAGGTGACTGATCCGGCCGAGGCCGCGGAGGCCGCCGACGACCTGTTGTCGTCCCTGACCTCCCACTGTTTCGACTATGCGTGCGAGTGGCCCGTACGGTTCGGTGCCGTCCGCCACGAAGGGCGGATCACGCACGTCGTGCTGGCGCTGTGTCACCTGGCCGCCGACGGTCACGCCGCGGAGCTCCTCGTCCGTGATCTGCGGCTGCTGGCCCGCCGCGGGTCGGCCGGCGCGGCGTGCGCGGAGAACCCTCTCGACCTGGCGCGCCATCAGGCGTCCCCGGCCGGCCGCCGCTCCGGCCGGGCCGCGCTCGACCACTGGGAGCGAGGGCTGCGGGCGGCGCCCCCGACCATGTTTCCGGCACCGGTCGCGGAGCCGCTCACCCCTCGTTTCTGGACCGGCCGGCTGATCTCGGCGGCGCTTCCCCGGGCCGTCGACGCGCTGGCCGCCGCGCACCGGGTCAGCGGTTCGACGGTGCTGCTGACCGCCTCGGCCGCCCTGGTCGCCGCCGGTCAGGGGCACTCGGTGGCAGCGGTCATGCCCATCGCCGGCAATCGTGCGGCTGAGGGCCACCGCACCCTGGTCACCACGCTCTCCCAGGACGCACTGTTCGTCCTGCGCATGGACGCAGTCGCGGGCCCGGAGACCGACTTCACCGCTCTGCTGGCGGACGGCTGGCCGGCCGCGCTCGCCGGATACCGGGCTGCCGCGTACGACCCCGCCGAGTGGGACGCCCTGCTGGACCGGATGACCGTCGAGCGGGGCGTGGAGGTGCACCCCTACTGCTGCTTCAACGACATGCGCCTCGCGCAGCGGCCGTCGGCGCCCCGCCCGGCGCCGCGCCCGGACGAACTCGACGCGCTCCGCCGCCGGAGCGTGCTCGACTTCCCCGCTACCCAGGACCGGGTCGCCTGCCGGTACTGCCTGCACGTCAGCGGCGACGACGGCGCACTCACCGTCACGCTGACCGCCGACACCGCGTTCCTCCCGCCGGAATCCATCCATGCCCATCTGCGGGCCATCGAGGGGGTCGTCGTGAACGCGGCGGCCGGAAACCCGCCCAGGCTGACGGAACTGCCGGCGCTCCTCGCCACCGGGGAGGCCGGCCGATGAGCGACCACCTCACTCCGCGACCCGTCGCCCGCGCCGGGAGGACGTCCTGCCCGCAGGGCGGGAGGATGCGCTTCGGGGTGACCGCGGGCGACGGAGGACCTCTGAGAGGTCACGTCGTCGTCACCGACGTCGTCACCGAGCGTCCGGTGACACGGGCATCCGTGCACGGAATCGAATGGACCCTCGAGATCCCGTACCACTGGCCCAGTTCGCTGTACGTGGCCCGCTTCCACGACGACCGCCCCGAGACGCCGGAGCCGGAGCGGGACGCCGAACACGAGGTGTGGTTCGTCGTCCGGGCGGCGCGGCCGGCGGCCACCTCGTCCGTACTCGTCTCCGTCCCCTTCGCCACCTGGCGCGCCTACCACCGCGCGGGACAGCCGGGCCGCAGCATTTACTACGCCGAGGAACCGGGCCGGGCCGCACGGGTCTCCTTCACCGATCCCGGGGGCGGGCCGCCGCCCGAGCGCTGGGAGGAACCACTGCTGCGCTGGCTCCCCGGGGCCGGATACCCGGTCGAGTTCTGCTCCGGCCTGGATCTGGACGACGGCGACGGGCTGCTGTCGCGTTACCGGCTGCTGGTCGTCAACGGCCACGACGAGTACTGGTCCGCGGGGATGCGCGACAGCGTCGAGACCTTCGTCCGCAAGGGCGGCAACCTGGCCGTCTTCGCCGGCAACACGGCGTGGTGGCAGATGCGCCTGGAGGACGGCGGCCGCACGATGGTCTGCCACCGCGACGCGGCCGCCGACCCCGTCTCCGCCGTCGACCCGCGGCGCACCACCGTGGAGTGGTCGAGCTCGCCCGTCGACCGTCCCGAGAACTCCATGACCGGTGTCAGCTTCCGCAACGGCGCCGGTGCGTGGGGTGAGGGCATGGCCCTCACGGCTCGGGAGTCCTACACGGTCCGGTTCGCCGACCACTGGGTCTTCGAGGGCACCGGACTCCGCGACGGGGACACCTTCGCCCGGGGCGCCCTCGGGTACGAGACGGATGCCGCCGAACTCGACTGGTCGGCCGGTGTCCCCCGTGCCACGGGCCGGGACGGCACCCCGCGCTCCTTCGCCGTCCTCGCCACCGCCGACCTGCGCCACTGGCGTGCGTACGGGCAGGGCGGCTGGGCCACTATGGGCGTCTTCCGCCTGGGCGCCGGCACCGTCTTCAACGCGGCCACCATCAACTGGGCGCGTGCGCTGCCCGATCCGGTGGTGGACCGCATCACCCGCAACGTACTGGACCGGCTCGGTGGCACGGCTCCCGGACCCTCCTGGCACACCGTCGGGCGCGCACCCCGGCTGCGGGCGCTCGCCGCCTGCGAAGGGCTGCTCTTCGCGGTGTCCGAGGACGGCAGGTCCCTGCTCCGGCGCGAGCCCTCCGACCAGAACCTGCCGTGGTCCGTCTGCCCGCCGGCCCCGGGCCCCGCGCCGGAGATCCGGTGCCTGACCGCACCCCGCGAGGCGTGCCACCCCGTGCCCCTGGCCCTGCTGGCCGTCGACGCGGACGACCGGCTCCTCGTACGCGCCCCGGTGGCGGGCCCGTCCCCTTGGTGCCCGGCGGGGAAGGTCCCCGCAGGCACGACCGCGCTGGCGATGTGCGACAACACGCTGTTCGCGGTGACCGCCCACGACGACACCCTGCACCACCGGCCCGCCCTGCACCCGCAGGCCCCGTGGACCGCACTGGGCCCGGCGGGCAAGGCCTCCTCCCTGACCGTGCTCGACGCGCGGCTGTACGCGGCCGGGCCGGACGGGCTGTCCACCCGCACGCCGGTCACCACCGAGGCCCCGTTCGTCCCGACCGGTGCCCTCCCCGCCGCCACGGCTCTCGCCGCGTACGCCGGGCGACTGCTGGCGGCGACGGACGACGGCCTCCTCGTCAGCCTTCGGCCGGGGGCCATTCCGGTCGCGTAGCTGCGGGGCGCGGGAGCCGGACCGCGGCGCGCGGAGCCGGCTCCGCGGGGTCGAACGATCGTGGTCGGCCGGCACACCGGCCACCGGCTCCGCCGGATCTCGCGGAAAGGGCACCGGAGGGGCGAGGGTGCCGGATACGGTCCGTCGGGTGCCGGTGGAGTTTCCGACGGACGAGCAGCCTCGTGCGTACGGGACGGTCAACGACCGGCGACGGACCGGCGGCAGGGCTCTCCCGGGCGGCGCTCGCGGCGGGGCTCTTCATGGGGTGGCTGCGCGGGCCGCTGTCAGAAGCGATCGGCAAGGTTGCGGCCATGTATGTCACCCCTGTCACTCCGCCACGGCCGGTCGACGTTGTCGCGGTCTTTCCCGGACTGGCCCCGCCGGCCCGCACGGCGACCCGCCTGCACCCGCGCCCCGGGGCCCCGACTGGTACGACAGCTCGATCGGCGGGCCGCTGCTGTGGCCCGCCGAGGAACCGTGGCCGCACTGCGAGGAACCTCATGGGGTGGACGGCATCAACCCCACCCGGTCCCCGACGGATCTGCGGGTGGAACGACTGATCTTCGCCGCCTCCCACGGCCGGGACCTGACTTTCGGAGGAACGGGAGACTTTCGAGCGGATCCGGCCCCCTCGCACGTATCCGATCGACCCGTATGCCCGCCCACCCCGCGAGAGGGCGCAGTGGTCAGTAGGAGACGTCGAAGTAGTCGATGTCGGTGAGGGCGACTTCGAGGCCCGCGGCGCGGCGTCCGCCGTCCTTGAAGTACACCTCCTGCAGTCCCTCGGCGACGATCTCCCGCATCTGCTGGTCGGTGGCGCCCTGTTGCTGCGCGTCGAGCAGCCGGCGGGCGCGCTCCGGGGGGAGGTGGACGGTCAGGCGGCGCATCCGGCCGTCGTCGGTGGTGCCGACCGGCGCGGTGTAACCGAAACGGGCCCGGGTCTCGACGGTGATGCCGGTCGCGGTCCCGGCCCGCTTCCGTCGGCGCCCCCGGACCCTCGGCTGCCAACGGGCACGGACGGCCGCATCGATCCGCTCGGCGATGGCTCGGGGCGGGCGTTTGCGCTCGCCGGTGCGGTACCGCTCCACCGAGCGCCTGCTCACTCCGATCTCCGCCGCGACGGCCTGGGTGGTCTTCAACCGTCCCAGCAGGAAGTTGATACGCGCCGGGAGTCCCTTGGGCGGTTCGCGGGTGAACGTCTCCTGGTCCGCCCGCTCGATGGCTTCCTCGATCTCCCCCACCCCGTCAGCTCCCGTCGGTGTACGAACTCCACCCGGCACCCTCAGAAATCATCCGGGCGTCCGCGGCCTGGGTGAGGTCCACGACCAGGCGCTCGCCGACACCCGACGCTCTGGTGGTGGCGAGGACGAGGTAGCCGACGGCGCGCAACTCGCCGACCGCCTTGCTGAAGGCCGCGCGGCCTTCGGCGGCCACACGCTGGTCACGGTTGAGGGAGACCAGGTCACCGATCTTGGGCTCCTGGCCCGGCGGGTAGCCGGTGGCGAGTTCGGCCAGGATCCCGCGGGCGCGCCAGGTCAGGCGCATGTCCCGCATCGCCCGTGCGAACAGCACCGGGTCATGGGTGTGTGGGGCAGTGGGGAGGGGCCACCGCGGGGGCGGGGCGTCGGGAGTGCTCATCGGTGGTTGCCGGCTCCTTCGGTGCGGTGCGGCTTCGTCGTCCGGCCCGGTGCGGGATCGCTCCGTGCCGGTGCGGTGGTAGCGGCTTCATTCGCCTTCGTCGAAGACGGCGTCGCCGCCCTTGATGTGCCGGGCGGGGTTGAGTCCCCGTTCCATCAGGTCGACCGCCCACAGCATCGACTGGACGCCCTCCAGTTTTGCCAGGCCGGGGCTGAGACCGAGCCGGAAGCCGCCGGGCTGGGGTTTGCCGGAGGCTGCGTACGGGAGGAAGTCGAGAGGGCTTTCGCCCGGCGAGGGGTAGACGACGCAGTCGGACAGGACGGCGAGCGGGTAGAGACCCGTCATCTTCGCCATGTTGACCAGTTTGCGGTGCATGTTGACCCGTGCCTTGGCGATGACGGCGGCGCGGATGTCGGGGCGCCAGGTCGGGCGTTCCAGGGCGGGCCACCTCTCGCCGTCCTCATAGTTCCTGCCCTGGGGGCGCTCGCGGAGCTTGCCGACGCCGCCCTTCACCGTGGCCTTGATGGCGGACAGGACGGCGGCCAGGGCGGGGTCGGTCTGCTTGTGCCGCTCCATGGCGGCGAGGAACCGCGCGTCGTCCAGGTCACGGGTGACCCCGAGGTCGGCGAGGGTGTCGACGTACGCGCTCTTGAGCCGGTCGTGCCACGGGTCCAGGTAGGCACCGGTCTCGCGGCGCAGGTACGCCTCGATCGGGTGGACGTCGTGGCCGAGTTCCTGGGCGTAGGCGAGGGTGTACGTCTGGTACCAGGCCGGACCCGTCGGACGGGCGCCGTCGGGCGTGAACGGCGACGGGAGGCGCGGGTCCGGCTCGATGCCACTCAGGTCGGCCAGCCAGGACCCGGGGATCTTCGGGTTGAACGTGGGGGCGTGGAAATGGTCGGGGGCGGACAGGCCGACGACCAGGCGCGCCGCCGCCGCGAGGAACGCCGTGTTGAGGTCCAGGCCGACCGCGAAGGGCAGCAGGCACTCCTCGTCGCTGAGCGAGTCCACCGGCCGCACCCACTGGTACGCCTCCTCGTCGAGGAACCCGCCGGTCCACCCGCTGTCCACGACGACGGGGTGCTCGGGGGTGGCCTCCGGAGGCGCCGGGTCGATCGGTTCCGTCCCGAGCGACCCCGGGTTGCGGCCGGAGACCCAGTTGCCGGTCTCGGTGTCGCGTTCCGGCTTCGTCGGTGGGCGCAGGGCCGTCATCAGCTCCAGGCCGCACACGGCGGTCGAACCGCGTGGGGTGATGACCCGCTGGGCGTAGAGGCCCAACACCCGCGCGATGTCGGGCGGCTCCATCTCGCTCACGCCGGACCAGGACCGCTCGTCGAGGGCGTCCCACGACAGGACCGCCAGTTGTACGCACTGCCGCTCACGTCCCTGAGCCTTGCGGTAGATCCGCGCCCACGGGCCGAAGCCGCGCCGTGTGAGCTGCCACTTCGCCCTCGCGACCTGCTTGACGACCGGGTGGTCGTCCGGGAGGCGCAGGGAGCGGCGCTGCTCCGGACCCTCCAGACGTTCCGGCAGCCCGAGCTTCACCGCGGCCGCCGCCGTGAGCACGATCAGCGGATCGGAGTCCGTGCCGTACCGGTTGAGCTTCGCGGCCCCCAGGCCGGACTCCTCGAGGGTCCACTCGACCAGATCCGGGACGGTCGTGGCGGGGCAGTCGAGCACGATCCCGTCGACGCCGTACGCGGATCCGTCGCCGTCCAGCACCACAAGCGGGCCGTGCGGGAACCTGGGGTCGATCGAGGTGTTCGCCTTACGGGGTTCCGGGTGACGGGAGTGCGCGGGCGGGCGCGCAGGAGTGCCGGGCGCGGTTCGGGCCGGCGCGGCGACCTCCGGCTCGACGGTGCCGGGAGCGGCGGACGCCGGAGTGCCGGACGCCGGAATGCCGGACGCGTCGGGCGCGGTTCGGACCTGCGTGGCGACCTCCGGCTCGACGGTGCCGGGAGCGGCGGACGCCGGAGTGCCGGACGCCGGAATGCCGGACGCGTCGGGCGCTTTCGGCTGTGGTGCCGCCGGCGGGGCGGTGGCCGATGCGCTGGAGGCTGAGTACCTCGCCGCCCACCCGTTCAGCAGTCGCTGGTACGCCTCCAGGCGCGGCGACTTGGGCTCGGAGCGGCCGTTCTCGTAGTTCTTCACCGTCTGCGTCGATGTCTTGAGCGCGAGCGCGAGACGAGCCTGCGTGATGCCGGCGGCCTCGCGCAGCCGGGCACGTTCCGCCGGGGGCGGGAGCTGCGGCTCCTCCTCCAGCAGGGCGTCGATGTTCGCGAACAGCTCTTCTTCACTCGCCACAGGGGTGCACCTCCGCCCCGGAGAGTAGCAGAGTTACCCCGTCATTTAACTCGTAATTTAACCCGATCAGGAGATTGGGTGGGTGGCAGCGGGGCGCGCGGGAGGCCGACTGTTGTCCTGTGTCACCGAACTTTGAGCGATTGTCACCGAAGTCTGAGCGGTAGGGGCCGAGCGTCAGGAGCGACCGTTGTCGACGACGAGTTGCACCAAGCCGACCCATGGAAAGTCGCCGCTTCTATGGACCGCGCGCACTTTCCACTGACCTGCCGGGAGCTGCACGGGGGCCTGATCCGAGTGGCCCCCGTGGGGATAGTTCACTCCCGGATCGGCACCCGCTTCGGCCGAGTCCATCAACACTGCCGGGCCGTCAGTGACCCACAGTCCGCTGTCCTCCCACGCGGTGTCCGGATCGGCCAGAACCGCCGCGGCTGCCGTGAACACCTCGGCCTCGGAGTCTGCGGCCAGCCACCGCACGAACAGCAGTGTCTCCGGCAGGAAGCACGTCTTGGCAGGTTCATCGGCCAGGACAAGAGCAGTAGCGGTGCCCGTTCCCACGGCGATCACACCGGCCAAGTCCTCCACCTCACAGGCGCGGTCGTAGTCATCACGGCCATCGGCGTCACCAAGGACAGAACCGTCTTCCGTGCATCCACCCCAGGCGCCTACCGAAGACTCCGGAACGACGATCAAGGGGCCGCCCATCGACCGAACCCACACCAGCCCAGTGCGGTCACAGCGATCAGTGTCATGAGAGGCATCCATGCGCGCAGTCTGCCGCCCACCACTGACACCACTCGGCGGCCAGAGCCTGGCCGACCTCCCACCGCTCAAGCTTCGGTGGCAATCGCTCAAAGTTCGATGACACAGGACAACTGTGGCCGAAGAACGCAGTTGGCCGGTGATGCTCTCTTCGGTGCAGGTCGTCGGCAGGTGGAGGGAACTGGTTGGCGGATCCCGAGGGCGATAGTGGGCGGGCCGGGATCCGTCTTGGTCACGATGCCCGACTGATGATGACGATCACCTGCCTGGCGTGTTTCGGGAGTCAGTTGGCGGCCAGGCCCCATGTATCGAGCCCGCCGTAGACATGGGCCCTCACGCAATGGGGGGCGCTGAAGCCGGAGGCTTCGCCGCGGTAGACGGCGATGAGCGAGTCCTTGCCCCGCCACCAGGTGTCAGCGAGTCCCTGGACTTCGGGCACCGGCTCGAATCCGTCGAGGTTGAGGTCCTCGACGGCACTGCCTTTGATCTTCGTGATGGTCTTGGCCCAGTAGCCCGCGTGGCTGGCCAGTGCCAGGGCTTCCACCCACCCCTCTGTGCTGGCGTGCAGCGGCGTCCAGTGGTCAGCGTCGATCCCGAACTCACCTCCTGGTCCGATCATGAACCCGTGGGCCATCGAGACGCGACAGCTGCCGGCCGGGAACCGCCACCCGTTCGCGGCCGAGCCCTCGGGGGCATCGGCTTCCAGAACGCGCGGGCCGCCCTCGTACTCGGGGGCCGGGGGCAGGGCGAGACCGCCCCAGCGCTTTTGGAAGGCGAAAGCCCGGTCGATCTCGGCATCCGGAATCCCTTGCCTGAGCCATGCCTCCCGAAAAAGCGCGAGGTCGCGGTGGGGAACACGCAGCCCGTGCCCCTCGACGAAGTACCGAGCTCGTCGGCTCAAGCCTTCAGGCGCCTGAGGAATCAGCGGCGCTCGGGGGTCTGCCGTCACGGTTGCTGCCTCTCGTTTGGAGAGGTTGGTGCAGCTGGGTGCGGCGGTGCAGGGGGCTGTGGAGCGCTGGACCAACGGACGGGGTAGCCGCCGGCGCCGCGGGTGAGCCAGGAACCGTCGCCCAGGGGCACCAGCTCGTAGGGGTTGCTCGCCTCGACGGTGAACTCGCCGCTGAGGGTGCCCGTGCGTACGTCGACCAGGTGGTGACGGAACCACTCCTCCTCGTCCTCACTCTGACCGCCCAGGGTGACGATGGCCGTGTCCTCGGTCAGGTAGCCGCCGCTCCATTCCACGAAGGACTCCTCCGGGTCGTATCCGAAGGCTTCGACGGGGAGGGTGAAGAGCACGTCCCCGCTGGGATGGTCGTGAAAGGCGACGTCCGCCTGGCCGTGGTCCACGGTCATGAACTGGTGCCCGGACGGGGCCAGGTCGATCAGGCAGCGGTCCTGCCACGGATACGTCACGAACTCCGGTTCGCTGTCCGCCTTGATCGTGCCCCGGAGTATGACGGAGCCGTCCTGGCCCTCACCGATGTCGAGGTAGATGCCGCCGTCCACGGGATGCACGCGGTGGAAGGCGCCGTGCCCGACCGTCTCCAGCTCGTGGCGGGCGAGTACCACACCGCTGTCGGCGTCGTGCACGACCCACTGGTCCCCACCCCCGCAGCCCGCCATCGCGTCGGGCCGGTAGACCCACACCGTCCGGCCGTCCCGGGACAGCACGCAGTCAGGCCGGTGGCCATGGCGTACGTCGGAGTGCGGTTCGAAGTCCGCGGCCCACAGGAGGTCGCCGGCGCGCGTACGGCAGACCGCTCCGTTCAGCGTCGTGTACACGACCCGCTCCAGATCCTGCCGGACCACCGACGCTACGACCTCATCGCCCTCCCGCGGCTGGAAAACCGCTGCGGGCTCCAGCCGCCCGTAGACGCCGGCGCCCACGACGTAGGCGTCGATCCGCCCGTCGCGGAAACGCGTGATGACCTTCGGTGGCGGCTCAGGAATCATCCGCCGAGGCTAACGCCCAGCTCAGGGACTTCAAGATCCGGGGCGGTGTGGGCCCGGCCATGGGGACCTGCGGTACAGCCGTTGGCGCTAAGCCTTGATCACGGCTGCCAGTTGCGGATCTCGGCGTTCGGATGGGGCTGGGACTGGAGCCGTTCGCGGAGGCCGATCTCCTCGGCAGTGAGCGGGTCCTCGGGCCGACGGATGTGGACGGGCTTGGGCCGCAGCGGCAGGTCATCGTCCACCGCTGCGGCCTCGGCTTCCGCGAGCGCCCGGTAGAGCGAGGCGACCGAGGGGGACTTGCCCGCGTTCTTCCCGACCTTGATGGTGAGCTTCTTGGCGATGTCGGGGACGGGGACGCCCTTGTCCTTGAGTGCGGCGGCGAAGGTAAGCATGTCGTCGTCCATGACCTTCGGGCGCCCGCCGCGGTTTCCCTTGGACGCGGCGATGACCTGGCCTTCGAGGGTCTTCTCCCGGATGTAGTTGCGCTCAATCTGCCCAGCCACGGCGAGCACGGCGAAGAACAAGGCGCCCATGCCATTGGGGTCGTAGATCCCCGCGAGCGGCCCGGTGAGGAGTGCGAGCTGGATGCCGCCGTCCTGGAGCTCGGCGGAAAGGGTCATCAGCTCGGCCGCGTTCCTGGCCGGACGCTTCAGCTCATGGACGGTGAAGATGACCGGCGTCTCGGGCGCGGCCTCCTCGAACTGGTGGGCCAGGGCGAGAGCCTTCTCCAGCTCGGGCCGGACCTTGATGCGGGTGCTGATCTGCTCCTTGAAGACCTTGTGGCACTCCGCCCGGTGAAGGGCTTCGAGCTGGCTCGCCAGTTCTTGGCGGGCCGTCGAGGTGCGGGCGTACCCGGTCCGGATCGGCCGCTCCGTGCGGGGCGCGGGCACGACCGCGAGCGCCGGGCCCTGCTTCCACGCGCGGCCGGGGCCGCGGTCGGCGGGCTCCGGGATCTCCAGTGCCTCGCGGAGTGCGGGGACAAGGACGAACCTCGGGGTGTGGACTTCGCGGCGGTCTTCCCGCCCCGGGTGCGGCAGGGACTGCCAGCAGGCGCGTCACAGTTCGGGCAGTTGTGACGTTATACCGCTAATGCGGCCTGATCGGGCGTGAGATCCATGCGGGGAGTCTCGCAGAAGTGCCTCGCACAACACGCGGGTTTCGAGCGCACTTTTGCGAGTAGCGACCTGCGGAAACGTAATCACTTCCGGCGCTCTCGCAGAACTGTCACAGATGGTCATTTGTGAGAGTGGCGGAGGGTCCGACAGCAACCGTCGAACCTGCGGACACCCCGCCGAAGGCAGAGGGTCCGACTGATGGCCCCGTCGGGTCGCCCCGGGCCGGCGGACCGCATGGCGAACACCACGGTGACTAGCGGCGCCGGTCTGCGCTGCGGGTGAGCGCGGACCGGCTGGGGTGGCGAAGGTCTGCCGTCGCCGGGTGGATGCGTCCGAGCGTTCAGTGGCCGGGGGTCGGGCTGTCGGCGGGTGCGGTCTTGGGCAGGAGGCCGAGGAAGGGCAGGCAGATGACGGTGACGGTCATGACGGTGATGATGGCGAGGGTCATGGCGTGGTCGGGGGCTCCGCCGTGGAGGTAGACGGTGGTGACGGTGGCGGAGCCCAGCGCGGTGGCGAGTTGCTGGACGGCGGTGAGGGTGCCGCTCGCACTGCCTGCTTCGGCGGGGTCGGTGTTGCCGATGGTGATGTCGAAGAGGGTGCCGAAGCAGGCGCCCATGCCGATGCCGGCCAGGACACTGGCGGGTGCCAGGGCGAGCAGGGTGACGTCGGTGCCGCTGGTGACCACCAGGGCCAGGAGCCAGCCGGCGCCGGCGAGGGTGACCAGCATGCCCGCGAGGATGAGGAGGCGGCCCAGCTTCTTGGTCAGGGCCATGCCGGCTCCGGCTCCGGCGATAATGCCGAGGGTCAGCGGGAGCATGCCCACGGCCGCGCTGCCGGGGCTGGCGCCCAGGGCTTGCTGGATGAACAGGGAGATGACGAAGGCCAGTCCGTTGGTGACGGCGAAGAACATCAGCCCGACCAGCAGTCCTGAGGTGAAGCCCTTGTTGCGGAACAGGGAGGGCTCGATGAGCGGCGCGGCGGCGGTGCGCTGACGGCGCGCGAACAGCAGCAGGAACACCACGCCGAGGGTCAGGGCCGCGATAGAGAGGATGCTCCAGTCGGACTCGGAGCCTTCGATCAACCCGAACATCGTCCCGAACATGGCCAGGGCGAGGATGCCCGCGCCGACGCCGTCCACGGTGACGGCCGGGTCGGCGTTGTCGCGGGGCAGGATGCGGGCAGCCAAGGCGACGCCGATGGTGCCCAGGAGCAGGTTGACCAGGAAGATCGGCCGCCAGGACAGGCCGGCGAAGTCGACGTCGATGACGAACCCGGCCAGGACCGGGCCGCCGATCGTGGCGATGCCCAGGAGCGGCCCGAACAGGTTGAACGACGTACGTCGCATGTCGGGCGTGAAGTGGCGGGTGATGATCGCCATGCCCTGGGGGATGAGGAGCGCGCCGAAGGCGCCCTGCAGGATCCGGGCGAAGATCATCACGCCGGATCCGCCGGCCAGTCCGCAGGCCGCCGAGGCGAGGGTGAAGCCGCTCATGCCGATCAGGAAGAGGCGGCGCTGACCGTAGCGGTCACCGAGGCGTCCTCCGATGACGAGCAGGACGCCCATGGCCAGGGCGTAGGACGCGCCGAGCCATTTGATCAGACCGGCGCCGCCGCCGATGTCGTCCACGATCGTGGGCGCCGCGATGTTGGTGACCGTCGCGTCGATCATGTCGAGCGCGTCGGCGAGCAGGACCAGGAGCAGGACCGCCCACATCGCGAGCTTGCCGGGCCGTGCCGCTCCTGTCGGAGGCCGGACTTCGGTGGTGATGGTCATTACGGCCTCCAAGAGTGAACAGCATCGGATTTCCTACGCAGACTGAAACACAACTATGACTGAAACTGCAACGAGTAGTGTTTTGAAGTATGTGGTGCTACCTTTCAGTCATGGCGACCACTGGAGCCGCGCCCGGCAGGCGCGAACGCAAGAAGGCGGCAACCCGCAAGGCCCTGGCCGACGCGGCCCTGGAACTCTTCCTGGAGCACGGCTACGAGAAAGTGACGATCGCTCAGATCGCCGAGGCCGCGGACACCGCGACCACGACCCTGTTCGCGCACTTCCCGGCGGGCAAGGAAGCCCTGATCCTCGACGACAGCGGGGAGCGGGAAGGAGCCCTGGTCGACGCGGTCCGCAACCGGCCCGAGGGCAGCTCGGCCCTGGACGCCCTGCACGCCTTCTTCGCCGGCCGGGCCCCCTTCGCCGACGAAGACGACCTGCCCGAGCGCTACCGGCGCGCGTCAAAACTGATCATGGACACTCCCGCGCTGTGGGCCTACGCACGTCAGGTCTGGGTGGCCTGTCAAGAGCCGCTCGCCCTCCTGCTCGCGGAGGCCGCCGGCCAGAGTGAGCCCGACGAATCCCACCGCCTCCTGGCCCGCTACGTACTGGAAACCCCCGACCTGGCATCGAGCCGCCCCGACCGCAAGGCCTCCCTCGCCGAGGCCTTCCACCGCCTCCACCTGGGCTGGCCCGAACTCTGATCACGCCCCCACCGCCGCCTACGGGCCCCACCCGCGACACCCTGCAAGGAGCCCCCGTGGCCTGGAACGTTCACAAGCCCCTGCGCGCCGACGGCACCACCGTGCTGGTGACCGGCGGCAACGCCGGCATCGGCTACTTCATCGCCGAGCAACTCGCCACCGCCGGAGCAACCGTCATCATCGGCAGCCGCAGCCCGGCGAAAGCCGCCGCCGCCGTGGAAGCCATCACCGCCCGCGTCCGCGGGTCCCAGGTGCAGCACATACCCCTGGACCTGACCGACCTCGCCTCCCTGAGGGCGTCCGTCAGCCAGCTGGACACCGACGCCCTGGACGCCGTCGTCCTCAACGCGGGCATCGCACTGGACGAACCGCCCCGCAAGCAGAACCGGCGCGGCCACGAGCTGATGTTCGCCACCAACCACCTCGGCCACTTCGCCCTGGTGCACTGGCTGGCGCCCTGGCTGGAGGCGGCTCCGGCAGCCCGGATCGTCACCATGGGCAGCTTCGCCGCCCGCTCCGAGCGCCTCGACCTCGACGACCTGCAATCCGTACGCGACTACGACCCCAAGCGCACCTACGGCCGCTCCAAACTCGCCCAGATGACCTTCGCCTTCGAACTCGACCGCCGGCTGCGCGCCGCAGGCAGCACCTGCATGAGCGTGATCGCCCACCCCGGCGGCGCCTTGGACGCCCTCACCCCGCCCCGCCCCGGCATCCACCAGCGCTCCGGATCCCAGCACCTCCTCACCCTGCCGGCGAAACTCCTCGTCCAGGGCAAAGACGCCGGCGCCTGGCCCGCCGTCCGCGCCACCATCGACCCGGACGTCCAGGGCGGCCAGCTGTGGGGCCCCAGCAGGCTCGGCCTCAGCGGCAAACCCCACCTCGAAACACCCCACCCCCACATGACCGACCAGCCCACCGGCCAAGCCCTCTGGACAGCAAGCACCCAACTGACCCGCGTAGAAGCCTTCACATCCTGACGCCCGCACAGCATCGGTAGCCGACGGCGCAGGTGACAGTGGCCGGCCGTTGCCGCGGGCGGGCCGCGGGGTCATCAGACGGGCGAGGGCCCGGGACAGCCCGATAGGAGCGCGCGGCCGCATGCGGGTCGCAGACGGCGGTGTGGAGCGGCCAGGCCTCTACGCCTCGTCATCCTCGTCCGGTTCGACCGTGTCCGGGTCGCGCAGCGGCCTCAGGCCGCCGCCGGCCGGGGTGGAGGCGGTGAAGCTGTAGTGGCCGAGCACGTTGAGGTTCTTGTGCTTGAGCGGGGAGAGCCGGGCGATGTTCTCGTCCTTGATCTCGTAGCCCTCGGCGCGGAGCTGGGCGACGGCGGCGTCGATGTATCTCGTGGTCCAGAGCACTACGGCATTGAGAACCAGGCCCAGGACACCTAGCTGGTCCTCCATGCCGTCCCGGTATGCCTGGTGGATGGTGCCCTTCTTGCCGTGGCAGAGGTCACGGGCGAGCTTGTGGCGGGACTCCTGGACAGTGAGCCATCTCCGGCTTCACTCCGCCGTCCAGGCGCAGCAGGGGCGTCCAAGATGAACAGGGAGTCGTGCGGGATACCGGGCACCACCATCTGCCCGATACCGATGACCTGGTCGTTGATGGCGTTCAGCCAGGTGATGCCCTTCTTCTTCGCGGAGTACTTGGGGCTGGGGGCGGCGTTGATGGTGCGGACGGGGACGACGTAGCGCAGGCCGTCGACGGAGGCGAGCAGGCCCTTGCCCCAGTGCTGGACGATCGGCACCTTCGCCCGGGCCTCAATCAGGGCGGCGTTCGCCGCGGCGATGGTCTCCGCGCGCAGGTAGTGCTGGTCGACGTGGACGAGCCGGGCCCGGGTGGGCGCCTCCCGAAGGCGTTGTTCGATCACTCGGTGGGCTGCCTGCGCCGGCACCGGGTGCTGCTGCCTGGGGTGAGTGAGCTGGCCCGTGCCGTGGGTGGTGGAGCACCTGGCGGCGCAGTTGGGGATCGAGGACGTTTCCTGCGTCAAGGAGTACACCGAGCGGTTGAAGACGGCGTACGAGCACGCTTGACAACACAGCGTTACAAAAGCAAGATTCGCCAACTACTGCGCTCGTCCGCCAAGCAGAAATCTCGGTCGCACCGACGGCCCCTCCGTCCACGGGGATCGGGACGTCACGACGTGAGGGCGGCCAGCAACTCGCGTTCGCGCCGCGCGCTGAGGCCCGCGCGCCTTTCCCGGTCCAGCCCCTGCTCGCGCTCCCAGCGCAGCGTGTCGGCGAGCATCTCCGCCGACGGCCGGTGACGCAGCCCCGCGGCCCGCGCGGAGGAACCGTCCCGGGCCGCCCACCCCTCCCAGCCCGGCTCCACCAGCCACATCGCCAGCGATTCGGACCCCATGTACTCGGCGACCCCCTGGGCGAGCAGCCACGCCGAGGCGGCGGTGACCACCGGGCCGGTGTGCCCGCCGACGGCACGGGACAGTTCGATCCACTCTTCGAACGGAACGAGCGGGCCGACGGCGTTGTACGTGCCGGTGGTTCCCGTCTCCGCGGCGTCGAGCAGCCAGGTGGTGAGGTCCCGCACGTCGACCACCTGGGTGGGCATGGCCGGTGTGTCGGGGACCAGCATCGGCCCTCGCGGATCACGTGCGGCGCGGGCGACCCAGTAGCCGGAGCGCCCGCTGCCATCGCCCGGGCCGCCGATGAGTCCGGCTCGGGCGATGAGGAGGCGGTCGCCCACAGCGGCCGTCGACGCCTGCTCGCAGGCGACCTTCGCCTCGCCGTACAGCTCGCGGTCGACTTCGCTCCTGTCGGTCGGGGCGAGCAGAGCCGCCGCCTCGTCCGCCCCCGGCGTGGCGTGGGAGGCGTAGGCGTTCACGGACGAGACGTACACCCAGTGCCGGGCCTTACCGCCCAGGGCGTCGAGTGCTCCACGGACGAAGCCCGGCTGCCACGACACCTCGACGACCGCGTCCCATACCCGGTCCAGCAAGGGCTGGTACGCCGAGGGGTCGCGCCGGTCCGCGGGGACCAGCGTCGCTCCGGCCACCACTTCTCCGCTCTCACCCCGCGCGAGGCAGGTCACCCGATGCCCGCGCTCGATCGCCTGTCGCGACACTTCCCGACCCACCCATGCCGTTCCGCCCAGAACCAGGATCTCCATCCCGACACACAAGCAGCCGGATCACCGCCCGGCCAGGCCGATTCGCTGACAGCAGATGAGTGTCCGTCAGGTCGCCCCGGTCCCTGGGCGACCACGTCGCCCCGCCGGGGCACCGGAACACGGTCGAGGATGCAGGTGGGTCGGCGACCGGACCGCTGCGACGGGGTGAGGATCTTCCGCGGCGCGCGGTGAGGATCTTGAGAACGGTGCCGGGCTCGTCGTCTGCCCCGCGTCCCGAGAACCGGCCGACGGAGTGACCCGAGCAGGTCGATGCCGGCCCACCGGCCGCGCGTTCGACGAGGTGGAGCGCCGGGACGCGCGGCCGATCCCCCGGTCAGGCGAGCGCGGGCGCGGTGCGCTGGGGGGCCGGAGCGGCGAGGGCGGCCAGAGCGGACACGATCTCGTCGCTCCTCGTCTTCGCGTCGCCGAAGAGCATGGCGGTGTTGTCGCGGAAGAAGAGGGGATTCTGCACGCCGGCGTACCCGCTGGCCATCGAACGCTTGAAGACGACGACGTTCGCGGCCTCCCATACGCGCAGGACCGGCATGCCGGCGATCGGGCTGCCCGGGTCGTCCAGGGCGGCCGGGTTGACGGTGTCGTTGGCACCGATGACCAGGACGACGTCGGTGGCGGCGAGGTCGTCGTTGATCTCGTCCATCTCCAGCACGATGTCGTAGGGCACCTTGGCCTCGGCCAGCAGGACGTTCATGTGGCCGGGCAGGCGGCCGGCGACCGGGTGGATCCCGAACCGCACTTCGACGCCCCGGGCCCGGAGGATCCGGGTCAGTTCGGCGACCGGGTACTGGGCCTGGGCCACCGCCATGCCGTAGCCGGGGGTGATGACCACCCGGGAGGCGCCGGCCAGCAGTTCGGCGGTCGCGTCGGCGGTGGTCTCCCGGTGCTCGCCCTGTGCGCCGCCGTCGCCGCCCGCGGGTGCCTCGATCCCGAAACCACCCGCGATGACGGAGACGAAGGAGCGGTTCATGGCCTTGCACATGATGTACGAGAGGTAGGCACCCGAGGAGCCGACGAGCGCGCCGACGACGATGAGCAGGTCGTTGTTGAGCAGGAAGCCGCTCGCGGCCGCCGCCCATCCGGAGTAGCTGTTGAGCATCGAGACGACCACCGGCATGTCGCCGCCGCCGATGGAGGCGACCAGGTGCCAGCCGAAGAGCAGGGCGATCACGGTCACCGCGATGACCGGCCAGAGGGTCGGGCGGGCCGCGAAGAGAGCGGTGAGGACGACGAAGGCGAGCAGCGCACCCAGGTTGAGGAGGTTCTTCCCGGGCAGCACGAGCGGGGACGACTTGATCCTGGCGCTCAGCTTGAGGTTGGCGACGATCGAGCCGGTGAAGGTGACCGCGCCGATGAAGATGCCGAGGGAGACCTCGACGTGGTGGATGTTCAGGAGGGCTCCGGAGAAGCCGCCCTCGCCGTCGCGTTCGACCTCGATGTAGGAGGCCCAGCCGACCAGTACGGCGGCGAGGCCGACGAACGAGTGCAGCAGCGCGATCAGTTCGGGCATACCGGTCATCCGCACCACGCGGGCGCGCCACAGTCCGATGACGGCGCCGGCCACGAGCGAGACCGCGAGGACGAGCGCGGTGGCGCCGCGTACGTGGCTGTCGTGAAGGGTCAGGCCGATGGTGGCGCAGAGGGCGACGGCCATACCGGCCACGCCGTACGTCCAGCCCTGCCGGGCCGTCTCGTGCTTGCTCAGGCCTGCCAGGGAGAGGATGAAGAGCAGAGCGGCGACGAGGTACGCCGCGGTGGAGATCGAGGCTGCGGTCACGTCAGTTTCCCTTGCTGAACATGGCGAGCATGCGGCGCGTCACCGCGAAGCCGCCGACGATGTTGACGGAGGCGAGCAGGGTCGCGAGGCCGGCCAGTGCCTGGATCGTGTGGCCGCCGAGCCCGACCTGGATCATCGCGCCGACGACGATGACTCCGGAGATGGCGTTGGTGACGCTCATCAGGGGTGTGTGGAGTGCGTGATGGACCTTGCCGATGACGTAGTAGCCGATGACGACGGCGAGGGTGAGTACGGTGAAGTTCTGCGGGATGGGCGCCGGGGCGAACGCGATCACGAGCCAGAGCAGGGCGATCCCGGTCAGGACGAGCGCGAGCCTCGTGGCGGCGGCCAGGGTCTTCTTCTCCGGCGCCGGACGGACGGAGGCGGCCGGTGCGGTCGCGGGGGCCGCGCTGACCTGGACCGGGGGCGGCGGCCAGAGCTTCTCGCCCCGCCCGTCGCCGGTGGCACGGACCACCGTGATGCCTCGCTGGACGGGGTCGGCGAGGTCGAGGACGGCCTCGCCGTCCTTCTCCGGGGTGACCAGCTTCAGCAGGTTGACGAGGTTGGTGCCGTACAACTGGCTCGCCTGGGTGGGCAGTCGGCCCGCCAGGTCGCTGTAGCCGAGGATGGTCACGCCGTTGTCGGTGACGACCTTCCGGCCTTCGACGCTGCCGACGACGTTGCCGCCCTGCGCGGCGGCCATGTCGACGATCACGGAGCCGGCCTTCATCGAGGCGACGTCGGCGGCGGTGATCAGCGTGGGCGCCGGGCGGCCGGGGATCAGCGCGGTGGTGATGATGATATCCACGTCGGCGGCCTGTGCGGAGTAGAGCCCGGCGGCAGCGGCGTCGTAGAGGTCCGAGGTGGCTCGGGCATAGCCGTCACCGGACTGCTGCACCTCCTCCTCGACGACGACCGGGAGGTACTCGCCCCCGAGGGATCCGACCTGGTCGGCGACTTCGGGGCGCGGGTCGGTGGCCCGTACGACCGCCCCCAGGCTCGACGCGGCGCCGATCGCGGCGAGTCCCGCGACGCCGGCGCCGGCCACCAGGACCTTGGCCGGCGGTACCTTTCCGGCGGCGGTCACCTGGCCGGTGAAGAACCGGCCGAACTCGTGGGCCGCCTCGATCACCGCGCGGTAGCCGGCGATGTTGGCCATGCTCGACAGGACGTCCAGGGACTGGGCGCGGCTGATGCGCGGCACGGCGTCCATGGCCAGTACGGTGATGTCCCGGTCGGACAGGACGTCCACGAGTTCCGGGTTGTGTGCCGGGGCCAGGATGGCGACGAGCCAGGCTCCGTCCTTCAGCCTGGCGATGTCGTCGAGTGAGGGTTTGTTGACGCGCAGGACGATGTCCGCGCTCCACGCTTCGTCGGCGGTGCCCAGGGCGGCCCCGGCTTCGGCGTACGCGGTGTCGGTGAACGCGGAGAGCTCACCTGCACCGGATTCGATCGTCAACGCGTAGCCGAGGGCGGTGAGTTGCCTGACTGTCGCGGGTGTCGCGGCCACGCGGGTCTCCCCGGCCGGCTCACGGGTCACTCCGATGCGCATGGAAAGGACTCCTTCTCGAACGTGGGCCACCGCGCACGGTTGGTGAGGGGCGGAGGTCTGATGCTGCCCGTTCCCCTGGGAGTGCACCAGACCGTGTCGGGGCGTGGATCGGCACACGGGCAACGGGTTGACGGCCGCGCCCGTCGAACGGTAGATCGGTGTCCCCCGCGGTGGTGGTGGACCGGGCCCGTACGGCGGACGGCACGCCGTGCACCGGCCGGTTCCCGGGCCTTTGCCGGGGCGACCGGGCGGGCGTCCGTGACCGTGGGACGGGAAAACGCGTTCACAGGGCAGTGGGTGACCCTCACCCGTCGACGGCCGTGGAGCACGGTCCGCGCGGCGCGGGGCCTCCCGCTGATCCGCGTCTCGCCGGGCCGCTCGTCCACCCGGCGCCGAACTGCCCGAAGGAGCGACACCGTTGATGACGGAAGACCACGCGGCCCGCCGCGCCGAGAGCGTGTTCACCGTCCGGCTCGCCCGGCGGCCCGGAGGCCTCGCGTGAGGGGCGGGAGCGGGGGTGAGCGGCCCGCCCTGCAGGAGCACGCCCCTTCCGCCTTCCCCCAGCAAGGCGGGCGGGTGCCGGTGGAGGCCGGGGAGCACCGCACGCAGGATGCCGCGCACCGGTGGGCCCCCGCCTCGCCCGCGTGGAGTTCGGTCGTCCCCGGCCTCCGTCGGGCGGTGGCCGGTGACGCCGCGGAGATCGCCCGGCTGAAGTCGGTGCTGACGGGTTCCGGGGCGCTGTCACCGGAGCGGCTCGGCCCGACGCGCACCCTCCTGGCGGCCCGTCTGGGTCCGGTCGGCAGTGCGGTGGCCTTCGTCGTCGACGCCCCGGGTGGTGGCGGGCTGGCGAGTTGCGCGCTCGCCCTCGTCCACCCGGTGTTCCCGTCGCCCGAGGCGCCCGAAGGTCTCGCGGCGCAGGTGGACGTCGTCGCGACCGAGCCCTCTCACCGCGGGCGGGGTTACGCGACCGCCGCGCTGGGCGCGCTGCTGCGGCACCTGGAAGGGCTGGGCGTCGCGGAGTACGCGCTGTACGCCGGCGGTGAACCGGTGTCGTTCTACGAGCGGTTCGGCTTCCACCGCGATGCGGCGCTCCTGCGGATGACCCGGGTCCCCGGCCGGCGGCCCGCGCACACGGCGGGCCTGTCCACCGCCCAGTTCGCCGAGACGGTCATGCGCGCCACGGGCTTCGCCGGTCTGTACTTCACCGACGAGGACGGCCATCCCCTCCAACTCCACGCGGTGTACTCCTCGACGCACCCGTGGCAGGTGCCGGGCGGCACCATGGACCCGGGCGAACGGCCGTGGGGAACGGCCGTGCGGGAGTGTCTGGAGGAGACGGGGATCGTGGTCGAGGGGCCTCCCCGGCGTCTTCTCGCCGCCGTCTACGGGCTGCCGGGCGCGCAGTGGCCGTACAGCACCTTCGGGTGCATCTTCGACGGCGGACGCCTCACACGCCGGCAGATCGACGCTCTCGTGCTCGATCCGGCGGAGCACGACGAGGCGCGGGTCCTGCCGCTGGAGGAGTGGCGGGGCCTCATGCCGGCCGGCGACTACCGCAGGCTGCTGGCGGTCGACCGGGCCCGGCGGTCGGGCGAGACGGCGTACTTCGACACCTGGGACTGGGACACCGGATGAGTGCCGGCCGGGCGGGCCCACGGGTCGGACGGCTCGGCGGACGGGGGTCGGGCGGGCTCGTCGGACGCCCCGCGCGGTCGGACGGGGCCGGGCGGGTGGCGGGAGGGGGCGGGACGTGACGGGCGGCGGTCGTGATCGTTCGCAGGGGGCGATCCACGTGCCGTAGGGGATCGCCCGACCCGCAGCAGAGAGACCGGTAGCGCCGCATGAACACCAGCATCCGTCCCGTCGTGAGCCGCACGGCCGTCGCCGTCACCGTCGCCGCCGTCCTGTCCCTGGGGTCCGCGGCCGCGGCGGACGAGCCCCAGGGCTGGAAGGGCGAGGGCGGCCTCACCCTGACGGCCGACGAGAACAACCGGGTCGACGCCTACCTGGACCGCGCCCGGAAGGCAGAACGCACCATCAGCGTCCAGGTACGCACCGCCGCCGCGCTCGCGGGCGGCGAGCTCGTCGCCTTCGACCAGCGTCTGAAATCGCCCGACTCCCTCAAGCGGAAGGTCGCCACGGCGCTCGTCGAGGAGTCGGGCCGTAATGTCGACACCGTGCTGGCCGGTATCACCGACGCCGTGCGGTACACCCTCCAGTGGCAGGACTCCACCTACACCGCGGGCGTCGTCCAGGCCTCGCACACCCTCGACGGCTGGGGCAACGACTCCACCAAGTGGTCGAACACATGGGGCCGCGCGAAGGGGTACCGGGCGCTCAACACGGGTTGGCGCGCTCCCCGCTCCGGGCAGCTCTTCGAGGTCCAGTTCCACACCCCCGCGAGCAAGCACGCGCAGGAGGTGACGCACAGGCTCTACGAGGAGCAGCGGCTCCCCTCCACCGGCGCCGAGCGCAAGCAGCAGCTGCAGCGGGAGCAGGACGCCCTCTTCGCCGCCGTGCCCGTGCCGAGCGGCGCCGCCACCCTCACGGCCCCGGGTGTACGGACGCTGCCGGCGCCCGCGTAACCCCCCGGGCCCCGTTCCGGGCTCTCCGGCACCGGGCGCCCGTACACCGGTGGGCCGCCGGACCCCGGGCCGATTTCCGGCAGGTGGTGGCGTCGTTCCCCGGGACCGCGCTGCGCGGCCTCGGGCCCTCGTCGTCGGGTGACCGAGCCCTACGGGGCGTCACCGGTCGTTCGGGTCCTGCCACCGTCACCGGTCGTACCCGGTCGTGCGGTCGGTACCGGCCCTGGTCAACCGACGCACGCGTCGGCCCGCCACGTGCGTCGGACCGGTCATGCGGTCCGTACCGGCCGTGCGGGGAGCCGGTCCGCGACCTCGCGGCGGGCGTCCGCGACGGGGCGGACGTGCTCGGACCCGATCGGTCAACTCCTGCGTTTGGAAAGGCTGTACATCAGCACCAGGACGGCGATCACCATGACCGCGACGTGTAACCAGGCGGGGGCGGCCGACGCGTCGGCGGCGCTCGTCAACGAAGACATCATCACTCCATTCCGCTCCCTCGTCCGGAGGGAGGAGGTACGGTCCGGGTCCCGCGGCGTGCGGGGTCCTGTCTTTCTCCTGCCCCCGCCCAGCGGATGCAGGCACCCGCGTCCGCCCCTCCACTCTTCCGGAGGACAGGCGGCGCGGATCCGCCCGGCCGCGCGGGTGCGCGCCGTCGGACCGCCCCGCCGACGGCGCCGCCCTCCGGTCCGGTGCCGGGTCCGCCGGTCCACGTAACCTGTCCCCCGTGGCCGCCTCGCTTCCGCACCGTGTCGCCGTCCTCGTGCTCGAAGGCGCGAAGCCGCTCGATGTCGGCATCCCCGCCCAGGTGTTCACGACCCGGGCGAGCATGCCGTACGAGGTACGGGTTTGCGGGGCGCGACCCGGTCTGGTCACCGGTGGCGACGGCCTGTCGTACCACGTCGCGGACGGCCTCGACGCGCTCGCCCGGGCCGACATCGTCTTCGTCCCCGGCTACCGGTTCCCGGACCGCGACGAACCGCCCCGGGCCGTCATCGAAGCGCTGGTCGCGGCCCACGAGCGCGGGGCGCGGCTCGCCGCCATCTCCACCGGTGCCTTCGCCCTCGCGGCGACCGGCCTGCTCGACGGGAAGCGCGCCACGACCCACTGGCACTACACGCGGGCCCTCGCGGCGAAGCATCCCGAGGTCCGGGTCGACGAGAACGTCCTCTTCGTCGACGAGGGCACCGTGCTGACCTCGGCGGGCGCCGCCTCGGGCATCGACCTCTGCCTGCACGTCCTCCGGGGTGACCTGGGGGTCGCGGCCTCGAACCACGCCGCCCGGCGCCTGGTCGCCGCTCCGTACCGGAGCGGCGGTCAGGCGCAGTACGTGCCGCGCAGTGTGCCGGAGTCGCTCGGGGAGCGGTTCGCCTCGACCCGGGAGTGGGCGCTGCGCCGGCTCGGCGAACCGCTCACCCTCGATGTGCTCGCCCGCCACGCGGCCGTCTCCTCGCGCACGTTCTCCCGGCGGTTCGTCGAGGACACCGGGTACACGCCGATGCAGTGGGTGATGCGCGCCCGTGTCGATGTCGCCCGCGAACTGCTGGAGGCCTCGCAACGGAGCGTCGAGCAGATCGCCGCCGATGTCGGGCTCGGTACGGGCGCGAACCTGAGGCTGCACTTCCAGCGCATCCTCGGGACGACGCCGAGCGAGTACCGCCGGACGTTCGCCCGGGGCGAGTAGGGAGAGGGCGCGAGCGGGGCGAGGGGGTGAGCGGGGCGACAGGGCGAGCGGGACAACCGGGGAGGACAGGGCGAACAGGGCGGTCGGATCCGGTGGCACGATCCTTTCGGACCGTGGCGATCGAGCCGCTGTCACCGGTCCCGGCGGCGCGCGAACCTGGTGGTGAACGGGAGCAGGAACGACCTAGGGACAAGGGACACCGCTCATGACTCGCATCGCCATCAACGGGTTCGGCCGCATCGGACGCAATGTGCTGCGCGCCCTCCTCGAACGTGACAGCAAGCTGGAGATCGTCGCCGTCAACGACCTCACGGAGCCCGCCACTCTGGCGCGGCTGCTCGCCTTCGACACGACGTCGGGCCGGCTGGGCCGCCCGGTGTCCGCCGAGGGCGACACCCTGGTCGTCGACGGCCGGCGCATCGCCGTGCTCGCCGAGCGCGACCCGGCACGGCTGCCCTGGGGTGAGCTCGGTGTCGACCTCGTACTGGAGGCGACCGGCCGTTTCACCTCGGCGGACGCCGCCCGCGCCCACATCGGCGCGGGTGCGAGGAAGGTGCTCGTCAGCGCCCCCGCGAGCGGTGCGGACGTGACCCTGGCGTTCGGCGTCAACAACGACGCGTACGACCCGGACGCGCACACCATCGTCTCGAACGCCTCGTGCACGACCAACGCGCTCGCGCCGCTGGCCGCGGTGCTCGACGACCTCGCCGGTATCGAACACGGTTTCATGACGACGGTGCACGCCTACACGCAGGAGCAGAACCTGCAGGACGGCCCGCACCGCGATGCCCGGCGCGCTCGCGCGGCGGCCGTCAACATCGTGCCGACCACCACGGGTGCCGCCAAGGCCATCGGCCTGGTGCTGCCGAAGCTGGACGGCAAGCTGTCGGGCGATTCGATCCGGGTTCCGGTCCCGGTCGGCTCGATCGTCGAGCTCAACACGACCGTCGCCCGTGACGTGACCCGTGAGGACGTGCTGGAGGCGTACCGCACCGCGGCCGCCGGTCCCCTCGCCGGGGTACTCGAGTACTCGGAGGACGCGCTCGTGTCGTCCGACATCACCGGTAACCCCGCGTCCTCGATCTTCGACTCGGCCCTCACCCGGGTCGAGGGCCGCCACGTCAAGGTGGTCGCCTGGTACGACAACGAGTGGGGCTTCTCGAACCGCGTGATCGACACGCTCGAACTTCTCGCGGCGGGCTGACCGCGAGCCGGGAGCGCGCCCGGTCGACGCACGCGGTCGGTGGACGCCCCGGTTGGCCCGTAGGGCCGGCCGGGGCGTCGGTGCGTCCGGCCCCCCGGTCCGCCCGCACGGACGCGCAGTCACCCAGGCACACCGGCGCACCGACGCACAGGCACATGGCGCTTCTTGCCGGTCACCGGTCAGGGGCGGGGCCGGTTCGCCGTCCGGTCCGGCGTCGGGAACGGCGCCGCCGACGGCACCATGAAGAAGCAGAGCGCCGCGACGACCGACACGCTCGCCGCGAGGAGCAGCGTGCCCGGGAGGGACCGGCTCGCGGCCGGTCCGGCGACGGCGACTCCCAGCGCGTACGCCGTCAGTTTCGCTCCGGCGCCGGTGGTGAAGACCTGGCCGCGCAGACGGGGTGGTGACTCGCGGTGCCGGATCGCGAACACGGCCGCGAGCTGCGGGCCTTCACCCACACCCGCCAGGAGTACGGCTCCGAGGAGCAAGGCGGGAGGAGCCCAGGCGGCGAGGGTCAGGGCTGCCGCCTGGACGAGTGCCGCGGCCCAGACGATCGTGTCGGGGGCGAGAGGGCGCGGGTGCCTCGCGAGGACGGCGTTGGCCGCCAGCGCCGCGATCGCCGAACAGGCGAGGAGCATGGCACCTCGGCCAGCTCCTCCCAGGACGCGTTCGCCCAGGGGCACCGCGCAGGCCGCCAGCATGCCCTGAGCAGCGCAGCTGAGGGTCGAGGTGAGGGTGGCACGGGCCAAGGCGGGAGTACGCAGCACGGCCTTGGCTCCGGCGGCGAGGTCACCGCGGAGGGAGGACGCCCGGACCCGCCCTCCCCCGCCCGCGCGGGCGGGCAGCGCCCACGCGGCGGGCAGCGCCGAGCCGACGAGTGCCGCCGCGACGACCAGGGCGGCCGGGGCGCCCCACACCTCGGCGGTGCCGCCCGCGAGCGCCGGGCCGGCCAGACCTGCCGCGCCGATGGTCATGGCGTCGTACGTGCTCGCCCGGTGCAGACGGTCGGGCGAGGTCGTCTCCGGCAGTCGGGCGGTCCATCCGCCCGAGAGGGCGGGCCCCGTCAGCCCAGTGCAGACCGCGATCGGGAGCACGGCGGCGAACGGCAGCCGCCCGAGCGCCAGGAGGACCGCCCCGAGCCCCAGTGCGTGCACGGCGAGGGCGACGGCGAGCATCCGGCCGGGACGCCGCGAGCGGTCCAGCAGCGCGCCGGTCACCGGTCCCCCCGCCACGGCGGCGACGGTGACGCCCGCGAGCAGCGAGGACCCTTCGGTGACCGACCCGGTGAGCGCGGCGCCGGCCAGCAGCAGCGCGGGCCCGGACGTCTCCTCGCCGGTCCGGGCGACGAAAGCCCCGACGAGGAAGACCGCGGGGAAACGACTTCTCCTCACCCGCGGGACGTTACCGAGGTAACTCAAACATGCGCAATATGCGTTACATTCGGCGGATGTCCGCCGCCTCCTCTCCGTCTCCCCCGTCGTCATCGTCGTCCGCCGGGGACTGGTCCACCCGGCACTCCGTCCTCAGCTCCGCCCGGCGGGCGGTCGCGCTGGTCAACGCGCTCGTCGGCGAGGGCACCGATCCACGCGCCGACGCGGCCGGGATCGCCGGTGTGCTCCGCGCCTTCGGCGAGAGGGAGCCGGTCGTCCTCGCCCCGCAGGACGTCCGTGCGATGCGCGATGTCGCCGGCCTGGTGCGGGAGGTGTTCACCGCCGAGCACACCGATGCCGCCGCGGGGGTGCTCAACCGCCTCCTGCGGGAGCACACCGGAGGGTTGCGGCTCACCTCCCACGGCGGCGGCAGCCCCTGGCACCCCCATCTCGACCACGACGACGAGGCCCCGTGGAACGAGTGGTTCCTCGCCTCGTCGTGCATGGCCCTCGCCGTCCTGCTCTGGGATGCGCAACGGCCGCCCGGCGGCGTCTGCTCCTCTCCCGGCTGCCGCAACGTCTACCTCACCGGGGGCCGCGGCCCCGAGCGGCGCTACTGCTCCCGCCGGTGTGCCACCCGCGAACGGGTGGCCGCCCACCGGCGCTCCCGTTCCGACTGACCCGACCCGGGCGGCCGAGATCGCACGACGCTCTTTCCGCGTCCTCAGCCGACGAAGGACCAGCGGTGGTCGTCCGAGTCGCTGCACGGAAAGATCGTCAGCCGGGAGTCCCGGCCGGTCCCGTTCGCCGACGCGACGTCCAGGCAGAGCCCGTTGCTGGAGAAGCTGCGGATCCAGTAGTAGCCGCCGGCCCGGGGGTCCAGCCACCAGAGCTGGTTGTCGGCGGTGGTGCCGTTGCACGGGTACTCGCTGATCGGGGTGGTGATGCCGTTCGACCCGTACCCCGGCAGGTCCATGCAGAGTCCGTCCGTGACGTTCCGGATCTGGTAGAGATCCCCGCCCTTGGGGCTGGTGTGGGGGTACCTCATGTCCAGCGTCCAGATCTGGTTGTCGTCGCTGTTGCTGTTGCAGGTCGACTGGTTCACCGGGCCCGTGGACGTGCCCTTGCCGAAAGCCGGCAGGTCCGCGCACATCTGCGTCTTCAGGTTCTTGATCAGCACCCGGGAGATGCTGGGGTGCGCCGCGACGGTCGCCGCCTTCCGTTCGGTCGTGGGCTCGGCCTTCGGCGTGCCCGCCGCCTTCGCCTTCGCCTTCGGAGCGGCGGCGGCCTTCGGCGACGGGGAGGGGCTCGCGGCCCCGATCGGCTCCTGCCGGTCCGCCGCCCCGCCCGGATGGACGACGGGGAGCTCCCCGCCGGTCTGCGCCTTCGCGGTCGGGGAGGCCGAGGAGGAGGGCAGCACACTGGGCTTCGGCGACTCGGCCGCATACGCGCCCGGCACTCCGGCGCCGTCGTCGGGCAGCCGGTCCTGCAGGGTCGTGCCGGCCTGGTAGTCCGCCGACTCGACGTTGTCGTGGTCGTGGTCGTGCTTGTCACCGGCGAGCAGGAACGGTACGGCGAGCAGCACCGAGCCGGCCAGGGCGGCCGCGGCGAGCATCGCCTTGCGCGGACGGTGTGCGGACCCCTCCCGGTCCGCTCCGGTGCCGGTGGCGGCGAGGGCGCCTTCGCCGACCGCCCCGACGCGGGCGGCGGTCGCCGTCGCGGCTGCCGGCGCGGTGGCTCCTGCCGCAGCCGCGCCTTCCGCCCGCGCCGCACCGCCGGCCCGCTCCGCCGCTTCGGCGCTCCCCTCCGCCGTGTTCGCATCGGCCGCGTTCGCCGGCTCCTCGCCGCCGGATTCTCCGGAGGCCGTGGCAGCAGCGGCACTCGGCGGAGCGGGCTCCCCCGTCGCCGGGGAGGGTCCGGCCCCGGCAGCCTCCGCCGTCTCCCCGCGAGCGGCGGCCGCGGGCGGCTCCTCCCGGGGAGAACCGGGAGCGCCCAGTCCTACTCCGGGTACGGAGACGTCTCCCCGGCCCCGCGCATCGGCCGCCGCCCCGGACGTCGGTTCTTCGACCGCCCCTGCGGAACCCGAAGGACGAACGGCGGGTTCGCCGGAGCTCCGGGCCTCGGCGTCGCGGTTCTGTGGGCCTGCCATCAGTTGTCCTTCCCCGGCAATGACTTCTGGTGCCTCGGGACGCTCAACGCGTCGTCGCTACGTCCCTCATTGGTTCATGGCTCGCGCGCACTCCGGTGAACGGGCCCTGAACACAGGGGGGTCAGTCGCTGCCGGTACTGCCACGCGCAGCGGGCGGCTCGAAGCGGAACTCCTCCCCGTCCGGCAGGATCAGGCACATGCGCGTGCGGAGCTCCCGTGCCGCCACGGCCAGCAACGCCCGGAGGGCCACGAGGTGCGCGGGGTCCGCGGGATCCAGCGGGTCCGACAGCCGGAGCAGCAGGAGCCGCAGTCTCTGCGAACGGTCAAGGTTCAGTGAGGTTGTCGGCAGTTCACCGGAGAGCGTGATCTCTGCGAGTTGTCCCTCCGTCAGATCCATTTTCAGCGCCCTGAGTTCGAGGAGAGTCACCTGAGCAGGGCCGAACTCCGCGTCCGGTACGTCACCGGCGAGCAGGTGATCCGCCGCCCATCGTGCGAAGCCCCGCACCGGGCCGTCTGGGGTCGTGGTCCCTCCCGGGGCGGGGTTCGAGAGCTCCGGACGGCCCGAACGGGCGGCGAGGGAGGCGAGGGAGGCCGCGAAACCGGAGGGGTCGGCCGTCCGGAGGAAGTTCACCTCGGGAGCCGGGACGGGTGCGGTGGGGTCTGCTGTCGCTCCCGAAACGGCGCTGTCGGAAACGGCGCTGCCTGGGGCTGTGTCGTCGGGGACCAGGGCGTCGTAGTGGTCCGTGCCGTTGTGGAGGACGTACAGAGGCGCGCCCGGTGCCGAGGGGTTGAGCTCGTCGACGTGCACGGCCCCCTCTGCGTGCCGGGTGACGACACGCAGAGGGCGCCCGAGGGCGAGCGCGAGGATGTGGGGTGCCTGGTCGAAGAAGGGCGTGTGCCACAGATCGGTGTTCCGCAGGGCCAGAACGACGAGGTCGCTGAGTGGCGTACGGTCGGCGGAGATCCGGCTCCGCAGCGGACCCATCTTCTGGACGGCGGGCGCCGCCACGGCCAGTACCCGGGACCACAGGCGATCCGCTTCCGCGTGCCCGGGCGCGCCTTCGGGCACCCTGAGGCGCCTGAGCACTTCCTCCCGCAGGGTCGCCTCGTCCTCCAGTCTCTCCCGCCGGACGCGTCGTTCGGGTGTCTCGCCGCGCGGCGCGGCGCGCCTGCCGCTCGCCAGCAGCTCCGACAGCTCGGTCCGGCGTCGCGCACCGGACAGCCCCAGCAGCTCCCGCAGCCGCTCCGCGCTCCGGAACCGGTCCTGCAGGAGCCATTCCAGCGGGGTGCCGCCCAGATCGATCTCGGCCCTGGTCGAGTCTCCGCTCTCCTCCTGGAGCCACCTGGTGGTGTCGGCCCGGAGCCGCGCGGCGCTCGTGTCGAGGGCGGCACCGGTCAGAACCGAGGCGAAGAGGCAGTCTCCGTCGCCCCGCACCGGCCGGACGGCGAAGGACCGCTCTCCGACGCGCAGGGACTCGGCCCTCTGCCCCTCCGTGGGGGCCGGCATCTTCCCCAGCTGCTCCGGCTCCCTCTCCCCGGGCTTCTTCCGCGGCTTCGTGTCCGCGGGCTTCTCCGGCCTCTCCGTCGCGGGGACCGGCAGCGGGACAGCGGATGCGGGCACGGGCGGGTCGAGCGGGTCGGGGAGCACGGGCGGGTCGAGCGGGTCGGGCCGCACCGGCAGAACGGGCGGCAGGGCGCTGTTCGGCGAGGGGTCCGGTGGCACGGCGGCAGGGGTGCGGGGACGGGCGGCGAGATATTCTCCGCCGCGTTCGTAGAGCACGACCGGGGTCGCGGTGGCGCTCGGTGCTCCACGGAAGGTCCGGTACGTACCGTCCTCGCGTACGAGCGTCAGCGTCAGGTTCCCTGCCCTCGCGGCGAGTTCGGCGGCGAGGTCGGCGGTCTCACGGTTCCAGGCGGTTGCGGAGCGCAACTGCGAGCGGATCAGGGCCATGCGCTCGTCCGGGGTGAGGGAGACGGCGAGATCGGCGGGAAGCACGCCGCCCCTGAGCCGCAGGGCGCGCTCGCCGTCCTCGTCGAGGTCGATCCCCGCGGCCCGGATCTCGTCCGGCCGGAAGACCGCGCCGGGATCCAGCCGCGCGGTGTCCGGCAGCGGGGCGCTCGACACCTGGCCGCGCAGCCTCCCCGCTCCGCTGAGCGCCCGCAGCTCCACTCCCCCGGCCCCCTCGCCCGGTCCGCCCACCGCACGTGCCGGGTCCGCCGGCGTGTCCGGGCCGCGGAGGGCCTCCACGACGGCGGCGAAGAAGCGGTTGCCGTCGGCGGTGGGGGCCACCAGGTCGTAGACGGTCGCGTCCTCGTCCGGTCCGACCAGGAGGCGGTGGTCCCCCGAGGCGTCGAACACCGGCGCGCCGGAGGTCGACGGGTACCAGGGCGGTGCGGTGTGGGCGGGCCGCGGTGCCGGCCCGTCGGCCGGCGGGACCGGGGCGGTGGTCTCCGGCGCGGGAGCGGGGAGCGTGGTGGCCGGGGCGTCGCCGGAGGGCCGCGCGTACCGGTACCGTCCGCCGTCCAGGTACATCACCACCTGGGGGACGGCCGCTCCTGTGTCGGGGTGCGGCCGGAACTCCTGGAAGCCGCCGCGTCCGGTGACGACGGTGACGGCGACGTGGAAGGTACGTGCGGCGAGGAGCGGCAGTACGTCCGACGCGGCGTGGTTCCAGCGGCTCTCACCGGTCAGCCCGGCCGAGCGGAGCAGTTGCCGCGCCGCCAGCTCGGCGAGCTGGGCGGGGAGGAACTCCCGGTAGGGAGAGAGCCGCCCGGTGGCCTCGAACTCGATGCGTTCCGGGCTGTGCGGGGGAAGGTCGATGCCCGCGGCGTCGAGGTCCTCCTGGGTGAAGGTGTCGGTCTCGTCCGGTGCGAAGAACGCTTGCAGCGAAGGGTCGCCGGCGACTTCGGTCCGCAGCCGCCCGGCGAGCAGCTCCAGGAGGTCGGAGGTGAAGGACGGGGCCGCGGGGTCCAGGGAGTGGGCGCCCAGCAGCTCGGGACCGTGGTGGCCCAGCCCTTCGGCGAGCGAGCGGAAGAATCCGTCACCGTTCGCCGAGGGCGGCTGGAGGACGAAGGACGGCGGTGGCGCCGTCTCCCCCCTGGGTGCGGTGAGCCGGGTCGCGCCGGGGGTGTTGGCCGGTGTGCTGAAGCGCGCCGTGCTCTTCTGCCCGGTCGGTTTCTTCGGGGCCGGGGCGAAGGTCGCGGCGGCGGGAGCCTCCAGTGCGCCCAGCTGTGCCCTGCCTTCTTCGGTGGCGTTGAGCTGGTACCACCGGGTGATCCGGTCGGCCGCACGGCGCACCCGGTGGTGTTCCGCGGCGGCCGTGTCGGCCGCCTTCTTCAGCGCTGCCAAGCGCTCGGTCACGTCGCGCCAGGTGTCCCGGACCGCCTCGGCCCTCTTCCGGGCCAGCGGTAGCCGCCGCTCGACTTCCTCCCGGTGCAGGGTGGCCGCTTCTCTGGCTTCCCGCGTCGCGGCCTCGGTCTCGCGGCGCAGGGTCCGCGCGTCGGCGAGCGCGCGGACTCGGCCGGCCGCCACCCGTGCGGTGAGTTCGGCGAGCAGGCGTGCCGAGAGCAGTTTCCGGTCGGCTTCGTCCTGGCCGCTGCCGGGGTCCGTCGGCACCGGCCGGCGGCCGGCTCCTTCGAGCGTGTCCACCCGCTTCTTCACGCGTTCGGCTTCCGTCCGCGCATCGGCGTCCGCCTCCTCCGCCGTGCGCAGCGCCCGTTCGGCGGTGGCGAGGGGCTCGTGGGCGGTCTCTTCGGCCCGCAGGGCCGCGGGCAGCTCCTCCCGCAGGCTCGTGAACTCCTCCTCGGCCGTGTCACGACGGGCGCGCAGGTCCAGCTCGGGTCGCCGGACCTTCCAGTAGGCGTTGTCGGCGGCGACCCACGCCTTCGCCGCCGCGTCGGCGGCGTCCCAGGACGACGCGACGTCCTGGGGAAACGAGGTGGCGTCGATGAGGCCGAGGTCACGGGCGACGTCCTCGCGGATCCACGCCATGACGGTGGCCTCCGTCTCGATCGCCTGGGGGCCGGGGTCCAGCCGAAGGCCGAGCGGACCGCGGACGTTCCGTACCGGCGCGGCGTCCGTGAGATGGCGCCGTACTTCGCCGACGCTGAGCCAGGTGGTCGGGATCGCGAAGAGGAAGGTCCTGCCGGGATCGGGTTTGACGTTGAGGGAACTGACCGTGTTCGCGGCGTCGGACGGTCCTCCGGCCGTGCCCGTGTCGACGGGTGTGAGCGCCGCCGTGTGAGGGTTGGTGCCCGTCGACGGCGAGGAGACGACCGGACCCGCACCCAGGGAGACGTCGTGGGAGGTGTCGTTCTCCACCCCGGAGCCGCTGCCGTGGGTGGTTCGTCTCGACTCCTCGGTCTTCATGCCGTAGGACACGGTCAACAGCCTGGCCCGGCCGAAGTCCGGCTTCGAGTGGAGCGCGAGGGTTCCGTCCGCGGCTCCGAGGAAGTTTCGTTCGGTCAGTCCGTGGGGCCGGTAACCCTTCGGCCCCAGGGTGTCGCCGTAGAAGGTCGAGAGCATGGCGTTCGCGGTGCCCCGCTCCAGCGCCTGGGCCGCCGGGGTGCCCGCGCGGGTGAGCCCCGTGTTGCCGGCCTCCAGCAGGGCCTTGGACGGGGGCCCCGGGGTCCGGCGCCTGTACGCGTCGCCGAGGGCGAGGGTCCCGGCGCCCCGGATGTTCTCCAGCCCCGCGATCCGCCTGACCAGAAAGCCGCTCTCCGGCAGGGTGAAGGGGCCGCTCGTCCCGTCCGGCAGTGGGGTGGCGCGCCATTCCTCGAGGGCGGCGGGGGTCATCCGTCCCAGGGGTCGCGAGGTGGAGCCGGCGGTGATCGCCGGTGGTTCCAGCACGTCGGACTCCTGGCCGGTGCCGGGAGCCGTGGGACGCATCAGGCTGAGGGGGATGTGCTCCCGCAGTACACCGGCGTCGCCTTCCTCGGAGACGCGCCGCTTCCCCCGAAACGCCTCCCAGGCGCTCTCCTCCTCGTCGGCTCCGCCCTCGACGACGTCCAGGGTGATCCTCAGCCGGTATCGCGTGGAGTACTCGGCGTACGGCTCGGTCGTGGTCGCCGTGTGGATGCCGACGGTTCCGTCCGACCGCTGGCTGGTGACGATCCGCCGGACCGAGGCGACTTCGGTGTACGTCAGTCCGGCCCGTTTGGCCACCGGATCCTGGGTGTGCGCGGTCTCCGCGACCATCGTGCCGAAGTCGGGCCCGCTCGCCCGCCGCTCGGCGTGCTGCTCCCCTTCGGCGGCGTGCCGGTTCTCCTCGAACTCGACACTGTGGCCGAGTCCGTGGAACTCCGAGCCGACCGCGATGAGCCGGGCCCGCACGCGCAGCGACCGCCCGCCGATGTTGACCGTCCCCCAGCCGTACCGTCCGCTCCTGATCAGGACCGAGGTGCCCGCCCCGATCATCTCCTTGCCGAGCGCCCGGCCGATCCGGGCGGAGACCAGGGCCCTGATCGACTGCGCGCTGGTCGTGTCCATCCCGCTGCCGTGCAGCGCCCTGGCGAAGCGGCCGAGGACCTCCGCAGTGTCCAGGGAGTTGACCGGGAACCCTCCGAACGGGTCGTCGTCCATCCAGGGCTGTGAGGTCCAGGGGCTCTCGGCGTACATCGGCACGTCCCCCAGACCGTCGTCGAGGACCTTCAGACGATGGGCGGTCTTCTCCGGCAGGTGCATGAGCACGCCTCCGGGTACGGTGCCCTCTCTGCCACGCACCCGCCGCGGCGCGGCCGGAGAACCCGCGGCCGTGAGGAAGTAGTGCGTGATGTCGGCGGCCACCACCACGTGGTGGCCCTGGTCCTTGCGGTTGATCTCGGCGACGACGCTCCGGACCACCTCGACGCTGACGGCCTTCGACTTCGCGTAGGGGTTCGCGACGACCCCGTAGGCACCGTTGAACCCCTCCTTGGCCGGGTCCGGCGTGTGCGCCTGGAGGGTCGTCAGCTGCCCGCCCACGGAGAGGGAGACCGTGCTGGTCATCCGGCCCGAGACGACGATGCTCCCGCCGACCGTGGTCTCCGTCTGGACGGGCACCGCGCCGGTGAGGGGGGTGAGGCGGGTGTACGCGGTCTTGTGGGTGAGCTGCACGTACGTGCCGAGGACCCCCAGCCGGTCGACCCACAGACCGTCCAGGGGCGCTCCTCCGGGGGCCGAGGTGTTGTCGAGGTCGGCGGTCCCCCAGGACGGCCGGAGGGTGGCCGTCACCGTGGTGAGCTGCGGGGCCGCCTGGTTCGTCAGGGCCCAGGAGCCGTGGGACGCCTCGCCGACCGCCTCGGCCACGGCGGTGCCCATGCCGGGCGGCGTCACGGTGTTGAACACCATGTGGGGGTGGATCCGGAGGTCCTGGTCGCCGGGCCCGGTGGTCGGGACGGATGTGTCGGAAGCGAGGAGTTCCTCGGCCCGCTCCGGCTCCATGGCGGCGAAGACGACCGGTGGCGCGGTGGGCAGGTAGGGGTTGACCGCGCCCGGGGCGTGCGGATCGGTCTTCGGTGCGTGTTCCCCGGGCACGCTGAGCAGGACCTCGCCCTGGAGCGAGCCGGGCGGTATCAGCGTGGTGGCCCCTTCGTGGAAGACGAAGGCCGGGAGCCCCAGCAGACCGAAGCTGGGCATGCCGCGGAGCCAGCTGCGGAAGCGCCAGTACCCTCCGCCCGTCGCCGTCACCGACAGGTCGTAGCGGAACAGGTGGGAGGGTTTCGTACTGAACGCCAGGGGTTCGTGCGTGGCGCCGAGCCCGTGGGCACTCTCGACGGTGCTCGCGAGACCGCCGCGTGCTCCCGCCGAGAGTGCCAGGACGTGCTGGGGGGCGCTGGTGTCGTCGACTTTGGTGGACCGTCCGGCCAGCACGCCCTCGATGCCGCCCTGCCACTCCCGCGTGTCCGACTGCGCCCCGTCCAGGCGCTGGCTCCCCGGCGGGCTGAAGCGGATCTTGAGGTCGTTCTGGGTTCCCTCGTACCGCCGGTTGGTGAGGCTGCCCCGGAGCATGACGTAGCGGTGGCCGCGGCGGAACCGGCTCGGGTCGGTGAGCCGGACCGGGATACCGGTCGTCGTCAGCGTGTGCAGATTGCTCGCCATGCTGTGCCGGGACAGGACGTTGACCACGCCGAGGGTGTTCTCCAGCATGATCCGGTAGTGGCGGGAGCTCCGTACCCCGGCGCGTCGGGGACCGAGTTCGTCGAGCGGCGCCACGGCGTTCGGATAGGCCTTCGCCAGCGACGCGATCACCTCGTCGGTGACGTGATCGAGGAAGGTCTTCCGTCCCGCACTCCCGATGTGCCGGGTGTGCGCGCCCGCCGGGTGGGCGAACGACTCCACGCGGCTCATCCCGAGCGTCGGCGGCGCGTCGCGGGTCAGGTAGGCCGGCGCGAACGGTTCGGTGAGCCGGGCCGTTCCGTCGTCGAAGCCCGCCAGGCGCCGGGCCTCGGTGCGCGTCATGCGCTCCAGACTCCACACCGTCTGCTCCGGGACGAGGCCCTCCGGGTCTCCGCTCAGCCGCAGCGAGACCGACCTCTCCACCCAGTACAGGCCGGTCCGGTCCCCCTTCACCTGTCCGCCGGCCCGGAACGCACCCGTACCGCCCGTCGTCCGGGACCGGCCCCGGGAGCGCCCGAACCGGCTGTTGAGCCCCGCCATCAGGCGGACTCTGAACAGGCCGCCCGCCAGCACGGTGGAGTTGAAGGCGGGGCCGGCCGCGACGAGTACCTGTTCGCTGTGTTTCTTGGTGTGGGTGACGTCGTTCCGCAACCCCGACTGGACCATGTCGCGCAGTTCGGCCTTGTCGGTCTCGCCGAGGAGAAGGGCGCGCCGGGGCGTCGCGCGGACGGAGAAGACTCCCAGGGGCTCGTTCTCGGCGTCGAACAGCACGGGCGTCACGACGCGGCCCGCCGCGAGCATTCCGGCCCGCTCGTTGAAGCCCCGGGTCGAGAAGAAGGACGTCAGCTCCTGGTAGGCCGTGTCCCCGGGCTTCGCTCCGACGTGCCGGGCCGCCGCGTCGCGGAGGTGGGCCACGGGGCCGTAGCTCTCGGTGTGGAAGAGCCGCTGGTCCGAGGCGGCGTCGAGGGGGATCCGCTCCGGCATCCGGTTCGGGCCCGCGTTCTTGACGGCGCTCTCCGGCAGCCGCACCACGACCCCGTCGCGCACCCCGAAGCCGAAGGAGGTGGGCGGGGCGGTGCCGTCGTGCGGGGCGGTGACCGTCACCTCGTAGTAGACGTCGTCCAGATACAGGTGGGAGCTGTCGAGGGTGCGGGTCTCCGTCTGGTTGACGGTCTGGTCGTACGTCCCGTACTTCGCGGTGCGCGACCAGCCGGCGCGCAGTTGCAGACGGCCGAAGCCCTTCGCGCCCATCAGCGACGTGGGCCCCACGGAGGACAAGGATCCGATCTTGATGCTCTGGCTCTGCTGATGGACCTGGCCGGTGGTGACGGTGGTGCGGTGCATGCTGTCGAACTTGGTCGGGCCGCCCGCACCGTCCGCGAACCGCTCCCACGCGCCGTAGGGCCGGGCCCGCACATGAACGATCCGTTGCGCGGCGTCGTCGGCGGCGGACCGCCGCCACACCTTCCAGCCGGTGCGTGTCCGGGAAGTCCTGTACGAGAAGCTGAGACCGTCCCCGGAGAAGTCGCCCGGCGTGGACCGGAGTGCGCGCGCGATGTCGGACGCCGGTCCGGTGCCTTCGGGGGCGTCCGCGGCGCCGGGCGCCGGCCGGGTCGACGCCTGCGCGTCGAGTCGCCGGAGGATCTCGGCCACCACGTCGTCGGGTGCGCGCAGCTGCGGACGGTGCTGGCCGCTACCGCCACCGATCACGTCCGGCGCGATGACCTCGGCCGGGCCCGGCGGTGGCGGCAGAGCCGTCCCGTCCGTGAAGCGTGTCCCGGCGAACACGGAGGGCGGTGGCGGGAGCTGAGGATCGATGCGGGGCGGTCGTCGGCGGTCGAGATGCGCCTCGACGCGGATGTGTCCGACGTCCGGTGCGCGGCGCGGACGGATCCGGTCCGAGGGGGCCGGCGGTGGGGCGTTCACGGCGGACCCGGTGGTCTCCGGGGTGGTGCCTCCCCCGGCGGCCTCCGGCGTGTGAGTCCCGACGATTCCCTCGTGGGGCATGGGCTCCTCGGGGATCGGTTCCAAGGGGGTGGAGGGAGTGGTCGGGAACAAGGCCTCGCCCGGCGCGGCGGTGTGTGGCGCCCAGGTGACCGGCACGACGGGGGCCGGGACTCGGGAGGCCGACACGACGGGATCCGGCGCTTCGGGAGCGGCCATGGCGGACGTCGCGGGAGGCAGGTGGGGAAAGACCTCGGCTTCGCCCGCTTCCAGCACCTGCGACCCGGGCTCCGGCTGCTCCGTGCCCGGGTACGGGGGACGGCCCGAGGACTCCGTTGCCGGGAATGTGCGGCCAGGCTGCGAGGTCCCCGGCAGCGGCGAGTCCGTCCCCGTCGTCACCACCGGAACGGGACGGTCGCCCGGCTGTTCCGCCACGCCGAACAGCAGCGCCCGGACGCGCGCCTGCCGGTCGGCCGCCAGGTACCCGGCGATCCTTCCGGGTGACCCTCCCGGCACCACCGCGTCCAGCACGTCCAGCGCCGTCATGGACGCCCCGTCCGGGAAGGTCCCGTCATCGCGCAACAGGTCGAGCGAAGCCGCCGCGCGGACCAGGGTGGGGTCCTCGTCGGCGTCGGGTCCGGCGCTCAGCCGTAGCGCGCGCACCAGTCGCAGCGCCCGCTCGCGTACGTGGCGGGGGGCCGGTCCGGCGGCGGTGTGGAAGCCGGCGGTGCGGGCGACCGTGTCGAGCGCGTCCCCGATCGGCTCGGGCCGGAACTCCCCCCACGCCTCCCGGTTGCCTTCGCCGTCGGTCAGCAGCGTCACGAGCGTCGGCAACGAGCCGATCGGCGGCGTGATGCCGAACTCACCGGTGGGCGAGAAGACCGTGCGGTCCGTCTCGTTGGCGAGCAACTGGGCCGGGGCCAGGGATTCCAGCGGATCGCCGCCCGCGGGGACATTGGCGGTGATGCAGTTGAGCGCCACGATCGGCGCCCGCCGGTCCAGCCGCGAGACGCTGGGCCGGCGGCGGAGGTAGCCGCCGAACTCGGTGCCGTCCACGCCGACACGGCGCCCGTCGCGCAGGGCCAGCTCGAACACGCTGCTGCTCCCGTGGCCGCCCCAGAAGTACGGGGTGGCGCCGCCGAACCGGCCGGTCCAGGGCAGGGGTTCGGGGCCGGAGAGCGGAGCCTGGCTCCTCGCCGCACGCTGCTGGGCATCGTTCCAGTGGTGGAAGTGGGTGATGCCCGGGACGGCCCGGTGGCCGGCCTCCCTCCCCAGCGGCACGTACCCGAAGTGCCGGCTCCAGTCGGCATGGGTCATCGAGGCCCGGCCGGCCGGCCGGTTCGACTCGTCGACCACGGTGTGGGTGAGCACGTCCGCGTCCCGCACCCATGAGCCGTCGACTGTTCGGATCCGGGCAGGGGCCCGCGTCGGGTCGGGGGCCGTGTCGAGATCGTCCGGGCGGCTGGGTATCCAGGCGCCGACCGGCATCACACCGGGGTGGCTGTCGTAGGTGGCCACCAGGGCGGGGCCACCGGCCGGATCGGGCAGCAGCACGGCACGGCCGCTGGACGACCAGACCGTACGGCCGGTCCGCCGGGCGAGGGAGCGCGGCAGGTCCAGACCGCCGGCGCCCGCGAAGGGCACCACGAGGACGATCGGCGTGCCGGGAGCGAGGCCGGTCAACGCGGGATCGTGGGCGAGGAGTTCGACGAACTCCGCCGCCGAGGCCCGGTAGGAGCGACCGCTGTTCCCTCGGACGACGATGCCGCCGGCGTCCGCGGAGGCCACGACGTAGTACGGCCGGCTCCCCCGCCAGGGCGCCGCACCGGTGACGTCGGCGGGCTGGACGATGTGCGCCGGCATGGGTGCGTGCTTGACGGCCACCGCGTGGGGGTGCACCGACGGCGGGGGCGAGTTCGACCAGTCGCGGCCGGCGGGGACACCGTTCACGGGGGGCAGGGCCCGGGAGACGGACAGGGCGCCCCCGACCTCCATCGCGTACGCGGCGAGGGAGTCGAGGCTCTGCGCCCGGCCGTCGTCGAGTGCGCCGATCACCGTCCGGAAGAGCTCGCCGTGCGCGGCGGAGCCCACCGGCGCACCGGGGTCCAGGTGGAGCACCCTGGCCGCCAGCGTGTTCACGTCCAACGGCATCGGGCCCAGAGCGGCGTCGGCCAGACGCAGGTGGTCCAGGGTGCTGACGGCCTCCGCCAACCGGGGGTGGATGCGGTTCTCGGCGATGCGGGGCCCGAAGACGGATTCCAGCAGGGGCTGGTGGGCGAGGGGGTCGACGGGGTGGTGCGCCGGGAGCGGGTCCGCCTCGTCGTCCGTCCCGTACGCGCTCTCCTCGTCCGCCTCCGGCGAGAGGGAGCGGCTGTCGTCAGAGTCCTCCAGCGAGATGAGATCGACCGAGTCGACCGACCCGGCATCGGATGCGGTGTCCGAACGGAAGTCGTCGTCACCGCCCTCCTCCATCTCCACGTCTTCCGCGTCCGTCCCGTGGGACGCGCCGGCCAGGAAGTCCGGGCCGTTCGGCGGGGCGGAGGAACTGACGGGCGGCCGCAGGTACGGAAGGTCCGGGTTCGCCGGGTTCTCGGGGTCTTCCGCGCGGGGTGTCTCCGTCTCCACGCCCGGACCGTTCGCCGGGGTATCCGCTCCCTCGTCGTCGGCTGCGGGAGAGTCGGCCGTGCCGGCTTCCGGGCTCGCCGCAGAGTCCTCCTGCCGGGACGGCCGCGCGTCCGCCGCGTCGTCCGTGGCACCGGCCGGGTTCGTGACCGCCGCCTTCGTCGGGCCGGGCGGCGTCGGGGCGCCGGACTGGGACGCAGCCGGACCACTCGTCGTGGGGACTGGACGGCCGGGCGCGGCGGTGTTCGCGGGAGGGACCATCGGCGCGGAGGACGCCTCGGTCGTCCCACCGGGCAGGTCGGACGACACGGACGACACCCCGGATGGCCCGGACGCCACGCCGGTCGGTTCGGTGGAGGCCCCGGGCGGCTGCGTCGTTGCGGCGGAGGGCTCGGTCGTCGCCGCGGGCGCCGGCTGAACCGTTCGGGTCGCCAGCGGGAGCGGATCCGGGGAAGACGGGGTGGGCGGTGTCGGGGCCGGCGGCGGGGTGGTGAAAGCCGTGGTCGGCGACGCCGTCGCGCCGGGGAGCGGGGGCGCCGGGACGGGCGGCGCGGGTGCGGGCACCAAGGGCGCCGGTACCCGCGGGTGAGCGGGATCCGGTGGCGTCGTCAGGACCGGGGCCGGAGCCGGGGTGGGGAGCGGTGCCGGCGCGGACGGGAGCGGGACGGCCGGGAACGGGGCGGTGGTGGGCGTCGGTACGGGCGCCACCACCGGCGGCGGCTCGTACGTCGACGCCACCGGCGGTGCGTGCCCCACCAGCGGCGGCGGGACGTACGGCAGCGGCGGCGGATCCGCCCCCGGCTCCGCGCCGGGCCCCGGGCCGTGCGTGGTCGAAGGGCCGGGGCCGGCCGTTCCGGCACGGGCACCGCCCCCGGCTCCCGAGTGGAGGCCGACGTTCGGGTCGGGGCCGGTGAAGGTGAGGTCGCGCAGCCAGAGGCTGCCCGAGCCGGCGCCGTGGAAGAGCAGGTCGTTGGAGGCGCCGCTGACTCCCGCGTGCCAGAAGGTGTCGGGCTTCCACTGCCAGGTCTTGTCGTAGATTCCGTTGGTCAGGGTCTCCCCCACCGACTCGGCGAAACCCTCGTTCACGAAGCTCCCCGAAAGATCGAGGAACTCGCCGAGCCACTTGTTGTCGAAGAGCTTCTTGAAGTTGTTCTTGAAGGTGTGGCCGAGCATCTCGCCGACGCCCCCGAGCAGTCCGGCGAACGCCCCGAAGACGGCGTCCCGGCCGATCTTCCCCCAGTCGAAGCCGTCGGGCCGCTCCCCCGGTCGGTTGGCGAGCATCGAGACCCGCACCCAGAAGCTCATGAAGGCCTCCTGGAGCGCTTCGAGCGCCGCGCCGAAGAGCGGGAGGCCGCTGTGCATCAGCCGTTGGAGGACAAGCAGGATCGCCAGCCCGCTCCGGGCCTTGGCCAGCGCGATCTGAGTGAGGGAGGTGCCGCCCGTGAAGTAGGCGAGGGCCATCAGGAGGGCGATCTCGATCATGAGGGAGACGAGTTCCGCGATGATCTCCCGCTTGCCCTCCTGGATCTCCAGGGCGTTGTCGACCTGGCGCTCGCTCACCGCGTCCAGCGCGTCGGAGAACTTCCCCAGGTGGTTGACACCACCGTCGTCGACGAGCGTCTTCAGAGCACCGGCGAACTGCTTCCCGACGTCGCCGGGGAGCGAGTAGGCGAGCCTGTTCACCACCGTCTCGATCTCAGTGGCGAGCGAGCGGTTCCTCTTCGCCAGGTCCCTGTAGGGGAGACGGCTGTTCCATGCGTCCTCCTCGTTGGCGGTGAGTGGCACTTCGCCGATGAGGATGAGGAGCATGGTCCGCTGCTCTTCGTTGAAGACGAGGGCCTTCACGTCAGCGCTTCGATCCCGTCTCGCCCCGGTCGTGGCTGCCGATCGCGTCGATCGCCTCGTCCTGCGGCCGGCGGACCCGGTCGCTAAGGCCCGCGGCGGCCTCGTACACCGCTGCCAGCGAGTCGGCTATCAGGGCGGCGGTGTCCTCTATCTGCCGGAGGGTCGCCTCGTACTCCGGTCCCTGCGCGTCCGCGTAGTCGTCGCCGTAGCCGTACCAGGAGGAGTACCGCTCGACCTCGGACGTGAAGGACTCACTGGAGCTGGTCGCCTTCTTCGCGAGGTCGGAGAAGGCCTGCGCCTCACGGGCGATGTGCGCGGGGCTCGCCTCGTAACCGCTTCCGGACATCAGCGTGTCCTCCCGTAACCGTCGTCGTCGTAGAGTTCGTCGCGGAAGCGGCTCGGCGATGGGGGCGCAGCGCCGGCGGCGGTCTCGCCCGCCCCGGCTGCCTCGGAACCGAACAGCTTCTCCCAGTCGACGTCCAGGCGCGCGGAGGCGGGCCGCCCCGGTGCGGACTCGACGAGCGGTCGCAGGGTGTCGACCACCTCCCGGCCCATCCGGGTGCGGGCTTCCCGCAACGCCTCCATCACCACGGCGGCCAGACCGGTGGCGCCCATGGTCCGGTACTTGCCGTCCAGGAACTCCAGGTGCGTCACCTCGCCCTGGGGTCCCACGGTGACCCGCACCGACCGGTCCTTCGAACTCACGGTCACGGACACCTGCCGCAACCGCTCCTCCGCCCGGCCCACGGCCGCCTCGGTGGCCGCCAGTTCCGCCATCGCCCGGGCGACGCGGTCGTCGATCGATTCCCTCACGGTCTCTCCTCAGCGGCCGAGCGCCTGGGGGGCGCCGCCTTCGTCCGTACCCCAGACGTCCTCGTCCTCCGTGATCCACGCGTTGCGTTCACGGTCGGCGCTCTGCGTCTGCTGCTGTCTCCCGCCGGACGCCCCTCCCCCGGCCATGGGAGGCAGGAAGGGGCTGCTGCCACTGGTGACCGGCACCGAACCGGTCCGTACGGTGTTCTCCTCGGTCCCGCGCTCCCGGATCGCGCCCCTCCCCCGGGAACGGCTCGTCGCGGGCCCGATCACGGACCGGGTGCGCTCGGAGGCGGCGTTGCCGTTCTCTCCGCCGCCCATCCGGGGCATGTGCGGCGAGGGACCCATCGGGCTCGACGACTGCTGCGCCGGCGCCTGTTGGCCCGACTGGGCCGAGGAGGCGGAAGGGCCGCCGAGCGTTCCGTAGTCGTTCGCGAACGTGCCTTCGGAGAAGTCGCTCGTGAAGGGCGACCCGTCGGTGAGGAGTCCGTCGGCCAGAGGTCCGGCGCTCGTCCCCACGGAAGCCGTGTAGCCGTCGAGACGGTCCTGGAGGTAGTTCTCCCGGCTGTAGTCGTCGGCCGTCAGCCGGTCGTACTCGGCCTGGATCTCGTCCCTGCGTCCGTCGTAGTCGGCCTGGGCCTCCGCGATCTGCCGCTGTGCTTCCGCTCTGGCCGCGTCCCGGTCGGCGCGCGCCTCGTCCTTGGCCTCCTGGTAGTCGGCGCGGGCCTGCTCCTCCAGGTCGTCGGCGCGCTGGAGGGCATCGGCCTCGCGGCGGTCGATGTCCGCGAGCTGCTTCTCGTAGTCGGCCCGTGCGTCGCTCTGGTCCCTCCCGTCGGCGATCTCCCGGTCGTACTCGGCGCGGGCGGCCGCCCGTTCCGAGTCGGCGCGCTCCCGGGCGTCGTCCCGCAGTCCATCGGCCTCGGCGCGCTCCTTCTCGTACTCGGCGCGGGCCTCCGCCTCCTGTTGCCTCGCGTCGTCCACGGCGGCCGCCCGGTCCTCCTGCGCTTGGGCCCGCGCCTCCTCGTACTCCCGCTGCGCCTCGGCGCGGTCCTCCGAGGCCTGCTGAGCCGCTTCGAACTTCTCCCGCTCGGCCGTCTGCCGGGCGGCGTCCTGTTCGGCCTTGACATCCGCCTGGACCTGGTCCGCCTTGCCCTGGGCAGCGGCGCGCTCCGCCTCGGCCCCGGCCTTCGCCGCGTCCTGCTCAGCCTTGGCCGCCGCCTTCTCCTGCTCCGCCTCGGCCTTGGCCGCGTCCTGCTGAGCCCTGGCCTCGGCCTTCGCCGCGTCCTGCTCGGCCTTGGCCGCCGCTTTCTCCTCGTCGGCTTCCGTCTTCGCCGCGTCCTGCTGAGCCCTGGCCTCGGCCTTCGCCGCGTCCTGCTCGGCCTTGGCCGCCGCTTTCTCCTCGTCGGCTTCCGTCTTCGCCGCGTCCTGCTGAGCCCTGGCCTCGGCCTTCGCGGCTTCCTGCTCAGCCTCGGCCGCCGCCTTCTCCTGCTCCGCCTCGGCCTTGGCGGCGTCCTGTTCGGCGGTTGCGCGTTCGCGCTCCTTCTCCGCCTCCTTCTTGGCTGCCGCCTGCTGCTGCGCGACGAGAAGTTGCTGCTGCTCCGCCTCCGCCTTGGCCGCGGTCTTCTCCTGCTCCGCCTCGGCCTTGTCCTGCTGGTAGCGCTGTTCGGCCTCGGCCTTCTCCTTCTCGGCCTCCGCCTTCGCCGCCTCCTGCTCCGCCTTGGCTTCCGTCTTGGCAGCCTCCTGCTCGGCCTTGGCCTCGGCCTTCGCGTTCTCCGCCTCCGCCTTCGCCGCGGCCTGCTCCGCCTTCGCCTCTGCCTTGGCAGCCTCCTGCTCCGCCTTCGCCTCGGCCTTCTCCTTCTCGGCCTCCGCCTTCGCCGCCTCCTGCTCCGCCTTCGCTGCGGCCTTCTCCTTCTCCGCCTCCGCCCTGGCCTCGGCCTTCTCCCTCTCCGCCTCCGCCTTCGCCGCGGCCTGCTCCGCCTTGGCCTCGGCCTTCTCCTTCTCGGCTTCCGCCTTCGCTTCCGCCTTGTCCTTCTCGTACTCGGCCTTGGCCGCCGCGGCTTCCGCCTTGGCCCGCTCCCTCTCCTTCTCCGCCTCCTTGCGTTCCTCTTCCGCCTTGCGTTCGTCGATCTTGCTCTTGTCGCTGGTCAGGGTCTCGCTGAGAGAGGTCCCGTCCCGGTCGGTCAGCTTCTTGTCGAAACCGTCCTTCGCCGCCGACAGCGCCTTGTTGACGGCGACGATGGCGTCCGCCCCGGCGGTCCCCAACGCGTTGTCGACAGCGTCGCGCCAGCGTTTCACCGCTTCGTCGCCGAGCTTCTTCCAGGTGGCCATCTCCTTGGGCGGACCGTAGGTGGTCCCTCCGAAAGTGAGGTCCTCGAAGAAGCCGGGGGTGGCTTCCCAGTAGGGAGCCTGCGGATACCCGAAGGTGCTGATGGGCACCACCGGTTCCACGTGATCGATCTGGTCCAGCAGGGCGATCCGGGCGTCGAGCAGCATGTCGTACACCCAGCGCTGCGGGGAGCTCATCGGCTCCCACGCCTTCCATGCCGTGTGCAGACTCTGCACGGCGCGGTGGATCTCGACCTGGGCCTGGGCCAGCGAACGGCCGGCCAGGGAGTAGAGCCAGTAGTTGTCCAGGGTGATGGCCTCCACCCGGGTGCCCTTGCCGAGCTGGCTGACGTAACCCTCGTAGTTGCGGCGGAGTTTGTGCACCAAGGCCCGGAAGAGGCTCGCTCCGGTGCCCTGCCAGCTCTCGTTCCCCTCGCCGACGACCGTGTTCTCCCAGTTCTCCGTCTCCCTGGCGGCGTACTCGAAGAACTCGACCACCCGCTCGAACGACCGGGCGACCCGGGTGAGGGAGAGGAGGTCGACCGCTTGTTCGTCGCTCACCGACAGACCGCGGTTGACGAAGCCCTGGGTGCTGTACGGGGGGTCCAGCAGGGCCTGCAACGCGTCGCCGGCGCCCTGGGCGTACTGGGCGAGACGGGTCGTGTCGTAGGACTCGTAGTCCTTGCCCTTCTTGTGCACCTTGCTGGTGACCACACCCCCCTCGAACCTCGTCGCGCCGTCCGGAACCTTGCCGTCGTAGGTGACGAGGAGGGTGATGTAGGCCTTGCGGAAGCTGACACTCGATCCGCTGTCCACCATGAAGGGGACCACGAAGTCGGTGTTCTCCTTGCGCCAGCCGCCCGAGCCGTCGTTCAGCAGATCGTGCAGGCTTCCGGCCGACTTGATCTCGACGTGCATCAGGGGGATGTCGTCGTTCCCCTTGAGGCTGTCGAAGATCTTGTCCTGGCCCTCCAGGGGATAGCCGGTCAGAAGGGTGACCGCGTCTTTCCAGTAGTCGTTGTTCGTCTTGCCGTCGACGGACACGTCGGTCTCCGGAATCGTGCGGGAAGGGTGGTCTTCGAGGACGTCAGGTGTCGTCGCCCTCGCCGGCGAAGTCGCTCTCGACGTCCTCGAAGATCTCCAGGAAGTCGCTTCCGGAGATGAGGGTGAGGTTGTCCCCCTGCGTCTTCCCCAACTTCTCGAGCGTCTCGTTCAGGGCGTCCAGAACCGTGTCGAGCAGGAGGTCGTGGTGGGTGAGGACGCGGTCCAGCTCCCCGGCCGCTTCGCCGACCAGCGTGTTCAGGGGCCCGCCGTTCGTCTTGGCGTCGCCGGCCATGGCGCCGATGATCAGTGGCTTCGTCGACGCCAGGGTGATGTTGGTCGGCACTCCCTCGGCGATGTCCTTGATCGAGTCGACATCGGCGTCGGGATCGCTCTTGATCACCCGGTCGAGCGAGCCACTGAACTTCTCGAACTGGTTCTCGATGAAACCCTTGAGCCAGGCCTTGTCGAGGACGGTGACGTCCGCCATCAGCGCACGCCGATCCTGATCTCGGACCACTGCTGCGACAGGGAGTTCTCGGTCCAGCGGTAGTTCTGGGAAACGTCCGTGAGAAGGGACGCGTGAGACTTCAGCAGCGTCTCCATCCGGGTGACCGCCTCGTCCCAGGCGGCCTGCTTGCCCGTGTAGACGTCGGCGTCGTCGCCGATCCACGACTGCTTCAGCGTCTGGAGCTCCATCTCGAGCTCGGAGAGGGTGCGCTTGATGGCCGCGGTCTGCAGGACCATGTCGTCGGCCGCGTTGTCGGCGTGGCTGTAGTCGACCTTGATGAAACCGTCGGAGTAGTCGGGCATGGAGTCCTCTTCTCGCTGGAACGGAAGCCGGTGGAACGGTGGGGGCGTGATGTCAGGCGCTGAGGGCGTCGAAGACCGCATCGGCCTGGCTGTACGCCGTGTTGATGTCCTGGCCCGCGGTGTCCTGCGCGAACTGGTGCTGCTTGGCCGTCTCCGTGAGCTCGTCGACCATCGACTGGAGGTTGGTCAGGATGATGTCGACCTGGTCGTCCCACTTGTCCAGGAGCTCGCCGTACTTCCCTCCGTCGGATCCCGCGTAGGTCGAGGAGAGATCGGTCCGGGTGTTCTGGACGTCCTGCCTGGAGTTGAGGATTCCGGTGAACGCCTGCTTGAGGGCCCTGATGCCATTCTGGGTGGCACCGGCCTCGGACTGCACTCCGCTCATCAGATCCTCCTGGGTTTGAATCGAACCGACGGGTCAGAAGATTAGACAGTCGCGCGTCGATGAGTAAACGGCCCCGAACCGGAGTCCACGCCGCCGTTCGCTCTTCCCGTCGGCGGTCACACGCCGGGAGAAATGCATAACGATCATGAATCGGGCAAATGCGCCGCTCTTCTCGAATTTCTCGTGAACATCGGATCGGCACGGTTTCCGTGTTCTTCGCCGGCTCTTCGCGCATTCTTCGGCTCACCGGCGGGCGGGGGGCACGGTGGAGCACTGCCCGGCCGACACCTCCGCGGCTCCCCGCTCGGCGGCCTCCGGCGTCAGGTCCGGGCCGGTGGGCAGCATGGCGAGCAGCATCGCCGGCAGGGTCCGGGCCGTGGCACCGGCGTATCCGAGCGCTTCCAGAGCCGTGGACGAGCCGACGCGGTACTTCACTCCCGTGCCGTCCACCACATAGGTGGTGTCCCCCAGCGCGGCGCCGCCGGAGCTCACGGCGCGGACCAGGGCGCCTCGGCCGGGAGCCACACTGACCGTGTCGACGGCCAGGCAGGAGGGACGTGCCTCGGGTGCCGGCTGCACGGCGGGTCCGAGCACCGCACCCGGAAGGACCGCGGCGCTGACCCGGGTACGGCCCGGTGTTCCGTCGACACCGACGCAGGCGACCGAGTCCCGGGGGATGTCCACCAGCCGGGGCGGTGCGGCGGGCAGAGCCGCCAAGGCGTCGGTCGCCGGGGCGAGGTGCCGGCCGAGGACGTCGGATCCGAGTGGCCGCGCGGTGGGCGCGCGCCCCGCGTACGCCTGGGTGCGCGTCTGCGGGTCGCCCAGGACGAGTGCCGCTCCGGTCTCCGTCAGGGGCACCAGGCCCTTCGCGGTCAGCAGGTGGTAGCGGGGTGCGGTGCCCGGGACGTCGACCCGGAAGAGCTGGCCGAGCCGGGTGCTCCCGTTCCCCAGCGCCGGGCCGGGCGAGCCCCGGCCCGGGACGTCGGGCGGCGCCAGGTCGGGGCCGGCGGGCAGGGCGTCCAGGAACGCCGCGGTCACGGGCCGGGGGACGGCGGAGCCGTAGCCCAGCGCGTCGGCCGCTCCCGCCTCGGCGTCGAGGCGGAGCCTGCTGCCCTGCCACAGGAGGTACCGGCTGCGGTCCGGGCCGGCGAGCAGCACCGCCTGCCCCGCGCCGAGCGCGCCACCCTCGGCCGTCGCGCCGATCGCCAGCGCGGTGGTGCCGGAGACCTCCCCGGACGGTGTGGCGGCCAGCCCCGAGCACACCTGCCAGCTGCCGGTGTCCAGTCCGGAGGCCGGGGGCAGGGTGTCCGGCGCCCCGGGCACGCCGACGGGGCTGCCGAAGGGCGTGCCGTCCAGCGAGGAGGATCCCACGGTGGTCGTGCCGAGGTCCTTGCCACCGAGGAGGCGCGCGGAGGCGTAGTTGCGTACCGGGTGCAGTCGCCCCTCCAGGTAGAGGTACCGGGCGCCGGTGCCCTTGTCGACGATGAGGTCGCCCGCGGTCTTCCAGGAGTCGCTGCCTCCCGGTTTGATCAGGCCGATCACGAAGGTCCCGGCGCACACCAGCACGGCGACGACGAGACCGATGGCCACGCCCCTGTTGGTCCGCCCGGACGGACTCTCCGGCGCGTCGGGGTCGGCGCGCAGCATGCCGGAGGCCAGCCGCTGCATGACGAACATGTGGGCCTGGACCTGGTCACGTTTGGACTGCACGACTGCTCGGCTCCTTCGGTCAGCCGTTGAGGGAGCGCAGGAAGTCGTAGACGCCGAGCGTCCACAGCGCCAGGGGGAGGACGGCGATCGCGGCCGTGGAGTGCAGCAGTTCGGCCGCACGGCCCCAGTAGGGCACGAGCCGCCTGCCGGGCACGGTCCAGGAGGCGATCGCGATGACGGCGGCGGTCGCGAGCAGGCCCGCCAGCAGTACGAGGCGGTCCGTCGAGGAGATCCGTACCGCTGCCGCGAGCAGCAGGAGGGCGGCTCCCGCCGCCCCGGCCCCTGTCAGCGCCAGGCGTTGCCACACGTTTCCGAGACCGCGTCCGTGGAGCAGCAGGAGAAGGGCGAGGACCGCGGCGGTCAGGGTCGCGGCGAGGGTCCCGGCGAGCGAGAGCGCCGTGAGGCAGACCAGCCCGACGGTGCCGACGGCCGCGAACAGGGCCGTCATCCAGCCGTCGGCGACGATCGCGCGCTCCCGTACGTCGGCGGCGGGGTAGGGGCCGATGCCTTCCTGGAGCTGCTGCGCGTTGCCGGGCAACGGGGGCATCCGCATGCCGGAGAACCGGAAGGAGAGCGAGGGGACGAAGCCGCCGAAGAGGACGAAGACCACCGCCACCACGGCGGCGGCCTGCGCGGGGCGGAGTGCGGCGGTGGTCATCAGTACGGCGCCCAGCGCGCCGGCCAGGGCGACGATCGCCGATCCCAGGAAGAGGGCGGGGCGGACGCCCACAGCGGCGAGGGTGAGCACCGACCCGCCTGCGGCCGCCGCGGACGCGGCGAGGAGCCGGGCGCCGAGCACCTCGTGGCCGTCCGGGCCCGCGAGTTCACCGCCCGGTACCAGCCATCCGGCGAGCGCGAGGTAGGGGCCGGCCATCAGGCCCAGCGTCGCCGCGGCGGCGCCGTCGCCGACGGCCCGGCTCGCCACCCCGGCGCCCGCGGCTATCAGCAGCCCGGCGACCGCGGCTGCCAGGGCCCGCCGGCCGGCCGGGCCGCCGGGCAGCGCGATGAGCACGAGCCCGAGGAGCAGGGTCGCGGTGGCCAGGCCGTTGAGCAGCCGGCGGCCCGCATCGGGACTCCAGCCGTGCGGCTGCCGGGTCAGGGTGCTGGATATCCCGTCCACCAGGTCGTCGAGACGTACCTCGGGGAGCGCTTCGGCACGGGGCAGCAGGTGGAGGGTCTCGCCGTCCCGCAGTGCGAGCGCGTCGAGAGTGAGTTCGGGGTCGAGGGGCGGCTCGCCGAGCCGCTGGAGCACCCAGCCGCCGTGTTCCAGGCCACTCTCCTCCAGGTCGTCGCCGGCGTAACCGACGAGGGTGGGCAGGAGATCGCCGACCGGGACGTCGGCGGGCACGGCCAGGTCGACGACCCTGCCGGGGGCGTGGACGGTGAGGCGGCAGAGATGCGCCGCCCGGGTGTCGGTCATGTGTGGTGGCTCGCGTTTCCTCGCGGGAATGGGCGCCCGCCCGGGGGGTGGTGTTGGACGTGCGCGCCGATCAACTGCAAACTACTGCCGCGCATGCGAAAAGATGTACGCGCCGATGAGTTTGACGGTTCGCCGGGTGAATCCGCAATCCGGCGCGGGAAAAGGCGCCACGGCGCGGTCAGGTGTCGTGTCTTCTCACCCGGCGGAAATCGCCGGAAAGGGACGGCGCGGGCCCTGCGGGCATCCGGGAAAGAAGAGTTTCCCTGTCGCCGGAACGTATGGAAGGTGAATTCTTGATGGCCGACGAGGAGACTGAAGAGTGACCGTGGTGCTGTTCCGCAGACCGGCTCGCCGACGCGGTCCCGAAGTGCCTTCGGGAGAGCTGGACCTCCAGGAGCCGCCCACGCTGGCCGAGACGGTTCCGGACTCCTCGGCGATCTGGACCTACCTCCCGATGGCCATGATGTCGGTCTCGATGATGCTGATGTTCATGCGGCCCGGGTCGGGCAGCGGCGGAAGCTTCATGTACCTCGCGCTCGGCCTCATGGTGCTCGCGTCGGCGGCGATGATGCTCGGTCAGGTCATGCGCCGCAGCGCCGAACGCAAGCAGCGGCTGAAGGGGGAGCGGCGGGACTACCTCCGCTACCTGGCGCAGACCCGGCGCACCGTCCGTGCGGCCGTGGTCGAGCAGCAGGAGGCTCTGGCCTGGCGGCACCCGGCGCCGGACGCCCTGGCGGCCGTCGCGCGCACCAGCCGTCTCTGGGAACGGCGTTCCTCGGACGCCGACTTCGCGGAGGTCCGCATCGGCGTCGGCGAGCAGCGCCTCGGACTGCGGCTGACTCCGCTGACCACGAAGCCGGTCGAGGACCTCGAACCGCTGACCGCCCACGCGCTGCGCAGTTTCATCAGGGCCTACTCGACCGTGCCGGAGCAGCCCATCGCGGTCTATCTGCGCGCCTGGTCGAAGGTGCTGCTGCGCGGTGAGGAAGAGGAGGTGCGCGCCGCCGTCCGGAGCCTGATCGCCCAGCTGGCGGTGTTCCACTCCCCCGACGACCTGTGGCTGGCGTTCTGTGTCGCGGACGAGCGGCGGTCCGCCTGGGAGTGGGCGAAGTGGCTGCCGCACACGCTGCATCCGCACGAACAGGACGGCGCCGGGCCCGCCCGCCGTATCGTCTCGGCCTTCGACGAGCTGGAGAACATGCTCGGGGCGGAGTTCGAGGAGCGGCCCTCCTGCGATCCGGAGGCTGCGCCCGGCCGTGACGAGCCCTTCACCGTGATCGTGGTCGACGGGTGCGCGGTGCCGGCCGGCCACCGCCTGGACCGCGACGGATACCGCAACGCCGTGGTTCTCGATCTCTCCGGTGCGCTCGACTGGAGCCCGGGGCGCACCACCCTGCGTCTCGACGTCCGGGGCGGGACCGTCTGTCTGGTGCGGACCGACCGGGACCGCAAGGAGCAGTCCACCTCGCTCGGCACGCCGGACCGCCTGGGCCCCGTCGGCGCCCGGTCCCTCGCCAAACTGATCGCCCCGTTCCGTACCAGTCTCGGCGACGACGCGGGCGAGGCGGTCACCGGAGACGTCGAGCTGAGCACCTTGCTGGGGATACCGGACCTGCACCGGCACCAGCCGGTGGAGCTGTGGAGGCGGAGCACCGGGGCCGCGAGTCTTCGGGTACCGATCGCCGTGGGCCGGGAGGGCCGCCCGGTGATGCTCGACATCAAGGAGTCCGCGCAGGGTGGAACGGGCCCGCACGGCATGCTCATCGGCGCGACCGGCTCGGGCAAGAGCGAGCTGCTGCGCACGCTGGTCCTGGGGCTCGCGCTCACCAACTCCTCCGAGACCCTCAACTTCGTCCTGGTCGACTTCAAGGGGGGCGCGACCTTCCTCGGGCTGGACGAACTCCCCCACACCTCGGCGGTCATCACCAACCTCGCCGACGAGGTGGCGCTCGTCGCCCGCATGCAGGACGCCCTGCACGGTGAGTTGATCAGGCGTCAGGAGCTGTTGCGGGCCGCGGGCAACTACACCTCGGCGCTGGAGTACGAACGCGCGCGGCTGTCCGGCGTGTCGCTCGCCCCGCTGCCGAGTCTCTTCGTCGTGGTCGACGAGTTCAGCGAACTGCTCTCCAGCCATCGCGAGTTCATGGAGCTGTTCGTCATGATCGGCAGGCTCGGGCGGAGTCTGGGCGTGCACCTCCTGCTCGCTTCCCAGCGGCTCGACGAGGGCCGCATGCACCAGCTGGAGAGCCATCTCTCGTACCGGATCGGGCTGCGGACGTTCTCGGCGATGGAGAGCCGCGGCGTGCTGGGGGTCGTGGACGCCTACGAGCTGCCGCCCCAGCCGGGCAGCGGCTTCCTCAAGAGCGGGGTGGAGGCCCTCACCCGGTTCCAGGCCGCCTACGTGTCGGGGCCGTACCACCAGCGTCGGGGCGCGGTCGTCCGGGCGCGGGTGGCGAGTCAGATCATGCCGTGGACGTCGGGCTGGGTGGTGCCCCGGGAGCTGCCGGACGCCCCCGAGGAGAGCGCGGAGACCGAGGAGGAGAGCGAGACGCTGCTGTCGGTCGCTCTCGGCCGGCTGCGCGACGCGGGTCCGCCGGCGCACCAGGTGTGGCTGCCGCCGTTGGATCTGCCCGCCACCCTGGACCAGCTCCTCCCCCGGCCGGCGCCGGGCGGCGGTCGCCCGGCGCTCTTCGACCGCGGCGGCGGCTCGCTCCGGGTGCCGGTGGGGATCGTCGACCGGCCCTTCGACCAGCGCCGCGACCCGCTCACCGTCGACCTCTCCGGCGCCGGTGGCCATCTGGCGATCGCCGGCGGCCCGCAGAGCGGGAAGAGCACGCTCGTACGCACGTTGATCACCGCTCTCGCGCTCACCCACACCCCGCGGGAGGTCCAGTTCTACTGCCTCGACTTCGGCGGCGGCACGCTCACCGGCCTGGCGGGTCTGCCGCACGTGAGCGGCGTCGCCGGACGGCTCGACACCGAGCGGGTCGGCCGTACCGTCTCCGAGGTGACCTCGCTGCTCGGCCGGCGCGAGCAGTTCTTCCTCGACCACGGGATCGACTCCATGGCGGCCTACCGCCGGCGGCGGGCGGCGGGCGAGTTCGACGACGAACCGCACGGCGACGTCTTCCTCGTCGTGGACGGCTGGTCCACCCTGCGCCAGGACTTCGACCGGCACCTCCAGACGTTCAACGCCATCGCGGCCCGCGGTCTGAACTACGGGGTCCACCTGGTCATCAGCACGGCGCGGTGGGTGGAGCTGTCCGCGGCGGTGCGGGACCAGGCGGGCACCCGTCTGGAGCTGCGGATGGGCGATCCGATGGACTCGGGCATCGACACCCGCAAGGCGGCCGGGGTGCCCCGCAGTCCCGGGCGCGGACTCACGCAGGAGGGCAGACTGCACTTCCTCGCGGCGCTCCCCCGCGTCGACGGGGTGCGGGACGGCGACGATCTCACGGACGGGGTCGCCGCGCTGGTCGCGGCGGTCGCGGAGAACTGGACGGGCGAGCCGGCACCCCCCGTCCGGATGCTTCCGACCCGACTTCCCCTTGCGGAACTTCCCTCACCCGAAGGCGACTTCAGGGTGGCGATCGGCCTGGAGGAGGATGAGCTCTCCGTCGTGCGGCACGACTTCTCCGAGAACCCGCACATGATCGTGGTGGGAGACTCGGAGAGCGGCAAGACCAACCTGCTGCGGCTCATGGCCAAGGCGATCACCGACCGCTACACGCCCGAAGAGGCGCGCATCATGGTCGTCGACTACCGCCGTGAGCTGGTCGAGAGCGTCCCGGCCGAGTACCGGCTGGGTCACGCGGTCTCCATGGACGTGCTCAAGGACCTGGTGGACGGCGCGTCCCGCGCGGTCAAGCGCCGGGTGCCGGGCCAGGAGATCGTTCCGTCCCGGATGAAGCTCTGCGACTGGTGGACCGGGCCCCGGCTGTTCGTTCTGGTGGACGATTACGACATGGTCGGCGCGAACAACGTCACCCAGCCATTCGCTCCGCTCCTGGACCACCTCGCACTGGGCTGGGAGACCGGCCTCCACGTCATCGTCGCGCGCTCCGCCGCCGGCGCGGGACGGGCGCTCAACGACGGGCTGATGCGGCGGCTGCAGGAGGTCAACACACCCGCCCTGCTGATGTCCTGCCCGCCCAGCGAGGGGTACCTCTTCGGCAACGTGAAAGGCCGCATCCTGCCGCCCGGACGGGCCGTACGGCTGCACCGCCGCAAGACCGTCCAGATCCAGACCCCGGTGCTGGAGGAGCCTGAGTGAGGTGAGCGGGCCCGGGCTCACCGCCCGCCACCACGCGGGCGGGTCGCCGCGTCACCGGCCGCCGGGGAGCCGGCGCCCCTGCGGAACCCACTTGCGCGCACGGCCGAGCGGGACGACGGCCAGCGCCCCGGCGACCAGCAGCACCACGGCCAGGCCCGCGCCGGCGACCACCAGCGCCCGCCTGCCGGGCTGCGGGTCAGCGGCCGCGGGCATCCGCACCGGCGCCGCGGGGGCCGCCGCGGCGGTGCGCCCCTCCGGCAGCACGGTGGCCAGTGCGGCGTACGGGTCGAGGCGCGGCACGTCCGCCGGGTAGGAGGCCTCGGTGAGCTGACGGGAGACCTCGGCGGCGGGCATCGTGGGGTGGCGGGCGCGTACGAGGGCCGCGGCGCCCGCCGCCGTCGCGGCGGCTATGGAGGAACCCGAACCGATCCAGTGCCCCTGGCCGCGCGGTCCGACGCCCACGACCTGGTCGCCCGGCGCGGCCAGGTCCGGCCGGTAGGCGTCCGGCGCCTCCGCCGGGCGGGAGCCGTCGGGACCGAAGTCGACGACGGCCAGCACCTCCGGTACGGCGGCGGGCCAGTACGGTCCTGACGGGGGCGGGGCGTCGCCCCGGGTGTCCGCCGCGAGGTCCGGCGCCGCCGGTGCGACGACGAGGACGTCGTGCGCGGTCGCGTACCTCACGGCGGCCGTCAGTACGCCCCTCCCGGAACGCAACGCGGCTCCCGTGCAGACGACGTCCGCACCGGCGTCCACCGCGCTGCGGATGCCGTCCGCCACCAGGGCCGCTTCCCACGCGCCGCGGTCGTCCGTGCCGGAGACGGCCAGCACGTCGGCCGCGGGGGCGATACCGACGACACCCGACCCCTCGGCGGGGGCGGCGGCGATGACGCCGGCCAGGAAGCTGCCGTGCCCGACGCAGTCCGTGCCCGCGCCCGCAAGGGCGGACACCCGCCCGGCCAGGACGGGTACCGCGCCGCCCACCCCGGTGTCCACGACGGCGACGGTCACTCCGGCCCCGCGGCTCAGTTCCTGCGCCCGGGAGTAGCCGAGCGTCCTGCGCACCCACGATCCGCTCGACGCCGTGCGCTCGGAGGCGGCGGTGCACGGAGCCCCGTCCCCCAGCGTCAACGGCAGCGGGGGCAGCAGGGTGACCGCCGGGGCCGCCGGGGCGGGAGGTCCGTCCGCGACGGCGGGGACGGCGAGTCCGAGGGCCAGAAGGGGTGTTGCCGCCGATCCGAGCAGCAGGCGCGTGGTGACGTGACGTCGCATGCGGCGCATGATAGGCGGCCCGCGCGACGCCGCGGGGCAGGCCCGTTCACCTGGTGTTCGCCTGCGCCCCGAGGAGGGCCGAAGCCGTGGACCGCGGTCGCCGGACAACGGCCGACAAGGTGTACGATCGTACGCATGACGACGACGGACTACTTTGCCGACGACCCGCGCACCCCGCTGGAGCGCATGCTCGCGGGGGACCTGTACATCGCCGACGACCCCGAGATCGCGCAGCGCCAACGGCACGCGATGCGGCTGGCCGCCTCCTACACCCAGGCGTACCTCGCGGACACCGAGCGGGCCGGGGCCGTCCTGACCGAGCTGCTCGGTTCGGTGGGGGAAGGCGTCGACGTGCGACCGCCCCTCTTCGTCGACTACGGCAGCAACATCACCGTCGGAGCCCGCACCTTCATCAACTACCATCTGACCGCCCTGGACGTCGCCCGGATCACGATCGGTGAGGACTGCCAGATCGGTCCGAACGTACAACTCCTCACCCCCACGCACCCGGTGGACCCGCAGCCCCGCCGGGACAAGCTGGAAGCGGCGCTCCCCATCACCATCGGTGACAACGTCTGGCTCGGCGGCGGCGTCATCGTGTGCCCCGGCGTGTCGATCGGTGACAACGCGGTCGTCGGCGCCGGCTCCGTGGTCACCAGGGACGTCCCCGCCAACGTCGTCGCGGTGGGCAATCCCGCCCGCCCCGTGCGCGACATCTGATGGCGACCGGGCAGGCGGATCCGGAGCGGCGCGAGCGGATCCTCGCCGCCACGCTCGATCTGATCGCCGACGACGGCGTGGCCGGCGTCTCGCACCGCAAGATCGCGGCACGGGCCCGGGTACCCCTCGGTTCGATGACGTACCACTTCGACGGCATGGACGGGTTGCTGCGCGAGGCCTTCGGCCGTTTCGCCGGCCACATCGTGGCCGTCTTCGAGCACCACCTCACCGGGGTGGCCTCCGTCGAACAGGCCCGCGAGGCGGTCACCGACCTCATCCACGCGCTCTCGCAGGGACCGCAGCGCGATCTCGTCCTCGCCCAGGAGCTCTACACCCTCGCCGCCCGCCGCCCCGAGTACCGGGAACTGACCCGGGCCTGGATGCTCCGCAGCCGGAGCCTCCTGGAGCGGTGCTTCGACCCGGACACCGCGCGTCAGGTCGACGCCCTGATCGAGGGAATGGCCCTGCACCGCGCCCTCGACCCCGAACCGCATCCGCGCGCGCTGACGCGCGAGGCGGTCGGCCGCCTCACCGCGGGTGCGGCCTAGTTCTGCCGTCCGCGCGCGAGCGGCCGCGGCACGGATCACCGGCTCCGCTCGGCTCCGGCCCGGTCGGCCCGTCCCCAGAACTGCCCGTGAGGCGCGTCCTGACGCGCGCCTCACGGGCCTTCGACGGGGCCTGCGAACCCTCGACGGCGCCGGGGAACGGCTCGGCCTTCCAGGCGTCGCCGCTCCCGGTGCGCGCCCGACACCTCCCCCGGGCACGCAACTCTCCGCCGAAGCCCCCGTGTACACGTGCGGAAGCGGCTTCCGTCCGCCTCGGATCACGCGGAGGGCCCGGCGCGGAACCCGTCGTCCGGCCCGGGCCGCCCCGCCCGGGGGCGGACCGCATAGAGTCGCGCGCATGAGCGATCCGCTGACCCACCCCGGCGAGGGCTTCCACCCGCACCTGGCCGGCGCACCGGACCACCCGGCAGCGGGCTCCCCGCGCACCCGTCTGCACCACGTCCGCGCCGGTCGGCTCGACGGCGACACGGCGCAGTCCGGCGGCATGCGCAGATTCGCCGCCATCAGCGGGAGCACCACCGGCTCCGAGAAGCTGTGGATGGGGCAGACGCACGTGGCGCCCGCGACCGCGTCCTCGGACCACCACCACGGCGCGTCCGAGACCGCCATCCACGTGGTCAGCGGGCACCCGGAGTTCGTCTTCCTCGAACCGGCCGACGACGGGGGGACGCGGGAGGTACGTCTGCGTACCTCACCGGGCGACTACGTCTTCGTACCCCCGTACGTACCGCACCGCGAGGAGAACCCCGATCCCGCCGAAGAGGCGGTCGTCGTCATCGCCCGCAGCACCCAGGAGGCGATCGTCGTCAACCTGCCCGGCCTCCACGCGCTCGCCGGCACCGGAGATCCGGACCCCGGGAGCCGGTGAGGCGGGGCACCCGGACCGCCTCGCACCGGCCCGCTCAGAGCGCGCTGCCGCCCGTGGCGTCGATGTACTGGCCGGTGATCCACCGGGAGTCGTCGGACGCCAGGAAGGCGACGATGCCGGCGATGTCGTCGGGACGGCCGATCCGACGGAAGACCGAGAGTGCGGCGATCGCGTGCCGCGCCTCTTCGGTGGCGCGCCGTGCGGCGTTCATCTCCGTTTCGACGAAGCCCGGTGCCACGGCGTTCACGGTGATGCCGCGGGGCCCCAACTCCTCGGCGAGGGTGCGGGTCAGGGAGTCCACCGCTCCCTTGCTCATGGAGTACGCGAGGGTGCGCGGGAGCGCTTTCCTGCTGGCGGCGGAGGAAAGGTTGATGATGCGTCCGCCCTCCCCCATCCGCTTCAGCGCTTCCTGGGTGACGAAGAGCGGGGCCCGGGTGTTGACGGCGATCAGCCGGTCGAAGTCCTCGGCCCGTAGATCCTCGATGCGCGAAGAGATGCTGACGGCGGCGTTGTTGACCAGGATGTCGAGCCGCGGGCCGTCCCCCTGCTCATGGGCACCGGCGTCGAAGGCGTCGAACAGGGTCCGCACGTCCCCGTCGACGCCGAGTTCGGCCCGCACCGGGAAGCAGCGCCCGCCGGCCTGACGGATGTCGGCGACCGTCCGCGCGGCGGCTTCCTCGTTGCTCGCGTAGTGGACGGCGACGAGTGCGCCGTCCGCGGCGAGGCGCCTGGCGATCCCGCGTCCGATACCGCGGCTCGCGCCGGTCACCAGTGCGGTCCTGCCGGTGAGCGATCCCATGTGTGCCCAGCTCCGTTCACCCGACGGCCCGTCCGTACGGTCCCGGAAACCGTACAGGCAGCCGTCCCCGGGGCGGTCGGTCGGCGCAGCGAGGGCCCGGACGCGGGTCCGGGGCCGGGGCCGGGGGCGCGTCGAGGCATGTGTGGGGTGGCGCCTCGCGCGGGGAGTGCCGGTCCGTCAGTCCCCGTTTCAAGCACGGGAGTCGGGGCCCGTGAGCAGGGGTAACATACCGGCGCGTCTGTTTCGCGCCCGCCTCGTCACGAGACGCGCCGCGCGGCAGGGCGACCGGGCGAACGGACCGAAGGAGTCTGCCATGGCGCAGCAGGAGCGGGCCATCAGAACGCGATACACCGTGCTGGAGGCCGCGGCCGAGGTGTTCGCGTCGAACGGGTACGAAGCGTCCACCATCAGCGAGATCATGTCCCTCGCCGGGGTCACCAAGGGGTCTCTCTACTTCCACTTCTCCGGCAAGGAGGCGCTCGCGCACGCGGTGCTCCAGCACGCGGTCATCGTCAAGCCGGACAACCCGGTGAAGATGCAGGCCGTGGTGGACCTGGGGTTGCTCCTGGCGTACCGGCTGCCCCGCGAGCCCCTGCTCAGGGGCGCGGCACGGCTGGCCGCCGACCAGAACGCGCGGCCGTTCTTCGGTGGACCGTGGCCGCAGTGGCGGGACGTCATCGCGACCCTGCTCGCCGAAGGGCGTTCCCAGGGCGAGGTGTTCGAGCACATCGACCCGCTCGAGACCGCGAACGTACTGGTGGGTGCGTTCACCGGATTACAGTTGGTGTCCACCGTGGCGGACGGTCCGGACAGCCTGCTCCTCCTCGCCTCCGACCTGTACCGCCTGGTCCTGCCGGGCATAGCCGTGCCGGGAGTCCTGCGGGTGCTCTCCACCGGTCCGGACCGCGCGCATCACGTGTTCGACGTGCTGGGACAGCCCGGCTGGGACCTGCCGGTGACGTTCGATAACGTGCCCGGTGCCTCGTTCCCGGTGTCGTCCGGGCAGGTGGAGGCTCCTGTTCCCCCGTCGAAACGGTGACCCGCATGCACGCGATCCACGTCCGCACGACCGGTGGCCCCGAGGTCCTCGAGTACGCGGAGGTACCCGACCCGGTCGCCGCGCCGGGACGCGTGCTCCTCGAGGTCGAAGCGGCCGGGGTGAACTTCGTCGACACCCTCGTCACCGACGGTACGTACCCCGCGCCGAGCGGCCATCCGTACATCCCGGGTACCGAAGTCGTCGCACGCGCCGAGGACGGCCGACGGGTCCTGGCGAGAGTGCGGTCGGGATACGCGGAGCGGGTGAGCGCCGATCCCGCCACCATGGTCGTTCTCCCCGAGGAGGTCGACGCCGGACAGGCGCTCTCCCTGCTGATGCAGGGTCTCACCGCCTGGCACCTGCTGAAGTCGGCGGCCCGGCTCGTGCCGGGCGAGACGGTGGTGGTGCACGCCGCCGCGGGCGGGGTGGGGAATCTGGCGGTCCAGCTGGCCCGGGAGTTCGGCGCCGGCCGGGTGGTGGCGGTCGCCTCGACGTCCGCGAAACGGGCCGCCGCCCTGGAGGCGGGTGCGGACGAGGCGGTGGAGTATCCGCTCACCGGGAAGGCGGACATCGTGCTGGACGCCTCCGGAGGCGCGCTCTTCGACCAGGGACTGGCCTCGCTCGCGGAGCACGGCAGGATCGTCACTTACGGCAACGCCTCGCGGTCCGCGCCGGCGCCGCTGGACACGGGCCGGCTCCTGATGCTGAACGCGTCGGTGACCGGGTTCCAGCTGGGCAGGTCGCTCTCCCGTCCGGATGCGTTCTCCACGGCGCTCGGCGAGCTCCTCGACCTGCTGTCGCGGGGCCGCCTGAAGCCTCTCACCGGCGGCGACTACCCGCTGGCCGAGGCCCGGCGGGCGCACGAGGACCTGCTCGCGCGCCGTACCGTCGGGAAGCTCGTGCTGCGGCCCTGATGAACTCCGCCCGGGACCACCACCCGCGGTGGTGGGGGCCGGGGCCGGGGCGCGGCCGGCTCCGTGGGAGTCCTCCGGTCGCGCAGCGCCACGGACATTCACGCCAATTACCGTCGGCCGGAGCATCACATGTCGGCCTTTTTTGACTGCTTCTCCCCAAGGCGGGGAGGCGCGCCGCCGGGAGAGGCAGGATGACCCCCGTGATGGGCAACCCACCCGTCGTCACGACCAGTTTCATCGGCAGAAGCGGTGAGCTGGACCGGACCGAGCGGGCACTGGACGAACACCGGCTGGTCACTCTCACGGGGCCCGGCGGCATAGGCAAGAGCCGTCTCGCGCTCCACGTCGCGGACCGGACCGCCGGCCGGTACACCGGCGGTGTCTGCTGGGCCGACCTCTCGCACCTGCACGGTGACGCGTCGCTGACCACGGCCGTCTGCGACGCGGTCGGTCTGCTGGACCACAGCCGGCGCCGTCCCGTGGAGGCGCTGAGCGAGTGGCTGGCCGACCAGCGGCTGCTGCTCGTCCTGGACTGCTGCGAGCGGGTTCTGGCCGCCTGCCGCGACCTGGTGGAGCAGCTGCTCGCCGCGGCGCCGGGGCTCCGGGTGCTGGCGACCAGCCGGGAGCCCCTCGACGTGGTCGGCGAGTGTGCCGTGGAGGTACCGCCACTGGCGCCCGGGAGCGACGCGCAGCGCCTCTTCCGGGAACGGGCCGCGCTCACCGCGCCGGACCGGCGGCTCGACCTGCCGGTGGCGGCGGCGGCGGTGGGCGAGATCTGCCGCCGTCTGGAGGGGATCCCGCTCGCCGTCGAACTCGCCTGCGCCCGGTTGCGGGAGTCGGAGGTGGAGGAACTCCTCGACCGGCTCGGTTCGCGGCTCGGCACCCTGGTGGACGACACCACGTGGCCCCGGCGCCACCGGGCGCTGCGCACGACGATCGGCTGGAGTCACGAGCTGTGCTCACCGATCGAACGGCTGTTGTGGGCCCGGCTCTCCGTCTTCCGCGGAGTGATCCGGCCGGCGGACGCACAGGCGGTCTGCGCCGGCGGGCCCCTCACCGCGGACGGGGTGGCCCGCGGTCTGGAGCGGCTCGCCGCCCAGTCGGTGCTCCAGCGGGACGGCGCCGGCTACCGCATGCTCGACACCCTGCGCGAGTACGGTGCCATGTGGCTCGGGGAACTCGCGGAGGCAGGAGTGCTCGCCGACCGGCACGCCGCCCACTTCGCGGACGTCACCGACCGGTCGCACGCCGGGTGGCTCGGGCCTCGTCAGCTGGCGCGCTACCGCCGCGTCGACGAGAGCCACACGGACCTGTCGGCCGCCCTCGACCACCTCCTGGTCGCGTCCCCGGCCCTCGCGCTGCGCATGGCGGGGCAGGCCGGGCTCTTCTGGAGCTGCTGCGGCCACCTCCACCAGGCCCGTACGTACCTGGAGAGGGTGCTCGCGCTGCACCCGGCCGGCGGCAGGGACCGGACGCGGGCCCTGTGGGCACTGGGCATCACCCTCACCCTGCAGGGTGACCACGGGGCGGCTTCCGGGGTCGGCGAGGAGTGCGCCCGTTCGGCGCGGGAGGACGCGGATGCTGAATCGATCCTCTCCGCGGCGCACACGGTGAGTTTCAACCACCTCATGGCGGGCCGGCCGCAGGAGGCGCTGGCGGTGAGCGACGGCGCGCTGCGCGAGCTGCCGGTGGAGCCCTCCGCCGCTCCCTCCGTCCTTCGGTGCCGGGTCATACGGCTGTTCGCGCTGACCGCTCTCGGACGGCTGGACGAGGCCTACGAGGACGCCGTCGGACTCCAGCGGATCAGCCTGGAGTACGGGGAGCGCTGGGCGCGCGGGTACGCGGACCACCAACTCGCGCTCATACACATGCTGCGGGGCCGCCCGAAGGACGCGGAGATCCATGCCCGCGCCATGCTCACCAGCAAGCACCAGCTGCGGGACAGCCTCGGCATAGCTCTCGCGCTCGACCTGCTCGCCGGTGCCATCGCCGCCCAGGGCGACGGAGTGGGGGCGGCGCGCACCCTCGGGACGGGGCAGACCTTCTGGCGGATGGTCGGCCACCCGCAGCGGGGCACTCCGGAGCTGGGGGCCATCCGCGACCGGTGGGAACGCCTCGCGCGCGAGGCGGCGGGCGAGTCCGCGTACGAGACGGCCTACGACCGGGCACTCAAGGACACCGCGGAGCACGGACTCGCCCACGCGCTGCGGCCGGAGCGCCCTCCGGGGTGACGGCGCGCGTCCCGCCGTCTTCGCGGGCGGCAGGACGCACGCCGGCTCCGGAGGGATCTCGCCCCGGGGGCCGGCGGGTCGCCGCCCGGCGGCGACCCGCCGGGGAAACGCGGTGCGGAGGTGTGCCGCCCGGGCGGCACACCTCCGCACCGGGGCCGGCGGCGGGGGGATCAGTTCTCCTCTTCGGTCACCTCGCCGACGACGGTTCCCTCGGCGGCGTCGATCTCGAAGTCGGTCTCGTTCCATGAGGAGTCGACGACGTCGACCGTCCAGACGAGGACGTCGTCGTCGTTCTCCTCCAGAGCGAGCGAGGTCACCCAGCCCTTCTGCTTGTCGGTGGCCACCTTCGCCGCCTGCTCCGGCGTCTGGGTCGCCTTGTCGACCATTCCGGCCAGCCGGCTCTTGTCGTCGGCGTCCTGGTCCTCGTCCTCGGTGGTGTCCAGGACCTTCCCGGAGACCGCGTCGATCCGGACGGTGTGCGCGGTGCCGTCGTCCTCCGCGACCTGCGCGACCCATTCGGGGTCGTCGGAACTGCCGCTGGGGCTCGGGCTGCCCGACGGACTGGGGCTGCCGCTGGGGCTGGAGCTGCCGCTGGGGCTGGGGCTGGGGCTGCCCGACGGACTGGGGCTGCCGCTGGCGTTGTCGTCGTCGAGCCCGCCGAGCTCCAGGTCGACCAGAGTGCTGCCCGAGACCGCACCCACCGCCGTCTCGGCGGCCTTGTCGAAGGTGATCTTCGTGGCGTCGAGCACGTCCTTGCGCTTCTGCTGCTCCTGGCTCAGCTTCTTCGGAGACGGGCTGGCCGACCCCGAGGGTGAGGTGGTGGCCTGGTGCGGCATGACCTTCGCGGCCTCCGAGGTGGCCGACGCCGACCCGGAGCCACTGTCCTGTCCGCAGCCCGTCACCATCGCCGAGACGGCGACGGCGCACACGACCGCGCCGACCGCTCGGAGCGTGCGGGTGCGCGAGGAGACACGTTTCATGTGGGGGGGATCAAGTCTCATGTGCGCATGCCTAGCCCGGGCGGCGGTCAACCATGGGCGGCGCCGCGCCGAACCACCCGATCGACCTGAACCACTCCGCCCGTTGGGCCCGTCCGCCCCCTCGCGGAGAACAAGCGGCCGAACGGGCCCTTCCCTTGACCGGGCACGGACCGCGAGGGTGGGAAACAATGGAATCCAAGGGGTCCGACGTTCGTCGTGCCCGATCGGGAGGCCCACATGGACTATCCGGAACGTTTCGAGCTCATCTTCCAGACGCTCGGCGCGGAGGACGACGTCGTCGTCGTCCGGCTCACGGAGCGCGCCGGGGCGGGAGGGCACCCCGTGTACGAGGACGAGACCGGCATCGTCCGTGCCGAGATCAGCGCCAGGGGCGAGGTGCGGATGCTGGCGAGCGGTGGCCACCAGGTACCCGGCGCCCCTCTGCTGGCCCGCCCGCTGGGCGCGGAGGCCCCTCCCCAGGAGTGAACGGGGCTCCCCTCCGGGAGTGAACGGGGCTCTCCTCCGCCGGCGCGCGGGACCGCCGTAGGGTGCGGGTATGAACGAGACGTGGGACGTGGCCGCCCCGGGGGTGCTGTGCCTGCCCTCCGGGCGGCGCGTCCGGGGGCGGGGACTGAGGCGGCCGGTGCCCGAGGGGCCCGCGCCGGACTTCTCCGTACACCTGCTGGGCCGCGACCCCGGTCCGGTGGCATGGGAGTCGCGCTGGCTGCGCTGGCCCGACTTCCGGCTTTCCGCCGACCGGGACGCCGCCCGGTCGCTGCTGGCGGAGGTGTGGGACCGGGCCGCCGTCGAGCGGGTCGAGGTCGCCTGCGCAGGCGGCCGGGGGCGTACGGGCACGGCCCTGGCGTGCCTCGCGGTGCTGGACGGGGTCCCGCCGGCGGCGGCCGTCGCGTTCGTGCGGGAGCGCTACGACCCCCGCGCCGTGGAGACCCCCTGGCAGCGGCGTTACGTCCTGCGTTTCGGGGACTCCGTCTGACCCGGTGCGTCCAGGGCCCCCTCCCGGCGCCTGCGGAGCAGGACGACGGGGAGCGTACCGGCGAGTGCGAGCCCTCCCGGGACCGAGGCTGCCGCGATGCCCGGCTGGTCGAAGGTGGCCGGAATCGGCAGGGTCGCCCAGCGGCTCACCGGCCAGGCGACCACGACCGCCCGTCCCACCACCTTGTCCACGGGGACCATGCCGTCGTTCTTGTCGTTCCGGTGGTAGCGGGAGTCGGCGGACGCCTGGCGGTGGTCGCCCATCACCCAGATCTTTCCCTCGGGGACGGTCACCTTGAACTCTCCGTCCCCCTCCGGGCTGCAGGCGGTGTTACCGGGATAGACGAACGGCTCGTCGAGTGCCTTCCCGTTGAGGAGGAGCGGACCGGTACCGGAACACTGGACGGTGTCACCGCCCACCCCGATCACGCGCTTGATCAGGTCCTTCTCCTCCGTCGAAGGCATCAGCCCCACGAAGGTCAGCACCTGCTGCGCCGGGTTGGGCGGCTCCGCGTCGACACCGTTCAGCCAGCCGTCGGGGTCGTGGAAGACGACGACCTCGCCGCGCTCGGGTCCGGAACCGAACCAGGGCGTCAGCTTGTCGACCAGTACCCGGTCGCCCTTCTGCAGGGTGTTCTGCATGGACTCGGAGGGGATGGAGAACGCCTGCACCAGGAAGGTCTTGATGAGGAGTGCGAGGCAGAGGGCGACGATCACCAGCAGCGGGATCTCCACCCAGTAGGGCCGCTGCTTCTTCGGCTGCGCCCGTCGTCCCCGTTTCCTTCGCAAGACGTCCGTCCCTGTCATCGCACCGCTCCTCGCCCCGCACTCACTCCCCGTACCTGTCCGGTTCGGGTGCGTGAGCAACTCTAGTACCGCGAGGACCGGGATCCCTCCCTCCCGGCGGCGTCGCCGTCACGGCACGGGGCTGTGGCGCTCGGCGCCGCTACGCGATCGAGGGTGGCGCGGGAGCCGGTGCGCACCGGGGTGAGGGAACCGTCGCTCCCGCGCCCGCGCGCACGGCCTCGACGACGGATTGGTGGAAGGTGCGGCTCTCCTCTTCGGAGAAGCACGGAACGGGGCTGCCCGCCATGGTGAACCAATCGGAGGATCCGCTGAACTGCACGGCCACGGCCGCCTGCTCGTCCGACCACGTCGTGTGCACGGTCAGATCCCCGGTCACGATGCCCACCTCGGCGGTGCTCACTCCGCCGGCTCCCGCGAAGACGCCACTGGTTGTCCACGATGCCCAGTTCATGACGTCTCGCCTTTCGACAATGCCAAGCCTGCCTACTGGCTGCTTTCGAGTATGGCACCGCCGTCCCGGGCTCGCACCGGTGTGCGGATCCGGAGCCGCACACCGCGCTGACCTGGGCTCTCCCGCCCTGTGCGCAGCCGACGGCGGGCTCAGGCGCGTTCGAGCGCCCCGCGTACGAAGGCGGCCTGTCCGGCGTGCTGGAGGTCGTCGGCCACCACGCTGACGAGCCGGACACCGAGGGTGACCGGCGGCGACCACGCCTCGTCGACGATGCGTTCGAGCGCGTCGTCGGTGAGGCCGCCGACGAAGCTCAGGGTGCGCTCGTGCACGGCGTCGTAGTAGCCGAGCAGGAGATCGGCCGAGGCGACCCGCACGGCGCCGACCTCCTTGCCGGTGTGTCCGTAGCCGGTCGCGGCCCGGTCGAAGGGGAGGTCGAACCGGTCGGCCCAGCCGTCGGTGAACCAGACCTGTTCACCGCCCGAGGCGTCCGCCACGTGGTCGTCCTGGATCCGGGTCAGGTGCCACAGCAGCCAGGCGATGGAGTTGGCCCCCTCGTCGGTCCGGGCGTTGAGTCGGTCGGCGGAGAGTCCTTCGGCGGCCGCGTGCACCGCTTCCCGGACCCGGCCGAAGGCATCGGTCAGCAGATCTGAGGTATTCATCTCTCCACTGTGGCGGGCGTGCCGCCGGGCCGCATCGGCATCACGGATTCTCCGTCGTGACACTGATGCGGCCCGGCGGGCGATCGAACGGACAGCGGGAGAGGACAGCGCCCCCGTTCCCCTTGATCGTGGTGGAGAGGTCGCGGGGAGCGGGGGCGCGGGCCTGCCGGCCGTGGGTGCTACGACCCCTGGGGCATGGCGTAGTTCACCGTGACCTTGGTGAACCCGAGCGACCCCAGGAGGCCCTTGAGCATGTTCGCGGTGTTCTTCTCCGCCCGGGCCGTGAGGCCGCTCTCCTTCGCCGCCTCCCCGATGTGCTGGGCGGCGAGCTTGTTGACCGCCTGCTCGCTGCCCGGGTTGTCGGAGAAGAAGTCCCCGAGTCGGTCCAGCAGACCGCGCTGCTTGGAGACCGAGTAGGACCGGTCGGGGTCGAGTGCGGGCTTGCCGAGAACCGCGTGCGGCAGGGTGAGCGTGGCCTCGGTCCGGTCGTCGTTGACGATCACCCCGTCCTCACCGACCTTGCCGAGGTCGACGGAGGCGCCGACCGTGCCCGCCCCGACGTACAGGGTGCGCGTCCCGCGGACCGCGTCCGGGAGGAACTTGGCGTCCTTCTCCAGATCGACGACGACCTGGAAGTTCCCGGAGGCGGCCTCGTACGCGCTCATGTCCTGGATCGACTTGAGCACCGCGGGCCCCGAGCGGTCGTTGGTCCGCTCTCCGAAGATGTCGCCCAGGCCCGGCACGAGGCTGAGCCGGGTGCCCGCGAAGAGGAGAGCCAGGACCGCGGCGCAGATGCCGAGGGGCTTGACCCATCCCCGCTTCTTCGCGGCCAGACGGGCGGGCTCTGTCCCGCGCCGCTCGGTGCTGTCTGGTTCCGTGGTGGCCGTCATGCCGTTCGTTTGACCCGTACGCGACGGTTCACTCCTCCCCCGCTCCTCCAACTGACCCTTTTTCGCGCTGAGTCGTGGACGAGCAGCGGGCGTTTCAGAATCCGGTCGCCCCGTCCAGCCGTTCCCGCAGCAGGTCGGCGTGGCCCGCGTGCCGGGCGTACTCCGCGATCAGGTGGACATGGATCAGCCGAAGTGAGTACACCTCGCCCCCGTGGACGAAGGTGTCGTCGAGCGAAGCGGCGGCGGCCACCTCGTCCGCGAGCCGGATCTCCTCCAGCAGGCGGGCGTAGTCCTCCTCGGCACGCTCGGGCACGAGATCCTCGAAGTCCGCGTCCTTGCCCTTCGCCGGGTCGTACATCGGCGGCAGGTCCTGGCCGGCGAACCGTTCGCGGAACCAGGTGCGTTCGACCTTGGCCAGGTGACGCACGAGGCCGAGCAGGCTCAGGCGGGAGGGGGCGGTGGTCCGTCCCGCCAGTTGCTCACCGGTCAGCCCCGCGCATGTGCGCAGCAGCCCGGCGCGGTAGAAGTGGAGAAACCCGGTCAGTGTTTCGCGCTCGGGGCGTTGAGAGAGCCGGCGGGGCGTATCGCCTCAGGTGCTGTCCATGTCATCGGGCGATCATGCCCCGCGGTCGGCCGGGTCGCCACCCACGTGGCTCGCGGCCGGCCCACCGGCAAGGGACGGGTCGCCGATCCGCTGGCGTACGGACCGGGGCGAGGCCGTCGTCGCCGACGAGGCCCTGAGGGTGGGCGGGGTGAGTCGAGGCGCGGGCGTGAACCGCACCTGGTGGCGCGCAGGGTCGCGGCGGTCGCTTCGCACAGGGGCTCCGGCATGCGGCCGAGGACGAGGGTGACGAGCCACCACACGCAGGAGAGGCCGAACCAGCCGGTGACGGCGAGCCCTTCGACGACCAGCGCGGTGATCATCCCTAGGGTCGCGAACCAGCCGACGACGGCCATGACGGTGGCCGCGACCGAGAGGCAGACGTCACCGCCACCCTGCCCGGGGCGCCGGCCGGGCAATACGCCGGGGTCCGAACGGGTGTCCCCGGCGGGCCGGGGCGGGCCCGCCGGGGGGTGGAACGGCAGAGGTGCGGGGCGTCCCGTTCAACCCGCACCTCCGCCTGCTCGGTCACTCACTCCAGGAGATCGGAATACGCTCCCAGGGCGAGTGCGATGTCGGACTGGGCCCAGAACCGGTGGTAGGTGAAGACCGGGGCGGCTCCGCCGTCCAGGTAGGCCTGCACCTTCGGCCACTCCGGGTCGTCCTTGTAGAAGGAACGGATCGACAGGAACGTGGACTTGTTGTCGACCGTCTCGCCGTTCGGCATCTTGCCGGTCCAGCCGCTGGGGACGTAGACCGGGTCGTCGAAGCGGTTGTAGTCGGCGCGGGTCTCCGGCACGGCGATGCCGGCGTCGTCCTGGTAGTGGTCCCACATGCCGTCGAGGAGCGCCTTCGCCGTGGCCTTGGCCTCCGCGTCACCGGACTTGGCGGCGTAGTAGGTCAGGGTGCGGGCGTAGGCACCGGTGACACCGACGTCGTTGGTGTAGTCGGCGACGGTGACGTGGAGAGCCGCGTTGGCGCCGGGGGCCGACGCGTTCCAGGTGTCGGGCGCCCCCGTCCACTGGAGGGTGGAGGGAACCTGGTAGGTGCCGTCCGGGTTGACGGTCGTCTCGGACAGCGCCCAGTCGACCCACTTGTCGAGCACGGCCTTGGCGTCCGCGTCGCCCGACTCGTGGTAGTACTCGGCGACGCGCTCCATCGACCACGCCTGGAAGCCGAACCACTGGTTGGACGGCGGGTCGTGGTAGACGGGCTTCTCGTCGTAGTACATCCCGTAGAAGGTGGGGGTTCCGGCCGGGGCCTGGGCGTAGCTGCCGTTCCAGCTGTTGGTGGCGCCGCCCGCGATGGCGCCCTCGTCGGACTGGAGCCAGCGGTAGAACTCCAGTTGCCGGTCGAGGCTCTTCGCCCAGTCCTGCGCTCCGGTGGCCGACTTCGGCTTGAGGTCGGCGACCGAACTCAGCGCGTACGCGGCCATCGGGTTCTGGTAGCCGCCGTGCGCGTGGCTGGAGCCGATGCGCCAGGCCCAGCCGGCCGAGGTGTCGGTGGCGCCGCCCCAGGCGTAGTACCAGGACATCAGGTAGTGGGAGCTGTCCTTGCCGGTGCCGGCGGGGCAGGTGGTCGGACCGACGCAGTTGCCGATCTTTTTGAAGTACTTGTCGAACATGGCGTAGCGGAGGTAGTCACCCATCTTCGCGGCCTTGGCGACGGTGGCGGAGACCTCGCTCTTCTTGCCCTGCTCGCCGGCCCAGACGTCGGCCCAGTAGGCGGCCTGGACCGCGCGGGCGTCGGCGTCGGGGGCGTTGGTGAACTTCCACTGCTTGGCGTAGGAGGAGTCTCCGGTGAACAGGTCCAGGTAGCCGTTCTTCCCGCCGTACGTGAAGTTGTCGCAGGTCGGGTGGGTGACGGTCTCCCAGACGGATTCCTGGGCGCCGCGCTGGAAGGTGTTGATGTAGGACGGGCCGGACTTGGTCGGGCCGCCGCTGCAGGTGCCGCCGGGGGTGTTGCCGTAGCCGTAGGTGTTGTCGACGTCCTGGATCCAGTGCATCCCGTAGATGTCGTCGGTGCCGTAGGCGGTCTTGAGCTCACCGGCGATGGGGTCCTGGCCGGAGGCGGCGGAGCCGTCGAGTACGGCCGGGTACTGCGAGGGTTCGGCGTGCTCGGGCGCGTAGGTGGCGGGCTTCGACGCGTTGTAGTACGAGTTCGTCGGCTGGTCGGCGTGGGTGGGGATCATGTACTTCTCCATGGTGCCCCACGCACCGTTGAACTTGGTCCAGTCGCCGGTGATCTTGCCGTACATCGCCTGGAGCCAGATCAGGTAGCTGTACGCCTCCGAGGTCGTCTCGTGGCCCTGGTCGGGGGCTTCGACGATCAGGGTCTCGACCGAGTGGTAGGGGATGCCCTCGGGTGAGAAGTAGCCGTTGGCCGGGTCGGTGATCTTTCCGTAGAGGTCGAGGAAGCGCCCGTCGTACTCCTTGGTGGCTGCCAGCTCGGTGGCGGTGACGGCGGTGGCGGCGTGGCCGGGGGCCGTCACGGTGAAGGTCGCGGCGCCGGTGCCGGTCGCGTTGGCCGCGATGGTCACCTTCTGCGCGGTGGACCAGTTGGACGGGGTGAAGGTCAGGCTCGCCCCGCTACTGACGCTCAGACCCGTGTTCCCGGCGGTCCGGGCCACGGTGACCGTGACGTTGGAGGTGGGCTTGGTCGAGAGCGACACGTTGAAGGTGCCCGACTTGCCCTGCTGGACGCCGAGTTGGGTCGGCGTGGCGACGAGCGCCGGTCCGGAGACGACCGTGATGCCGGCCGGCGTCGATTCCGCCGAGGCGCCCAGGCTGTCGTAGGCACGGGCGTAGACGGAGTGGCCGCCCGCGGTCAGGCCGGTGGCGCTGTAGGTGTAGGGCGAGGTGGTGTCCGTACCCAGCAGCGTGGTGTCGTCGTAGAACTCGACCTTGCTGATCCGGGCGCCGTCCGCGGCGGCCGCGGTGGCGGCCAGGGGGACGGCGTCGCCCGCGGTGAAGACGGAACCGGCCGCCGGGCTGGTGAGGAGGGCGATCGGAGGCTGGTGGGCGCCGGCACAGGTGGTGCCGTTGACCGCGAAGGTGGTGGGAGCCGCGTTGGTGCCGCTGTAGGTGAACTGGGCGCCCGTGGAGGTGGCCGCCCCGGCGGCGATGGTGCCGTTCCAGGCGGCGTTCTTGACGGTGACGGCCTTGCCCGCCTGCGACCAGGTGCCGTTCCACCCGTTCGTCAGCTGCTGGTTGCCCGTCTGCTGGTAGGTGAGGGTCCAGCCGTCCAGGGCGGCGGTACCGCGGTTGGTGAGGGTGAGTTCGGCGGTGTAGCCCGAACCCCAGTCATTGGCCTTGTAGTCGACACTGCACTGGACGGAGGCCGCCTGTGCCTGGGTTCCGGCCATCGCGGTCATCCCGGTGGGGAGAAGGAATGCCGTCGCGAGGGCGGTCCACAGCCGGCGCGACCGCACTCCACTTGCCCGGGTTCTCCCGGGTCTTCCTGGTGCCCACGTACTGCGGGCGCGTCCCGTTGCCATGCGCGGGTTCCTCCTCGCGGCTCTGACGATGATGGGGGTCATGCGGGGGGTGTGCGGAATCGAGCACAAGCCTTGAACCAGTGGGAGCGCTCCCAGCATGAGGAAGTGGAAAATCCCCGTCAAGAGAGGTGAAGAGTCGAATAAATTCGATTGATCCAGTTCAGAACTGGCCTGTTGACCGAGATCAGTTGACGCTCTAACGTCATGCCGACCAGTGGGAGCGGTTCCATCGACCGCAGTGCCGTAGGGGGCACTTCCGGTCTGGCAGGAGTCGCTCGTGCGACACCTTCCGCTTCCCGTTCGCATCCGGCACGTGGTGTGGCTGCTCTTCGGAACAGATCGCGCCAGGGCCGGTCCCACCGCGGACCGCGGCGTGCGGGTCACCCCGTTCCGCACGGTTCGCCGCTCCTTCGCCGTCCGGGTGCCCACCGGCTTCCGGACAGCCAACCGGATGGTGCGGCCGCATGGTTGGACCACTCGGCCCGATCTCCCGGCCCACCGGGAAACGGCCGGGTCGAAGCCCGGACATGGCGGCCGGCGGGCCGCCATCGCGGCCACCACCCACGACGCTTCGCCCGTTCCGGGCGCGAGCGGAGCGGGCGGTTTCCATCCGGCAGCAGGGGAAGCGATGTCCGGTACGCCGACCGACCAGTGGCGTGCCCGACGGCCCTGTCGACGACGTGTCCGTCCGCGCATCCCGGAGGGGAACGTCGGCACGCTCAACACCATCCGCAATTGTCCGGACGAGGAGTGACGACTGTCCTTGACCCATCCATCCGCGCCCCGCGAGAAACAATTGCGTCGCCGCCGTCACGGTATGCGGTGCATCGACCGAATACCGCCGAAAACCCGGGGGGAACAATGCTTGACCAGAAATCGCGAGCGCACCGGTAATTCCTCCGGGGCATAGGGCGGCACGCCGCCCGCGCACCGGACCCGAGGGACCCGGTGGGCGTTCCCGAGGGCGCGGCGGCCGCTCCGGCCGGTGAACCCGCGCTCCGGCGGCCCGGCCCCGCCTCTCACCCGCCGGCCGTGACCGGGCGGAGAACTCCGCCGGGCGTGGCACGGGTACCGCTTCGACACCTGCCCGGTCGAGAAGCATCGGCACTCACCTCCGGTTGACCGTCACCCGAGCCCCTTCCGCATCGCCGGGGCCGGGTGGGAACCAGCCACGCCCTGCCCTGCCCTGCCGCGGGCAGCGGGTGACCGGGGGCCGTTCGGAACCGCCCTTCTCGGGCGGACCCGGAGGCCCGGACCGGTTTCCCGGATCCGTCCCCGGCCGGCGACCACGACCACACCCCCCATGTACGGAATCGGGCTGCGGGATCACCCGCTCGCCCTCGAACAGAAGGAAATGACCTCGCATGAGCCGCACACCGATGTACCGATCACGGACCGCGCTTCTCGCCGCAGCGGCCCTCGTCGCCGCCGCCGGGACCGCCGCCGGCCCCTTCTCGGCCTCGGCCGCCGCCGCCCCGGCGTGTTCGGTGGACTACAAGATCCAGAACCAGTGGAACGGCGGACTCACCGCCGCGGTGACGGTGACCAACAATAGCGCCGCGGTCTCCTCCTGGCAGCTGGAGTGGTCCTTCGCCGGTTCCGAGCAGATCGGCCAGGGCTGGAACGCGGCGGTCAGCCAGACCGGGTCGGCCGTGACCGTCAAGAACGTCTCGTACAACGGGGCGCTGGCGACCGGCGCTTCGGCCTCCTTCGGCTTCAACGCGTCCGGCAACGGCAACAGCGCGGTTCCCGCCGCCTTCAAGCTGAACGGTGTCACCTGCAACGCCGGCGCCGTCGACCCCACCGACCCCACGGACCCGACCGACCCGACGGATCCGACCGACCCGGGCACCCCCGCGGGCTCCCGCGTCGACAACCCGTACGCCGGGGCCAAGGTCTACGTGAACCCGGAGTGGTCCGCGAAGGCAGCGGCGGAGCCGGGCGGCAGCCGCGTCGCGAACCAGCCCACCGGTGTGTGGCTCGACCGCACCGCCGCGATCGAGGGCGCGGGCAGCTCCATGGGCCTGCGCGACCACCTCGACGCCGCGCTGGCCCAGAAGGGCAGCGGCGAGATGGTCGTGCAGCTCGTGATCTACAACCTCCCCGGCCGCGACTGCGCCGCTCTCGCCTCCAACGGTGAGCTCGGCCCGAACGACCTCGGCCGCTACAAGACCGAGTACATCGACCCGATCAAGGCGATCCTGGCCGACCCGAAGTACGCCGGCCTGCGCATCGTCACCACCGTGGAGATCGACTCCCTGCCCAACCTGGTCACCAACACCTCGGGGCGCCCGACCGCCACCCCGAACTGCGACGTGATGAAGGCGAACGGCAACTACGTCAAGGGCGTCGGCTACGCGCTGAACAAGCTCGGCGACGTGCCCAACGTCTACAACTACATCGACGCCGGCCACCACGGGTGGATCGGCTGGGACGACAACCTCGGCCCCTCCGCCGACACCTTCAAGGCCGCCGCGACGGCCGAGGGCGCCACGGTCGCCGACGTCCAGGGCTTCATCACCAACACGGCCAACTACAGCGCTCTCAAGGAGCCCTTCTTCACCATCAACGACTCGGTGAACGGCACGTCCGTCCGCCAGTCGAAGTGGGTCGACTGGAACCGGTACACGGACGAACTCTCCTTCGCCCAGGGGTTCCGCGACAAGCTGGTCTCGGTCGGCTTCGACTCCAGGATCGGCATGCTGATCGACACGTCCCGCAACGGCTGGGGCGGCACGGCCCGTCCGACCGCCGCGGGCGCGTCCACGAGCGTGGACACCTACGTCGACGGCGGCCGAGTCGACCGCCGCATCCACATGGGCAACTGGTGCAACCAGGCCGGTGCGGGTCTCGGCGAGCGGCCGAAGGCCTCTCCGGAGCCGGGGATCGACGCGTACGTCTGGATGAAGCCCCCGGGGGAGTCGGACGGCTCCAGCTCGGCGATCCCGAACGACGAGGGCAAGGGATTCGACCGGATGTGCGACCCGACCTACACGGGCAACGCACGTAACGGCAACAGCCTCTCCGGCGCGCTGCCGAACGCCCCGATCTCGGGGCAGTGGTTCTCCGCGCAGTTCCAGGAGCTCATGAAGAACGCCTACCCGGCGCTCTGACCGGGTCTCCCTCCGGCGCCCTGCCGGCGGAGGGAGATCGAGCCGTACGGCACCACGGGTACGGCACCCGGAGTACGGCACCACAGCAGTGCGGCGCGGATCGTGCCGGACCCGGCGGACGGGCCCGGCACGGTCCGCGCGCACGACCCGCCCGCTCCGCGGCACCCCTGCACGCCGCGGTCACCGCTGACCGGACGCCCTACCGTGCCGGTCAGCGGTTGCGGAGCCTTTCCAGCAGCGTGCGCCCGCCCGCGGGCCGCGCCGCTCCGTCACTCCCGGCGGCCACGGGCTCCTTCGCGGAGGTCCGGGCGGCCACCGGAGCCTTGGCCGAGCGCGTCGCCGGAACGTCGGCCCGCGCCTTCGGGGTCCGGTCCCCGCCCAGCCGTGAGGAGGCCGCCGCCACCTTCGCCCGCAGCCCCTTGTTCCGGGCGGAGCGTCCGGCGTACCGGCTGTCGGAGATGTCCTCGGCGACCGGAGCGGCCGGCTCGGTCCTGACCGTCGCGAAGGCGTGGTAGTGGTGGCTGATCCGGCGCCCCACGAGCAGGTAACCGAGCAGCGCGCCGGTGGTGTTGAGGATGACGTCGTCGATGTCGAAGGCCCTGCCCTCGACGACGGCGCCCTGGGCCAGCTCCACGACCACCATGACCACACCGGTCAGCAGGATCATGCGGAGCATCCGGAGCCGGCGCGGTACGAGCACCGGCAGCAGCACACCGAACGGAGCGCCGAGCAGGATGTTCCCGCCCGCCTGCTTGCAGGCCGCGAGGAAGGTGTAGTCCTCGGCGTACTGCCGGAGCGAACGCCCCGGCGTCATGTTCGAATGTGCGATCCCCGCGGAGGCGGGCGACGGCGTGAGCGTCACCTTGGCCAAAACGACGGAAAAGGCGACGAGGCCCAGGAAAGCAATCACCAGAATGCCGGCGCGCAGCAGCGTGTGCGCCCAACTTCTCTTTTGCACAGTGCGGTTCGCGTCAGCGGTCATGGCCGTCAGATGCCCCGCCACGGTCGGGCCACACCCCCGTACGGCCACGTCGTGCCCCGGGTCGTCGGGGACGCCTGCGCGACCCGCCCGGAACGGACCCCGCCGGGGCGCGCGAGGAGGGCTTCCCGGCGCCTGGAATCATGGCGCCATGACCTCAGCCACGAAGGACGAACTGCTGGCCGGCGCCGTACGGCTGCGCACCGAAGGCCGCCCCGAAGAGGCCCGGGAACGGTTGCTCACGCTGACCGCGGAGTTCCCCGAGGACGCGGAGATCGCCTACCAGACCGCGTGGGCGCACGACGTTCTCGGCCTGGAGGCGGAAGCCGTCCCGTACTACGAACGCGCGCTGTCGGCGGGGAAGCTCGGCGACGAGGACCGCCTGGGCGCGCTCATCGGTCTCGGCAGCACGTACCGGGTGCTCGGCAGATACGGGCAGGCCGTGGAGGTACTGCGCCGGGGAGTGGCGGAGTTCCCGGCCGACGGCGCACTGCGGACGTTCCTGGCGATGGCGCTCTACAACACCGGCGAGCACCACGAGGCGATGGAGCTCCTGCTGCGGGTCGTCGCGACGACGAGCGAGGACCCGTCGGTGCGGCGCTACCGCACCGCCGTCGAGCACTACGCGAGCGGCCTCGACGAGACGGTCTGACCCGCCCGCCCCGCGCCCGGGACCCGGGGCGGCCCGGGGTGGCTCCCCCGGGCCGCCCCCTGCTCCCCGAACGGCCGGTTCGCGTACCCCTGCCGGTCACCCGCACCTCCTATCGTGCTTCCGGTTGACGCGTTCGCATCAACCTTGACGACGTGGGTGAGGGTGAGGATCCATGAAGCAGGGATGGCGCCGGTGGGCGGCCACCGCCGCGGCCGGGTTGTTCTGCGTGGCCGTCTCGGCCGGCAGCGCCCAGTCCGCCACGGGCCAGGGCGGCAGCTCGTACGGAGCGACGACGGGCGTCGGGGTGCACAACGCCTACGAGAAGTCGACGTACACCTACTTCGCCGACGCGCTCGACTCCGGGGCGGCGATGCTCGAACTCGACGTGTGGACCAACGTCTTCGGCAGCTCGTGGCGGGTCTCCCACGGCAACCCGGTCGCCAACGACAACAACTGCGAGAACGCGGCCAACGCCGGCCAGTTGCGCAGCAGGCCGCGCAACCAGAACCTCTCCGGTTGCCTCTCCGACATCCGTGCCTGGCACGATGCCCACCCCGGGCACCGGCCCGTGGTGCTGAAGGTCGAGCTCAAGGACGGTTTCCTCGGTACGAGCGGGCGGGGCCCGGCCGACCTGGACGCGCTGCTCACGGCGAAACTGGGCGACGCGCTCTACCGCCCGGCCGACCTGGCCGGCTCGCACGCCACTCTCGACGAGGCCGTCACCGCGGGTGGCTGGCCCACGCGCGACGCCCTGGCGGGCCGCTTCCTGGTGGAGCTGATCCCGGGCACCGTGGAGGAGGGCAATCCGCTCGACACCCTGTGGACCGACCGCGAGTACGCCACCCGGCTGCGCGACCTCGCCGCGGCGGGCAGACTGCGCGAGGCGTCGGCCTTCCCGGCCGTCCACACGGCGCAGGCCGGCGACCCCCGTACCCGGTACGCCGACGCTTCCCTCCGGCCGTGGTTCGTGATCTTCGACGGTGACGCCTCCGCGTACGCGGGCGGCTCCATCGACACCGCGTGGTACGCCCGCAACCGTTATCTGGTGCTGATGACGGACGCGCACAACGTGGCGCCGGCCATCGACGGCACCAACCCGACGCCCGCCCAGGCCCTGGACCGGCTCGGCCTCCTCGCGGGGCGGCACGCCAGCATCGTCTCCGCGGACTGGCACGCGCTCACCGACGTCCTCTCCACGGTGGTCCCCCGCGCCGCGGGGTGACCCGCCCCGCCCACCCGCGGTCCGTACGCGCACCGGCGGCTCGCCCCGGGACGCGCCCGGACCGCGCGCCGTGAGCCCGCGCCCCGGCACGCCCGGGCGCGAGCGCCGCCGCCTCCCGGCACGCCCGGGTGTGCGAGTGCACGGCGTCCCGGCGCGCCAGGGTGCGGGAGTGCACGGCGTCCCGGCGCGCCAGGGTGCGGGAGTGCGCCGTGTCCCGGCACCGGCGCACCGAGAATGCCCGGGTGCCTCCTTCCTCCCTCTCCTCCCCCGCGCCGCCGGAACGGCCGTCCGATGACACCCCGACCGGGCGAGTCGCCGGGGCCCTGCTCCTGCTCTCGGCGGCCTCCGGCGCGGCCGACGCGTTCGTCTTCCTCTGCGCCGGGCAGGTCTTCGCGGGGGTGATGACCGGGAATCTCGTCCTGCTGGGCGCTTCGGCGGCAGGGGCCGGCGAGGAGGGTTCCGCGCCCAGTGTCTGTGCCGCGCTGGTGTCGTACATGGCCGGGGCCGGGTGCGGAGCGCTGATGGCGCGGCGGTGGGAGTGGCCGGTGGCGGCCCTGCTCCTCGCCGAGGTGGTCCTGCTGGGTGTGGCGGCGACGGCGTGGGGGCTGGGTCTCGTCACGTCGGTCCGGGACCGGACGGAGCTGCTCGCCGTCGTGGCGGTCGCCATGGGGATCCAGGGGATGATCCGGGTGACCCCGACCAACTACTTCACCGGCACCCTGACCTCCCTGTCGGGACGGCTGGCCCTCGGCCGCCCGGCCCGGGGCGACCTCCGGGTGTGCGGGCGACTGGCCGCGGTGGTCGCCGGCGCGGCGCTCGCCGCCCTCGCGGCGCGCTGGTGGCCGCCGGGAGCCGCGTCCGTGGCGGTGGTGGCCGCGCTGGGAGCGCTGGTACTGGAGGCGTCGGGGCGGCTCGCACGGTCGCGCCGCTGAGGGAGCCGGCGGCCGCGTTCGCCGTCGCGCCCGGCCGCGGACAGGAGAAAGCCCCGGTCGGATCGGGGGAATCCGGCCGGGGCCGTTCACGGGGTGCGAGGGGCGGTCGCCTCTCGGCGGGTTGCTCCACGGGGCTTCAGCCGAACGATCTTCCCCGTGGGCGAAAGGTGAGGCCCGGGGACACTGTCCCCCTCGCACCACGTATAGGTGAACGATAAACCACCCGTCCCTGTTCCCGGACTCCCGCGCCCCCGATGTGATCCGGGGCACACGTCGGACGGGCGGGCCCCGGTGCCGGAGCCCCGGGGCGACTCGTCAGCGTCCGGCCGCGATGTCGCCGTAGCGGCGGTGGAAGCGGTCGATCCGGCCCGCCGTGTCCCGCACCTGCCGGGTGCCGGTGTAGAACGGGTGGCTCGCGGACGAGGTCTCGACATCGACGACCGGGTAGCTCCGTCCGTCCTCCCACTCCACCCGGTCGGCCGGGTCGGCGGTCGACCGGGTCAGGAAGGCGACCCCGGCACCCTTGTCACGGAAGACGACGGAACGGGTGGCCGGGTGGATGTGCTGCTTCATGCGGGATGTTCCTTCCTGGGTCCATTTCTCGGTACGGGGCCGGCCGGCCCCGGGGGACGAACGCCGGGCGCCGGGATCGGGCCGGCCGCCGGGGGACGCCGGGCCGAACGGTTCAGCGGGCTTCCCGGAAGATCACGTGGCGGCCCGCCACCGGGTCGAACTTCCGCAGCTCCAGCCGATCCGGGTCGTTGCGGCGGTTCTTCCGCGTGACGTAGCTCTGCCCGGTCCCCGCCGTGGACCGGAGGGTGACGACCGGCCTGAGATCACCGCGTGCCATGAATCCTCCTCCGATGGGCGACGCCATTCCCTTGTCCGGGATGGATGTCGTTTTCATTCTGCTGGTGGAACACGAGCGACCCGCAGGACATTCCCGCCCTCTCCGTGCGGCCCGGAGGATTCGGGAATCCCCCGCCGGAGAGCGGAAAACCCACCCGGAGATGCCGCCGGCTCGTTCCCCCGTCGGACCAACGCCGTTTCCACGAAGGGTTGTTCGAGTCAGGGGCCGTGGTGTCAGCCGCTGGCATATGTCAGGCGCAAGAACGCGACGAGTGTTGCCGAACCCCTTACGGGCCCCACTCCGCTGTGTCACAGTCGTCCTCGGTTCCTCTTCCGTTCCTCCCCGAGAGCCGGCAGTAGCGTCCGTATCGGAGTTCGAGATGCCGTCCCCCCTCTTCGCCGACCGCCCGGCGGCACGCCTGCCCGAGCGGGACACCCTCGACGCGATGATCGGCCGCGCACGCCGACTGCGCGGGGACCTGGACTCGATGTGCCGGGACGCGGTGGCCGTCGACGAGGACGATCCCCAGCAGCGTTGGCAGCGTGCGCTCTGGGAACTCGCGGCCCACCATCTCGACGACCTGGGCGCACGACTGGGTCAGCTCCGGGAGGGACCGCCTCCGCCGGCCCCCGACGTCGTCGGTCTCCTCGCCGGAGCAGCGGACGGCGCCCTCGCCGGCGAGGACGCCGGACCCTGGTCGGGCCGGGCGGGCAGCGCCGAGTGGAACCTGCTCGACGACGGCGTCGCATGGTCCGCCGAGCTGTACGAGATCTTCGGCAGGGACGTCGCCGCGGGACCGCTCTCCCTGGACGAACTGCCCACCGTCCTCGTGCCGGAGGACCAGCCCCTGCTCACCTCCATGGTGACCAATTGCCTCATCGACGGAAAGCCGATGGACGGTGAGTTCCGCATCCGCCGTCCGGACGGCGGGACGCGGACCCTCCACGCGCTGGGCGAGCCCGTACTGGACCCCGAGGGACGCACGATCTCCCTGTGGGCGGTCCTGCGCGACGTCAGTGCGCTGACCGACAGCCGGCGGCGCGTGGTTCGCACCCGCGACTCCCTGCACCGGCAGGACGACCGCGCGCGGACCGAGCACCGGATCGCTGTCGAACTGCACGAGGCCGTTCTGCCGTCCCGGCACGGCTCGCCGGAGCCCGCGCCGGACGCGGCCCACGTCATGGAGGTCGCCACCCACCTCCTGCCGTCGCGGGTGTGCGGCCCGGCCGGCGGTGACTGGTACGACGCCATGACGTTGCCGGACGGCAGGACGCTGCTCACCATCGGCAGCCTCGCCGGGCGCGGCATCCCCGCCGCCTCCGCCATGGCGATGGTGCTGGGCGCCCTGCGGGGCATGGCGGTGGCGGGCATCGAGCCCGGAGCGCTGCTCACCCACCTGAACCAGCTGCTCCAGGCATCCGTCCAGCCCGCTCTGCGCAGCGCCCTGTGCGGGCTCTTCGACCCCTCGACCGGCCTCTTCACCTGGGCGCAGGCGGAACATCCCACGCCCCTGCTCTTCCGCGGCGGGTCCGGGGTCCCGCTGCCACCCCCCGACGGCGTACTCCTGGGCGCGGTGCCCAGAACGGCCTACGGGCAGGAGACCGTGCGGCTGCTTCCCGGCGACGTGCTCCTGCTGCGCACGGACGGGGTGAGCCCGGCCGCCGGCCGTGACGCCGCCCCCGGGGAACTGCTCCGGCTGGCACCCCGGATGGCCCGGTCCCGCACGGCCGCCGAATGCGTGCGGACCGTCGCCGAGGAGTTCGGTGGGGACGCCCGTCCGGTGGAGGGCTGCGTGCTGATCGCCCGCATCACGGGGTGAGGGCGCACCGGTCCACCGTGGCGGGCCCGGTGGGACCTGCCGTCCGCCCGGCCGAGGGCTCCCGCGGTGGTCCGCCCACGTCGGGGCGGGTCAGGCTTCGGCACTCCTCGGGCTCTTGACCTGCCGGGGCATCACGAGCATGAGCTCCTCGCGGAGGTCGCGGATCGCGGGGTCGCCGGCATACCTGCCGGTGAGTTCGTACATCTGCCACAGCCGGTCCCAGGTGCGGTGCGAGGAGGTCTCCCCCATCGACACCAGGGCGCGCCGGGCGTACCGGTCCGCCTGTTCGGGATCACCGGCGATGAAGCAGGCCGACGCGAGCGAGATGTAGTCGAAGAGCTTGGAGCGCTGGCGCCCGTCGTCCCGCATCTCCAGGGCCTTCTTGGCGTGCTGCTGGGCGAGGACGGCGGCCGAGGGCTCGTGGTCGGCGAGCGTCCGGAAGGCGAGCGCCTGCATGCCGTAGAGGTCGGCCCGGTCGAACATCTGCATCCAGCCCGGCGGCTCTTCGACGTTCCGGTCGGAGACGAAGAGCTCCTCGGCCTCCCCGAGGGCCCGGCGCATCGCCTGCCCGCGCCCCAGGGACGCGTAGGCCCACGCCTCGATGGTGTGGAGCATGGCGCGGGTGCGTGGCAGCGTCTCCTCGCCCGAACCGGACTGGGCGAGCTTCATCAGGTCGAGGGCCTCCTCCGGCCGTCCCAGGTGGACCATCTGCCGTGCCGCCCGGGACAGCGCCTCGCCGGCGCGCGGACGGTCGCCGCCCTCGCGCGCCGCGTGGGCGGCGATGACGAAGTACTTCTGCGCGGTGGGTTCGAGGCCGACGTCGTGGGACATCCACCCGGCGAGTACGGCCAGATTGGCCGCGACGCCCCACAGCCGCTGCTGGAGGTCGGCGGGGTGGCGGTGCGCGAGAAGGCCGCCCACTTCGTTGAGCTGGCCCACCACCGCCTTGCGCTGGAGACCGCCGCCCCGCTGGGCGTCCCACTTGCGGAAGATGTCGACCGAGTGTTCCAAGGCGGTGACCTCGGCCGATCCGATGGGAGCGGTGTCGTAGCGGTCGTACCCCGCCGGATCCGCGGGGAGGGAGCTGTCGGTCCGGGGCGCGTCGGCCACCGGAGCGGGGTCGGAGAGCAGCCAGTCGTTCATGGCGCCGGTGAGGGCGGGTCCAGCGGCGAGCGCGGCGCCCGCGCTCACCAAGCCGCGTCGGTTGAGCATGAGGTCCATTCCCGTGAATTCGGTGAGGACCGCGGCCGTCCGTTCGGGCGCCCACGAAAGGCCGTCGGGATGCTCGTCCTTCCCGGCGACCCGCCGTTTTCCCGTGCGCCCGCGTCGGCCGAACCCGAGGTCCTCGATGGTCACGACACGGCCGAGCCGCTCGGTGAACAGAGCCGCCAGCACCTCCGGCACGGGATCGCGCGGGGACTCCCCCGTGTCGATCCAGCGCCTGACGCGCGAGGTGTCGGTCGCCAGTTGGGAGTGGCCCATGGCCGCCGCCTTCCGGTTCACCATCCTCGCGAGCTCGCCCTTGGACCATCCGGCCATGCCGAACAGATCGGAAAGACGGGTGTTGGGTTCTCCGGTCACTTCAAGCCCCCAGGTTCTCGGCTGAGTTGAACCCTAGCCCCGAGTCAGATGCGGTGCGCATATTCGCCACCCGTACGCCAGGGCACGCCATCTGCACTGCCACGGCCGTCCCGGTGTCAGGTAGGAGTGCGCCACCCCGCCCGGCAGCCCTCGGTACTCCCCAGGGTGCCGGACGGCCGCCGGCCGGGGTGGTGCACGCAACTTGTCGGCGCGCGAAGGGATCTGTCTCGCCCATGTACACAGCATCGTCCTCCGTGTCCGCTCCGCCCCGGCCGATCCGTCCGAGGGGATCCGGAGGCGGACCGTATCTCGCCCCCCTCTCCGGAACTCCGGTGCAGGGACTGGGCCGGGCCCGGCGGACGGCGGGCCCGGGCGCCCAACCGCTCAGCGGCAGAATCGACTTGTCGGGCCCTCAGGGCGCGCAGGTGCGCATGGCCATCACCTCCGTGCAGCGCATCTGTCCCGAGTTCAACCCGGTCCAGGTGCTGCGCCGCAGCGGACGCTCCGTACTCATCGTGGGCATGACCGGGCGCACCACGGCGGTGGCCAAGTGCTTACTCGACCACTCGGCCGCGTGGACCGAACGGTTCCGGCACGAGATAGCGACCTACCGCTCCTTCGTCCGGCACCGCCCGCCGGTCCGGGTGCCCCGGCTGATCGCCGCCGACCCGGAGAACTGCACGCTGGTGATCGAGCGGATGCCCGGGCGGGTGGCGGCGCTGACGCGCCACCCGGAAGAGCCCCCGCCCCGCACGGATGTGCGTCAGGTGCTGGGCGCGATCCGCCGGGTCAACGAGTGGCGTCCGCCGGTGGGCCTCTTCGACACCCCGCTGGACTACGCCTCACGGATCTCCCGCTACCACGAGCTGGGGCTCTTCACCGACCGGGACCTGGGCGACCTGCAGAAGCTGCTGCACGGCCTCGCCGTGGCGGGAGGGCGGACCGGCATGGGCCAGTTCTGCCACGGGGACGCCCTGCTCTCCAACATCCTGCTGTCGCCCACCGGTCCGGTCCTCCTGGACTGGGAACACGCGGGCTGGTACCTGCCGGGGTACGACCTGGCGACGCTCTGGATGGTGCTGGGCCCGGACGCCCTGGTGGCGCGGCGTGAGATCAGCAAGCTGGCCCAGGCCCGCGGCGCGGACGCCCGGGACGCGTTTCTGGTGAACCTGATGCTGGTGCTGACACGAGAGATCCGTACCTACGAGACGGCTGTCCAGCGGACCATGCGGGAGCCGGGACCGGCCGGTGCCTCGCAGGACCGCCCGGGGACCCTGTCCTCCGGTGAGGTTCAGCGCCGGCTGCTGCGCCGGCTGCACGACGACTGCGCGATGGCCCGCCGGGCCGTACGGGCGGCCGTCGGCACCCGCTGACCGTGGGCGGGGCCCGGAAGACCGGTCCCGCCCCTGAGGGGGGAGCGCGCCCGCGGGAACGGTGCCGACACACCGGCCCCGCGGGCGCGCGGTGCTGTGGGGGCGCGTCGCTCCCGCGGGCCGCCCCTGCGGGAACTCCCCCGCAGGGGCGGCCGTGCGGCGCGGGGGGCCCGTGCGCGGTGCGGGGCGTCCGTCAGCCGACGCGGACCACGTCCACGTCGGTGGCCTTCACGAACCCGACCCGGTGGCCGATCTGGACGGTCACATACTTCTGCGCGCCCGTGAAGTACGTGTGGTCGTACGGTTTCGAGGCGTCGATCGTCGGGGCGTAGTAGTAGCCAGTCGGGGCTTCGCCGCCGCCCGGGAACGCCTGGTCCGCCTTGATCGTGTAGACGAGCGGGGAGCCCGTGCGGGGCGTGAAGCCGGCCGGGTAGTCGGCCGCGTCCGGGTAGGCGACGCCGTAGACGGGGACCTCGGTCCGGCCCGCCTTCGGCCGGACGACGGTGCCCTTGGTGGGGACGGTGACACGTGTACCGGCGGGAGTGCTGAGCCATGCCTTGCTGCCGTACCACCAGATCGCCGTCCAGCCGGGCTGCCGCTCGGCGACGACGGCTTGCTGGCCGGCGCTGATCTTGCTCCCCCAGTCGGCGGCGCAGTCGGTGCCGGCCGATCCGTCCGGGTGCAGCCCGGGATCGGAGAAGAGGGGCGCGTCGGCGGCGGGAGCGGTACGCAGCGGAACGGCGCTGCTGCCCTGGAGCGGCAGGTCGACGCCCTTCTCGCAGTCGCGGAACTCCTGCTCGTTCCGCCGGAAGTCCGGTGCCACCGTGATGAGTCCGCCCTTCTTCGTGCCGGTCGGCCGGGGCTTCGCGCCGACCAGCGCCATGAAGCGGTTCCAGTCCCAGTAGGGGCCCGGATCCCAGTGCATTCCGGGGGTCCCGGCGGCGCTGGTGGGCGGGACTCCGTCGTGGCCGAGGATGTGCTGCCGGTCGAGCGGGATGTCGTAGCGCTCGGCGAGATGGGTCACCAGTTTCGCCGTGGAGCGGTACATCGCGTCGGTGTACCAGGCCGCTCCGTCGGCGGCGAAGCCCTCCTGCTCGATACCGATGGAGTGAGTGTTGACGTACCAGTTGCCGGCCTGCCAGGCGACGTCCTTGTTCTTCACCATCTGGGTGACGTGCCCGTCCGAGGACCGGACGACGTAGTGGGCGGACGTCTGGTTCAGCGGGTTCTGGAAGATCTTCAGGGTGGTGTCGAAGTCGACCTCGGTGTCGTGCAGCACGATGAACTTGATCGCGTTGCTCTGCGGCCGGTCGGCGGTGTCGTAGTTGCCGTAGGTGTCCTTGTCGGCCGGGTCTCCGGTCTGCTGGTACGCGGCGGGGACCCAGTCGCAGGCGAGGCTGCGCGGGCACTCGGGGCGCACGTCTTCGGCCTGGGCGGCCGGGGTGAGCAGGGCGGCGCTCAGCGCGCCGGCCGTGACCAGCGCGAGCGCGAGCCTGGACCTCTTCGTGGACGTCATGACAACCCTTCTGGGAGCGGGACGTGCATGTGCGGCGTCCGGCCGGGTGCGGGGCGATCTCTCGTACGGTCGTGGCGGCACACTCTCCGGCGCGGGGTGACGGCTCGTCAAGAGCGTGGTGGAGGGCGGTGGACGAGTCAGTGGTGCAGACCACTGAAGGCAGCTGTGACCTGCGACGACGGGAGTGTTCGAGGCGGATGACGGGTTGCCGTTACCGGAGTTTTACTCCATCACCCGGGCGCCGTGGTGATGATGTGACTTATGACCCTTGTGCGTACCCCGGATGGCGGAGGGGTAGTGCTCGCGCGGACAAGACGGGTCCGCGCGAACGGCGCGCGGAGTCTCCTGGAAAGGCCCCACGCACATGGCACAGCCCTTCTCGCTGCCGGACTTCTACGTCCCGTATCCGGCACGGCTCAGCCCGCATCTCGAGGAGGCGCGGCGTCATACCAAGGAATGGGCGCGCGGCATGGGGATGCTGGAGGGATCCGGCATCTGGGACGAGCGGGACCTCGACGCGCACGACTACGCGCTGCTGTGCGCGTACACCCATCCCGACTGCTCGTCCGAGGCCCTGTCCCTGGTCACCGACTGGTACGTCTGGGTCTTCTTCTTCGACGACCACTTCCTGGAGCTCTTCAAACGCACTCCGGACCGCGACGGCGCCAAGCGCTATCTGGAGCGGCTGCCCGCCTTCATGCCGATGGAGCGGGGCGCCCCGACACCCGAGCCCGTGAATCCGGTCGAGGCGGGGCTCGCGGATCTGTGGGCGCGTACGGTTCCGGCCATGTCGGACGCCTGGCGGGCGCGGTTCGCCGAGGCTACCGAGAACCTGCTCAACGAGTCCCTGTGGGAGCTCGCGAACATCAACGAGGGGCGGATCGCCAACCCCGTCGAGTACATCGAGATGCGCCGCAAGGTGGGGGGTGCCCCCTGGTCGGCCGGGCTCGTGGAGTACGCGGCGAACGCCGAGGTCCCCGAGGCGGTGGCCGGATCCCGGGCCCTGCGTGTCCTGCGGGACGCCTTCTCCGACGGCGTCCACCTGCGCAACGACCTCTTCTCCTACCAGCGTGAGGTGGAGGACGAGGGCGAGAACAGCAACGGCGTGCTGGTGCTGGAGAAGTTCCTCGGCTGTTCGACGCAGGAGGCGGCCGAGGCCGTCAACGACCTGCTCACCTCCCGGCTCCAGCAGTTCGAGAACACGGCCCTGACGGAACTCGGCCCGCTCTGCGCGTCCAAGGGCCTGGACCCGGCGCAGAGCGCCGCGGTTCTCGCGTACGTGAAGGGTTTGCAGGACTGGCAGTCCGGCGGACACGAGTGGCATCTGCGCTCCAGTCGCTACATGAACGACGGCGGGGCGGCGGGAACGGCTCCGGGGCGCCTGGGGATGTCGGACGCGTTCGGCATGGCGGCCGCGTCGATCCGGTTCACTCCCCGCTCGGAGACCGCCCGGCTGCGCGGTCACAGCCACGCGCCGAACCAGCGGGTCGGCCCGTCCCTGCTTCCGGACCTGCACCTGCCGTTCGGGACCACGCTCAGCCCTCACCTGGACGGGGCGCGGGTACGGATCGTCGACTGGGCGGGGCGGATGGGCATCCTCCAGGAACAGCCGGGGGTACCCGGCTCGCACATCTGGGACGAGGACCGGATCCTCGCGATCGACCTCCCGCTCTGTGCGGCGGGCATCCATCCGGATGCCTCGCCCGAGGAGTTGGACCTCTCCTCGGCGTGGCTGGCGTGGGGCACGTACGGCGACGACTGGTTCCCGGTGGTGCACGGGCGCACCCGCGATCTGGCCGGGGCGCGTCTGGCCAACGAACGGCTCTCGCTCTTCATGCCGTTGGACGGCTCGGTCACCAGCATGCCCGAGCCGGTCAACGCGTTGGAGCGTTCGCTGGGGGATCTGTGGCGGCGGACGGCCGGGCCGATGGACGAGGAGGGCCGGGTGGCCTTCCGGTACGCGATCGAGTCGATGACGGAGAGCTGGCTGTGGGAGCTGGCGAACCAGGCGCAGAACCGTATCCCCGACCCGGTGGACTACATCGAGATGCGGCGCATGACCTTCGGCTCGGACCTCACGATGGCCCTGTGCCGGCTGGCACACGGGAAGAAGGTGCCGCAGGAGATCTACCGCAGCGGTCCGATGCGGTCGCTGGAGAACGCGGCGGCGGACTACGCGGCCCTGTTGAACGACCTCTTCTCGTACCAGAAGGAGATCGAGTACGAGGGTGAGGTGCACAACGGCGTCCTGGTCGTGCAGAACTTCTTCGACGTCGACTATCCGACCGGGGTGGCGGTCATCCACGATCTGATGCACGGGCGTCTGCGGCAGTTCGAGCACGTCGCCGAGGTGGAACTGCCGGTGCTGTACGACGACTTCGCTCTGGACGCCGAATCGCGGGAGGTCCTCGCGGGCTATGTGCAGGAACTCCGGCACTGGCTCGCGGGCATCCTGATCTGGCACCGGGGCTGCCGCCGGTACCGCGAGGAGGACCTGCGCCGGGAACAGGCCGCCCGTTCGCCCTGGGGGCAGGTGGCGGGCCCGACCGGGCTGGGCACCTCGGCCGCGCGGATGGCCTCCCTGATGGCGAGTGCACGGGGGTAGCGCGGGTCGGCTCCGCCTGGGGCGGCGGGGTCGGAGTCGGGGCCGGGGTTGCCGCGCACCCCTGCCCCGGCCGGCCGCGCGGGCCGGCGGGGTCCACCGACGGCCGCCTGCGGCGGGTGTTCACCCGGCATCCGGGGCCGACGCTCAGCCGGCGAAGAACGTGCCCAGGGAAGCGAGGATCGTCAGCGCCGGCTGGGCGATGTCCGCGCTGGAGGCGAGCAGGGTCCGCAGGCGTTCGAGGCGGGCCGTCGCGGCCGGCCCGTCGTGCTCCGGCTCCGCGCCGAGGCGTGCGAGGTCGTGGATGGCGGCGGCGGCCTCCTCCCGTGCGGGTTCGGGCGTGTCCCGGCTCTCGAGTACGAGCCGGAGCAGTCCCACCAGGTCCTCGGCGTGGGCAGCGGTGGCGTAGGTGTTCTGGAAGTCCCGGATGACGGTGGACCGGGGGCGGTTGACGAAGGTGGTGTGCTCACCGTGGAAGGAGAAGTTGTCGGGCACTGCGGCTCCTGCGGGTCGTGGGAGGACGACGAGGCTGTTGCTGACCGTGAGTCCGGGAGGCGGGGGCACCAGTTCCGCCTTGATCGCCGTCTCGGCCTCGCGGACGGCTCGCAGGGCGGTGTCGTCGGTGACCGGGCCGGAGGAGAGCAGGGCCTCCACGGCGTCGGCGGCGGGAGCGCAGGTGTCGGTGCGGGGGGAGGGCGAGGCGCCCCGGCCGCGCTCGGAAGCGGGTCCGTACCGCGCCGGTCGTGTGCCCGCCTCCTCGGGGCTCGGCCCGGTGGACGTCACCGACCGCAGCGCGCGGTTCACCGACCCGAAGAGGGTCCTGAAGTAGGCCGTCGAGGTGTGCTCGATCCGGAACACGGCCTTCTCGTGCTCCTCGCCGTCCCCGGGCGGCCGGAAGAACACCCGGCAGGGAAGCATCTGGGGGTCCAGCCCGAGCCGGGCCGCCACCTCGTATGCGCCCTGGGGGTCGTACGGGGTCCAGCGGAGCCAGTGCATCACCGACATGACCCGGTACAGCTCGGGTTCCAGGTGGCGGCGCCAGTACTTCTTCGCCCGCGGCCAGTCGGCGCGGCGTTCCACCACGAAGACCCGGGTGGCCGGCCCGGAGAGCGCGTTGAGGTCGTCGAAGTGGGTGCGTACGTAGGTGGCGAGCTCCACGTCCGCGTCGGTGTAGAGCAGGACGCCCCACAGGCGCGGTCCCCCCGAGGGTGCCGCAGCGTGCTCCGCCAGCTGGAGCCAGCGGAAGAGCTGGTCCGGATTGCGCGGCGCCCCCATCTCGTAGCAGGCCTGGGCCGGGTACTCGACGGAGAGGACGAGCAGGTCCCCGTCGCGCAGCCCGGCCCGGTCCAGGGTGAGCCCGGCGGCGAGCCGCTCGTCCGTGGCGGCGTCCGAGAGCCACACGCCGAGGACGGCGTCGTCGTCCCGGGGACTTCGGCGGGGCGATCCGCGGCCCGGGACGACGGGCGCGGGTCGGGCGGCTCCCCGGCTGCGCGCCTCGGTCAGGCAGCGGGCCGTCAGTTCGCCGACGGTCACGGTGGACCGGTCGCCGTCGGGTACGGAGAGCGTGAAGGTGCCCTGACCCGTGCGCCGGCCGAGCTCGTGCCACCGTCCGGTGGAGTCACCCTCGAACTCCCCCGCCGCGATCATCGTGTCGAGGGTGTGGGAGAACCGGGCGCCGTAGGACCCGTAGGAGACGACGGACCAGTCGCCTTCACGGACGTCGATGGTCAAACGCATGGGTGGCCCTCTCGCCCCGCGGTACTACCGGACAGCGGGAAGGACGCGCGGGAGCGGCCCGTGGTTTCGCGCGCGGGGCGCGGAGGGCCGTCCGCGAGGTGGTGTTCGGGGGCATGCGGCTCGGAACCGGGGGCCACCGCGTCCCGCTCGTCGGCGGGCCGGTTCTGCCGCGCTCCCGGCATCGCGTGACCCACGGAGATGCGGGTCGAGCGGACCGGAGGGGCGCCGGGCCGATTCCGCGGCAGGACGACGGCCCCGAACGGCGGTCGACCGTCGTCCTGCCACGACCTCCAGACGCCGGCCGTCCTGGCGGTGGCGAGGGCAGACCCGGCGGGCAGGCCGGGAACGGGGGCCGGGAGGGGCGGCCGGGGCCCTGCTCCATGGTGATCAGCGTGATCCCAGCGCCGGCCGTCTCGTCGCGGAGGATGTCCTCGTACGCATCGGCCGGAGGAGTGAAACGCCGTACTACGCGGGCCTGTGCAAGGGTCCGAGGTCTCCTTCCAGCACGCTCTGGGTGATCCGGGACGAGACGACCTGGTCGTCCCCACGGTTGGCCGGCAGGTGTCAACGGGCGGTGCGAACGCTTGCCAGGTGCTCAACCGGCCCCGATCAACGAGACGCCGAGAAGAGTCACCGCGATCGCGGCCAGTTGCAGAGGGCGGAGGCGCTCGTGGTCGAGCCACCGGGCCAGAAGGACTGTGGCGACCGGGTACAGCGAGGAAAGGACCGACACCACTGGCAGAGAGCCGGTTCGGGTGGCGTAGGCGTACATCAGGTTCGCGGCCATGTCCGCCAGGCCGACCGCGGCAGCGGCGGCCAGCATGGGGCGGCTCCAGCGAGGCCGGTGCCCTTGCGTACCCGCTCGCAGCAGCAGGATGATCCCGACCACGCCGACGTAGGCGGCTCGCTGGCCGAGCATGGTCTGGGAGACCGATGTACGGCTGCCCTCGGCGATGGCGATCAGGACGACGCCGAACCCCGCGGCAGCCAGCAGCGCCAGGCCGATCGACTGCCCTGAGGACACCCCCGCTTCGGGTCCGGACCTCAGCTCGGGCGTCACGGCCAGGCAGGTGCCCAGACCCGCCGTCACCAAGCCGACGAACTGCAGCGGCGGAGGCATCTGGCCTTCGGCGACGCCTACGACGACCGGAAGAACGACGGAGATGGATGTCACCGGGGCCACCAGGCTCATCTGTCCTACGGCCAGAGCCCGGTAGAACGCACCGAGGGCGACTGCTCCCGCCAGCCCCGCCACTGCTCCCCAGGCCAGCGCATCCGTCTCCCACCCCGGGTCGTTCTGGGCGACGAAGAACACGACGGCACCGCCCAAGGCCGACACCTGGGCCATGAAGATCACTGAGTAGGCGGACCGCGCCCGTGACAGCCGGCCCCCCACGAAGTCCGCCGCCCCCCACAGCATGCTCGAACACAGCCCCAGCAGCAGTGCCACGGCGAACTCCTTCCTCGACCGTCGGGCAGTGACGAGCCATCTCGGTCCGCGCATGGTTCCGTAGACCGGCCAACTGGACTAGTTTGCAGGACCGCGGGGGCAGAGAAGGTGCAACTCCCCAAGTCCGTGCGACGGAAGGTGGAACCATGATGGCGAGCGCTGCCGAGTCGGCGAACCAGGCGATCGCCTGGAACGTCCAGACCCTGCGTGCGGAACGCTCGTGGAGCCTGCAGGCCCTGGCGACCCGTGCGGGCGTGAGCAAGGGAGTGCTGGTGCAGATCGAGAAGGCCCGCACCAACCCCAGCATCGCGACCCTCTGCAGGCTGGCCGATGCTCTGGGAGTGCGGCTGGAGCGCCTGCTGCAGGCTTCCGAGAACACCACGGTGCGCGTGGTGCGCGACGGGGACGCCGCTCGTCTGTGGGAGGGCCGGGCCGGGAGCAGCGGCCGGCTCCTCATCGGCTCCGAGCTGCCCAACGCCATCGAGATGTGGGACTGGCGCCTCTCCGCGGGTGACTGCTACAGCGGCGAAGCGCATGCCTCGGGAAGCTGGGAGATCGTCTACGTCCTTCGCGGCGTGCTCTCTCTTGACGTAGGAGGCCAGACGTTCGTCCTGCGTCACGGCGATGCCGCTGTGTTCGCCGCCGACCGCGAGCACAGCTACGGAAACCGGGCCGACGAGCGGCTCCACTTCGTCATGGCCGTCCTCCAGCCCCAGATCGCCCCCGAACGGCCTTGCCGGGTCGGCAACGCGGCGGAAATGCCCGCGTAGCCATCAAGCCACACACGGCAGAAAAAGCGCCAGGCCGGTCGGTTCGAGCGTCGTTCGACGGAGCGGGCTGCCTACGGTTGTTCTTCAGCCTTGTCCGCATGACGGCGTTCCGTGGAGCTGACAACCTGCACCGCCAGCTGAGGAGTTGCACGCATGGCACAGGTACTCATCGTCAACCCGCCCAACTCCAACACCGTGTTCGACGGCGCCACCTGCACGGTCACCCGCCCCGAGGATCACACCGACTGGTCCAACTTCCCCAGCCTGGGCGCGTTGACCCTCGCGTCCGCCTTGGCGGACATCCCTGGCGTGACCCCGGTGTACATCGACGGCACGGTCGTCCCCTGGCCCACCCTGCTGGACTACATCGACGCCCACGCCGGCGACATTCTCGCGGTGTGCGCCAGCGCGCTCACGGCCACGTACGAAGCCGCGGTCGCGGTCCTGGCCCACGCCAAAGCGGTACGCCCGCAGATCTGGACGGTCATCGGCAACGACCACTTCACCGCGCTGACCGAGCAGTGCCTGACCCGGCACCACGCCTGCATCGACTTCGGCTTCCGCGGCAACGAAGTCATCGCCCCGTTCCAGGCACTCATCGCCGACCTGCACCTCGGCCGGCTCCGGAAGCCGGAGGCGTACCCCGGCATCGCGGTCTGGAACGGGGGAGAGATCATTTCCGTCCCGCAGCGCCCCGAGCCAGTCTTCACCGCCGTTCGCCACGACCTGGTCGACGCCACGTTCGACCACTCCACGCCTTACCGGTCGAACTTCCAAACGCGTGTAGCCCCGCAGTTGCGCAAGATGCTCGGCGTGAACCTGCAGGCCGGGATGCCCGTGGAGATCGGCCGGGGCTGCATCAAGTTCCGGCGCGACGACGCCTGTTCGTTCTGCTCGATCCAGTTCGGCGGAATGTGGAAGAACTCGGTGCACGACCCGCACACGGCCTGGCAGCTCATCGAGCACATGAGCAACCACACCTACGACTACCTCTACCTGACCGCCGACGAACTCCCCCTGACCTTCGGCGGCCTGCTGCGCGGCATGCTCGATGAGGCCCCCGAGTGGTGGACCCGGACCCCGGAGAACGAGCGGCCCGTCATGGTGGGGTATGCGCGCGCCGACGGACTGTCCAATCCCCGCCACGCGGAAACGCTTCGGCGGCTCGGAATCCGGCAACTCATGGTCGGCCTGGATGCGGGCGCCCCCGTCTCTCTCCTGGCCATGAACAAACCACTGAGCCCGCGCAAGGACGGTGACCCCGCCCACCGGGCGGAGCTCATGTTCGAGCACAATGTGCAGGCCATGCGGACCGCCCGGGAGCACGGTCTGCTGCTCAAGATCGGCTTCGTCATCGGCCACCTGGGAATGACCCCCGAACTCCTGGCCGAGAACGCCGCCTCGATGCGCCGGTTGATAGACGCCGGCAAGGGAGTCGTCGCGTCTCTGGACGTCGAGGTGCTCTCGCCCGAGCCCGGTTCGCTGGACTACCGCTACCTCACCGAACCGGAACTGGCCGGGCGAGCGGCTCAGCGCCTCGGCCTCACCGTTGGCGAGGAGTCCGCACGCCGTGACATCGCGTCGCACTGGAAGGCTCTGGACGTCATCGACCGCGAAGCGGCGATGGCCGAGTACGTCGCCGCAGTCATGCCGGGTCTGACGCTGGACGACCTCGCCAGGACCCGTGGCGAACTGCGCGCGTACGGCAAAGCGGCAGGCATCGTCGTCGGAGAGTGACGGGGCGGTCCTCATCAGCACCCTCCCCCGGCACATACCCACGCAGTCGACCGGATCGGGTGATGCGGGCTGTTCGCCGGACCGTGTAGGGAGGGCTTCGGTGGCCCTGGTGGGGTGAGACGTCCGCGGGGCGGCGGCCCGACCGACGCCGTGAGGGCGGGAGCGGGTCGGGCTGCAGGCCGTGGCCGGCTTCGAGCCCCGCGAGAAGACCGCTGCCTCGTCGCGGCTCTCGGAGCGGTCGGTGGAGCGCCGGGGCGCCACTGGCGCGAAGTGGGCCTGGCCGGGGTGGCCCCGAAGGGCTCACCCGGCCGCTCCCGGCCGGCGGACCCGAGGATGGCGCGGCCCGAGCGGGAGTGAGAGCGAGGTCCGCCGGCTCACGGGCGGGCTGACCAGCCGTGGACACCCACCCCCGCCGTTCTCCTGCTGCTCACCGGCGCCGCCACCGCGGTCCCCCGGTCGGGCGGGGGGGCGGGCCCGTCGCGAGCGGCCGGGGGACGAGCGGGTCCTCGGGGCGGTGGACCGGGCCTTACGGGAAAGGGCGGGCACCCGTCCTGACCGCGCCCCCGCAGGGCTTCGGCGACACATCACGTCCCTGCCGCCGATGGAATCCGCGTCGGTCGCAGGGACGTTTCAGCCGCTCCGGGGCCGGGGGGATCAACTCTGCTGGAAGAGCTCCGCGGGCAGCGGCTTCAGCAGCGCGTAGAGATCGTCCGTGATCGGGCGGTCCCAGCTGGCGATCGTGACGAGGACACCGTCGCTGCGGTCGAACTGCACACAGGCGACGCGCGTCTCGGAGAGCTTGACCCGGCGCACGATCAACAGGTTGTCGCCCTGCATCACGGGCACGTCCTCGGTGGAGGTGACCTCCACCGGCTCGTCGTTCTCCAGGGCGAGGAGCAGCTGCGCCACCTCGAAGGGGACCTGCCCCTCGTCGGTCTCGCGGGCGGGTGAGCCCTCCGGGAGGTTCCCGATGATCATGGCCGGACCGCGGCCACCGTAGAGGTCGTACCGGAGGAAGACACCCTGGCAGGTGCCGTCGGGCGCGGGCAGCAGACCGGCGCCGAGGTTCCCGGGCCAGTCCCCCGGGTCCATGGCGAGGACATCGAAGTCCGGGCCGGCGGGAGTGGCGGCGCTGCGACGGCGGAGGAAGGACATGCGACCATGTTACGTGGCCCGGCTCACGTCGCGGATCCGGGCCCGGAGCGGTTTCGGAGGGCGCCCGGACCGGGGACGCGGGGCCTACGACCGCCTCACGGGCCGAGCGACTGCTCCGACGCGAGCGACTCCAGGACGGTGACCGCTTCGGCGGCCCGCTCGTACGGGACGAAGAGGTGGTCGTGGTGGTACCCGGCGACCACGTTGCAGCTGATGCCGGCGTCGGTCAGCGCGAGGGAGACGGCGGCGGTGAGCCCCACCGCGTCCAGCGCGGAGTGCACCCGCAGGGTGATCCACGCCGCCGGGAAGGCATGCGGGAGACCGGCGTCCCTCGCCTCGTGTTCGGGCAGGACGAGCGTCAGGCCCTCCCGCTCCATGACCGTGACGACGGGTGAGACGCCCGTCGGTACGGAGTCCCGGCGCACGCTCGCGAAGACGTACCGGCCGTCGTTCAGATCGGGCCGCAGGGAGCCCAGGAGGGTGCGGAGGTCGCGCTCGCCGGTCATGAGGTCATGGTAAGGCCCTCGCCGGGGGCGTGCGGTGAGGGTCGCGGCCGCTCCGCACGCGCGCGGGTGGCCGCCGCCGCACGAGGCGCCGCAGTCGTCTCAGGATGCTTCCGTCGCGTGGCGCTCGCGGAGGTCGCGCTTGAGGATCTTGCCGCTGGCGTTGCGCGGCAGGTCCTGGACGAAGACGACCCGCTTCCGGGCCTTGAAGGGGGTGAGTCGCTCGCGGACGTGCGCGATCAGTTCGGTGGCGGTCGCCTCGGAGGGGATCGCTCCGTCCCGTAGGACGACCACGGCGGTGACGGCCTCGATCCAGCGCGCGTCGGGCAGTCCGACGACGGCGGTCTCGGCCACCTGGGGGTGGGTGTAGAGAGCGTCCTCCACCTGGCGGGAGGCGATGAGGACACCGCCGGAGTTGATGACGTCCTTCACCCGGTCGACGACCGTGAAGTAGCCGTCGGTGTCGCGCACCGCGAGATCGCCGGAGCGGAACCAGCCGTCCCGGAAGGCCGCCTCGGTCTCCTCCGGCCGGTCCCAGTAGCCCTGGCACAACTGCGGTGACCGGTAGACGATCTCACCGGCGGTACCGTCCGGGACCTCCGTGCCGTGCTCGTCCACGACCCGCGCTTCGACGAAGAGGACCGGGCGGCCGCAGGAGTCCATCCGTCCCTCGTGCTCGTCGGGGCCGAGGACGAGGGCGAGCGGCCCGATCTCGCTCTGGCCGAAGCAGTTGTGGAAGGCGAGGCCGGGCAGGCGGGCACGCAGCCGTTCCAGGACGGGGACCGGCATGATCGACGCCCCGTAGAACGCCTTGCGGAGGCCGCGCAGGTCGCGGGTGGCGAACTCCGGGTGGTTGGCGAGGGAGATCCAGACGGTGGGTGGTGCGAAGAGGCTGTCCGCCCGCCCCGCCTCCACGAGATCGAAGATCAGGCCCGCGTCGGGGGCGTCCAGCACGGTGTTCTCCGCGCCCACGGCGAGGTAGGGCAGCAGGAAGACGTGCATCTGCGCGGAGTGGTAGAGGGGCAGCGCGTGCACCGGGCGGTCCGCCGCGTCGAGGCCGAGCGCGGTGAGAGCGCTGATGTACTCGTGGACGAGGGCGCCGTGCGTCATCATCGCGCCTTTGGGCAGCGCGGTGGTGCCCGAGGTGTAGAGCAGTTGGACGAGGTCGTCCGCGCCGGGGGCGCGCTCGGGGGTGAACGGGCGGGAGACGGCGAGCGCTTCGAGCAGGGAGCCCGGCGCGTCGCGCAGCGCCCGTACCGGGTGACCGGTGGTGACCCGGTCGGCCAGGTCGGGGTCGGTGAGGACGAGGGAGGTGCCGGACTCCCCGAGAACGTGGCCCAGATCCGCGCCGGTGAGGTTCTGGTTGACCGGTACGTGGATCAGACCAGCGCGGGCGCAGGCGAGGTAGGCGATCAGGTAGACGTCGGAGTTGTGGGCGTAGGTGGCGACCCTGTCCCCGTGGCCCAGTCCGTGCTCGCCGGTAAGGACGGCGGCGGCGGTCGTGACGGCGGAGTCCAGTTCCGCGTAGCTCCACGCCCGGTCGGCGTACCGGAGCGCGGTGCGGCCGGGGGCGCGCCGGGCACTGCGGGTCAGGAGACCGTCGACCGTACTGCTGCGTACACCTGTCATGGCCGAGATCCTGTGCGGGCGGGCGCTCCCGGTCAAGGGTGGCGCGGTGTCCGGGCAGAGCGTTCGGCCGCCCCGGCCGCCCGACGGACCGTCACATGCCTTTCCGTACAACCCCCTACGGCGGAGCGGTGGTGACAGTACTCTCTCCTCCGGAAACTAGTTTCAGGATCGGACACGTTTTCGGAAGTTACTTTCACACGGATGCCGACGCGGATCGAGAGGGGTCACGGACATGACCGGGGACACGGAAGGTTTCGGGATCGGCCGGCGCAGGCTGGGCGGCGGGATACTGGCGCTCGGCGGGGCACTGGCCCTGGCGCCGCTCCCCCTGGCGGGCGTGGCGGCGGGCGCGGAGACCGGGGTGCGGGCCCCGGACGCGCCCACGGGAAAGGGACCGGGTATGACGGCAGCGGCGAAGCACCCCACCCTCCGCCACGGCACCGCCGGGCGCGCCGGCCTGATCCAAGAGCAGTTGGACGCACTCGTCGGGGTGGCCGAACGCTATCTGGAGGACTCTCCGAACCACCCGTGGTACGCGGGAGCGGTGCTGCTCGCGGCGCGCGGCGGTACGGTCGCCCTGCACCGCCCGATCGGCATGGCGGTCCGGTACGCGGCGTACGACGAGAAGACCGACACGGGCGTGGAGTTCCCCGCCGACCAGCAGGTGCCGATGACCGAGGACACCGTCTTCGACCTGGCCTCGGTGTCCAAGCTCTTCACCTCGATCCTGGCGGTGCAGCAGATCGAGCGCGGCCGGCTGACACTGGAGGCCACGGTCGCCTCCTACCTCCCCGAATTCGCCGGGGGCGGCAAGAGTGACGTGACGATCCGTCAGCTCCTGACGCACACCTCGGGGTTCCGGTCGTGGATCCCGCTCTACAAGGCTCCGACCCGGGAGGGGAAGCTCCAACTCCTCTGGGGCGAAAAGCTGATCGCTCCCCCCGGCACGGCCTACCTCTACTCCGATCTCAACCTGATCTCTCTCCAGCTCGTGCTGGAGAAGATCACCGGCCGCACGCTCGACGTCCTGCTCCACGACGAGGTCACCGGGCCCCTCGGGATGCACCGCACCCGCTACAACCCGCCCGCCTCCTGGCTGCCGGAGACAGCTGCCACGGAGGACGCCCGGCTGCCGTGGTCCGGGCTCGACCGAGGGCTCGTCCGGGGCGAGGTGCACGACGAGAACGCGTACTCCCTGGGCGGGGTCGCCGGTCACGCGGGGGTCTTCTCCCGCGCCTGGGACCTGGCGATTCTCGCCCGCACCCTGCTCAACGGCGGGACCTACGGGCGGGCCCGCATCCTGTCGCGGGAGTCGGTGGAGCTGATGTTCACCGATTTCAACACCTCGTTCCCCGGAGACGCGCACGGGCTGGGTTTCGAACTGGGCCAGCACTGGTACATGGGAGCGATGGCCACCCCGCGCACGGCGGGCCACACCGGGTTCACCGGCACGAGTCTGGTGATCGATCCGACCACCGACTCCTTCCTCATCGTGCTCGGCAACTCCGTCCACCCCGTGCGCAACTGGCGCTCGGGCAGTGCGCCGCGCGTGGCCACCGCGGACCGGATGGCCCGGGCCGTGGCGGTCCGCCCGGAACACGGGCGCCGCGCGTGGTTCTCCGGGATGGCGAGCGCCACCAGTGCGCTGCTGTCGCTGCCCGCCGTGCGCCCCGGATCCGAACGGGCCAGGTTCACGTGCGCGCTCTGGTGGGACACCGAGCCGGACGCCGACACGCTGACGCTGGAGGTCTCCGCCGACGGGGGCGCCGGCTGGCAGCCGGTGCCGTTCACCACGGCGCCGACCGCCACCGGAGGCGGTGGCACGGTGACCGAGCATCCGGCGGGGAGGGTGTCGGGCTGGTCCGGGCGGGTCTGGCACACCGTGGACGCCGGACTCGGCGCCTGGCGCGGCCAGGATCTCCTGCTGCGCTGGCGGTACACGACGGACAAGCTGTACGTCGGGCGCGGTGTGTACGCCGACGCGCTCCGGGTGACCGACGGGCGCCGGGCACTCTTCGACGAAGGGCGCCCGGCCGACGCGGCCCGTGTCACGACCGTCGGCTGGACCCTGTCGGCCGACTGAACGCGGGGTCGGATGCGCGGCGGTCGGCCGGTCACCGATCGAGTAGGCCGCACTGCCCGGGCCCTCGCGGCTCCGGAGCCGGCCCGGGGCCATCGCCCCGGACGGGCAGTCCGGCGCACCGCGTCGGCTTCGCCCGGCCGGCCAGGGGGCGACGCGGCCTCAGTGATCACCCGTGGACGGCCCGTCCTCCGGCAGGTCGAACAGCCGCCCCCTCCTGCGGCTGTTCTCCTGGCGCAGGGCGGTGATCCACAGCCCGAAGTCCTCGGGGCGGAGGTACGGGCAGACGAGCCGGTGCGGGATGCGGCACCGGGTGCCCGGGAGTGGTTCGGCGTCCCAGAGGTTCATGGCGGCACCGTCCGACGTGATGATCCAGCGCCCGTGCGGGGGGACCGTATGGGCCGCGACGGTCGTCCGGGGTTCGAGGAGCACCCAGTGGCCCGGGTAGTGCGTGGGGTAGCGGTCTTGGCGCAGGTCGCAGAAGGGGCAGTCGGGCGAGGCGGGTGGGCGCGGGGCGACGGCGCCTTCGAGGAGGGCCCGGTAGAGGTGGTCGGCGCTGTCCGGACCTGGCGTGGTATTTCCGGTATCCCCCATGCATTCAGGGTCCGGACGGTCCGTCAGGTGCGGTAGGACGCGATCCGGCCGTACCGGAGGGGTCGGGAGAGCGCGGGTGGGGCGCGGCACGACCGTCGAGGCGCTCCGCTGCTCACCGGTCCCACGGGGGCGGGCCGAACCCGTGTCGCCCCGGTTCCTCTGCGGGTGGCGCGGACGGGGTGGCACGTCGTCCCGCCCCTGCTGGGCGCGCTCGGCGATCAGGACGGCCGCGTTCTTCGCGGGCGCTCCGGGCGCGGGGCCGTCGCTGCTGAGCCGCACGGGTCGCCCTCCCCCTGAGGACAGGACACCGAGGGTGAGGGCCGGCCGGTCCGGTGCGGCCGGAGGGTCCCGCGCGGAGGTGACCCGTTTGTCCTCACCGGGACGACGGCGCCCCGGGGCGGGGCGGTGCGGCCGGCCGGTCCGGTCCGGCGGGCGGGGCGCCGGAGCGGAGCTGTTCGAGGCAGTGGGCCTCGTCGTCACGGCTCGCCACCGCGTCGGGGTGGCCGGCGCCGAACAGGCGGGTCCTGGCCTCGGCGACCCTCCGGTAGAGGACGAGCGCTTCCGCCCACCGGCCGAGCCAGCCGAGCGAGACCGCCCGCTCGCGGCAGCTGACGAGGGTGTCGGGGTGGTCGGGACCGAGGGTGCGCTCCCGTGCGGCGAAGACCGCGCTCGCCTCGGCGAGCGCCTCCTCCCATCGGCCGAGGCGGCCGAGGTTGACGCCCAGGCCGTGCCGGGCCCGGAGCGTCTCCGGATCGTCGGGCCCGCCGGCGGCGGTCCGGTCGTGGACGAGGGCGCGGTAGAGCTCGGTCGCCTCCGCGATCCGCCCGAGCCGACCGAGGCAGATGCCGATCTCGTAGCGGGTGGAGAGCGTGTCCGGGTGACCGGCGCCGAGCGCGTGAGTCCGGTCCCGGGCGACCCGCGCGTAGGTGTCCAGCGCCTCCTGCCACCGCCCCGACCGGCCGAGGGCGTACCCCACTTCGAAAAGGCTCACGAGGGTGTCGGGGTGGTCGGCGCCGAGCACCCGTGCGCGCGCCTCGGCGACCCCGCGGAACATCCGGTACGACTCCTCCGCGCGGCCCAGGCGTCCGAGGTTGTACGCCAGGTTGTGGCGACAGCGCAGGGTGTCCGGGTGGTCGGGGCCGGCCGTGCGCTCCCGGGCCGCGAGCACCGCCGCGTACACCCGGTGGGCCTCGGCGTACCGTCCGAGCCTGCCCAGGACGTACGCCGTCTCCTGACGGGCCGCCAGGGTCTCGGGGTGGTCGGGCCCGAACGCCCGTGACCGGCCCTCGGCGACCTGGCCGAACTCCTCCAGTGCCGCCGTGTCGTGTCCGGTGCGGCTGAGGGCGAAGCCCCGTTCGTACCGGCTGGCGAGCGCCTCGGGGTGGGCGGCCCCCAGCAGCCGGGCCCGTTCCGCCGCGACCGCCCGGTGGATCTCGCCCGCCTCCGCCCAGCGCCCGAGGCGCGAGAGGGCGAGACCCGCCTCGTGACGTCCGGCCAGGGACCGCAGGACATCGGCGGCCGGAGCCCCCGGGAGGGCCGGGGACGGTGGTGCGGGGCGGATCCCCGTCGTCCATGCGCCGGTCAGGGCGGCCACGTGGTCGGGCGGGGCGGCGGCCCCGCTCCGCGTACCGGCGACCCGGCGGCCGGTCGTCATCGAGCGGGTCCAGTCGGGCAGCGCCGGGGGCCCTGCGATCGCGGGGGGAAGAGCGGGAGGTCCTGCCGGCGCCGCGAGCGGCGCGGGGGCTCCCGCGAGCGCCGGTGGGAGTGCGGGGACAGCCGCCCGGGAGAGGTGCGGGTGTCCGGCGGGGCCGGTCTCCCGCTCCCCGCCGGTGCGCGCGAGGAGGATGCGCCGGCGCAGGGAGACGGCGTCCTCCGGCCGCTGTCCGGGGGACTTCGCCAGCAGGTCGAGCACGATCCGCTCGAAGTACCCGGGGAGTTCGGCGCGGTGGGTGCGCGGCGGCACCGGTGGAGTGTCCCGGTGGGCGACGAGGATGCCCCAGGCGTCGTCCAGGTCGAACGGCGGTGCCCCGGTGGCGATCTCGTAGAGCACGCAGCCCAGCGAGTAGAGGTCGCTGCGGTGGTCGACGCCGACGCCGCCGATCTGCTCGGGCGACATGTAGTGGGGGGTGCCCATGGAGATGCCGGTACCGGTCAGCTTGGAGGTGAAGCCGATGTCCTGGGCGAGGCGCGCGATGCCGAAGTCGCAGATCTTCACCGTGCCGTCGGTGAGCCGCATGATGTTCGCGGGTTTCAGGTCACGGTGCACGATGCCCTGCCGGTGGGTGTACCCGAGGGCGTCGGCGACCTGTTCGGCGATGTCGATCACGTCGTCGACGGGCAGCGCGCGCCGGCCGTTGTCCTCCAGGAGCTGGCTGAGGTTGCGCCCTTCGAGCAGCTCCATCACCAGGTAGAGGACGCCGTCGTGTTCGCCGAAGTCGTGGACGACGGTGACGCCCCGGTGCTGGAGGGCCGCCGCCACCCGGGCCTCACGGCGGAACCGCTCCCGCAGGACGCGGGTGAAGGAGCGGTCGTGCGGGGGGCCGGACGGCTTGAGGCACTTGACGGCGACGTGGCGGCCCAGCGACTCGTCGCGAGCCCGCCACACCTCGCCCATACCGCCCCGACCGATCAGATCGAGCAGCTGGTACCGGTCCTGGATCAGCCTGGTCTCCGCCATGGTCCGCCGTCGCCCCCGTCGCTCCGCTACGTCCGCGCCCTCCCCGGCGCTCCAGTATGGCGGCCCGTCAGGGAAGTCCGTGCGGGCCGGGGCGGCTCCCGGGGCCGAGGCGGCCCATCGCGGTCACGATGCGCCGGGGTGGCAGCTGCCGGCGCAGGGGTGCGGGCACGGCCCGCAGGAGCCGGCCGGCGGCGCGCAGCCGTCGGTCGACGGTGGCGGCGGGGGGAGCCGGGCGGCCGTACAGGGCGTGCGCGTACGGGGGCAGGGAGTCGTAGGCGAGCGCGGCGAAACGAGGCCAGAGCACCGCCCGGGCGGGCACCAGGGGTGCGGGCACGGGCGGGCGGCGCAGGAAGTCGTCGACCTCCGCGGCTTCCGGAGACGCCGCGAGGTCGGGACGGACCCGCAGGAAGTAGGCGTCGAGCTGTGCGGTGGTGGCGGGCACGGCGGCCGGATCGAGTCCGACGCACCGGGCGCTGCGGCGCTGTTCGTCGACGTACCGGTCGGCGTGCGCGTCGGTCAGGGGGTAGCCGGAGCGGCGCTGGACGTGGAGGTAGGAGGCGATCTCGGCGCAGTGCACCCACAGGAGCAGTTCCGGTTCGTCGACGCCGTAGCGCTCTCCGCTCTCCGGATCGGTGGCGGTGAGGTGGCGGTGGATCCGGCGGACCCGGGCACCCGCCTTCTCCGCGTCCTCGGTGGTGCCGTAGGTGAGGACGCTCACGAAGTCGGCGGTGCGCAGGAGCCGGCCCCAGGCGTCGTTGCGGAAGTCGCTGTTCTGTGTGACGCCCCGGAGGGCGCGCGGGTGCAGCGCCTGGAGGTACAGGGCCCGCACACCGGCCACCCACATCATGGGGTCCGCGTGCATCTGCCAGGTGACCGTACCGGTGCCGAAGAGACCGGGGTCGGGGTCGTTCACGGGTGGGCCTCCAGCTCGGGGCGGGGGCGTGTTCCGGGGTGTGCGGCGGGTCGGAGTGCTGCGCCCGATGGTACGCCGCGCGGGCCGGGCGGCACCGGGGCGTGCTGCGGCCGAGAGCACCCCTGCCCCGGCCCCGGGGACGCCCCACCACGGCTGGGCGCGGGATGGGTGGGGCGGGGTCCGGGGCCGGGCGTCGTGCGCCGGGCCCCGGGGAGGGGTCAGCGCTTCACGGCGCGCAGCACGACGAACTTGGGGTCACCGGCGACGGTGGTGCAGTTGCCGAAGATCCGGCGCAGCTGCGTGTGGTGGCCGAGGTGCCGGTTGCCGACCACCCACAGTTCGCCGCCCTGGCGCAGCGCCGTGCGCGCGCTGACGAACATGGTGCGGGCGGTGGCGTCGGTGGTGGCCGTGTGGGAGTGGAACGGCGGATTGCTGAGGACCAGGTCCACGCTGCCGGGTTCGGTGTCCGACAGGGCGTCACCGACGGCGAACGAGGCTTCGCGCCCGGCGTCCGTAAGGGCCCGGAACGTCTCCTCGGCGGAGGCGACGGCCTGGTAGGACTCGTCGGTGAAGAGGACGGACGCGTCCGGGTTGGCGAGCGCGGCCGCGAGGCCGACGACTCCGTTGCCGCAGCCGAGGTCGACGACCCGATCGGGGCCGGAGCGCGGGGGCAGGTGCTTCAGGAAGAAGCGGGTGCCGATGTCGAGCCGTTCGGCGCAGAAGATTCCGGCGTGGTTGGCGACGGTGCGGCCGGAGGCTGCTCCGATGTCGTCGGGGAGTGCGTACCGCAGCGGCCAGGGGCTGGGGGTCCGGGGCAGGGACGGGTCGGGGGTGGAGAAGATCAGCCGGGCCTTGCGGACCGCGAGCGAGGTGCGGGTCGGGCCGACGATGCGCTCGAAGAGCTTGAGCGTGGAGGTGTGGATCTCCTTGACCATGCCGGCGCCGATGACCACGGTGCCCTCGTGGAGGGAGGGCGCGAGGCGGTGCAGCTGGTCCTCGAGGAACGCGAGGCTCTTGGGCACGCGTACGAGCAGGACGTCGATGCGTTCCGGCGGGGTGTCGCGGGACGACAGCAGGCGCACCGCCCCGGGGTCGACGCCGTTGCGGGCGAGGTTCGCCCGGGTGGCACTCTGCGCCAGGAAGGAATCGGCGATCTGGACGGGACCGTGCCCGGCCAGGACCGTGGAGAGGGCGCCCCAGCGGTCGCCCACCACCACGACAGTGCCGGAGAGGTCGACCGGCCCGGCCGGTCCGGCGGCCCCGGGTTCCGCCGGTCCCTCCAGTCGGTTGAGGAGGTACTCGTCGGCCGCGTCCCAGGCACGGAACGGGTCGCGCGGGTGTTCGGGGAAACGGGCCAGATCGACGGGGCCCTGTGACGTCGTCAAACAGTTCATTGTGCGTTCAGGCTAACCCGGGCGGGAGCACCCGCCGCGCCGTGCGCGCCCCGCCCGGCAGCCCGGCGGTCTCAGGGGAGTCGCTTGTCGATGGCCGAACGGCCTTCCTCGGCGAGCGTGCGCCGGGCCCACTCCATGCTCTGCGGGGTCAGGTCCCGCCCGGAGGCGAGGACGAGGTCCTCGGGGGTGGGCCGGTCGCTCCCCCCGGTGTGGAGCAACCGGTCCGGCGTGATCGCTTCCCGCGCCACCACCTCCGTGTCAGGCGTGGCGGACTGGGATTCGGGGTCTTCGCTCATGCTGCCTCCTCGTCCTTCCCGCAATTCTCACGCCGCGGCGGAGCGCGCGCATCCGTGACCCCTGGGACGGCGGAAACTGCTGGGACCAACGCCTACTTGACCTGCACATGATGAACACGGATTGTTCATCCATCGGGTACGGCGCGTGTGGAAGGCTCCGGAGCAGATCGACCCCAGCCGACCGCGGCGCCCCCTCCTCCCCCGCGCTCCCGGAGGGCGGGCCACGGTCCTCCACGCGCCCCGGAAGGACACCCCACATGTCCCGTCGCCCGAAAATCTACGCGCGTCCACTCCTGGCGGCCCTCGCCTCCGTCCTCGTCCTCACGGGCACCGCCGCGGCCGCTCCGGCCGACGACGGTCCGGCGCCCGCGGCGGTCGCCGTCGCCGGCACCTCGTCCGCGACCGCGGTGACCTCCTCACTCGTCGACACCTACTACGCCAACGCCCTCGGCAAGTCCGGCACCGCCCTCAAGGCGGCTCTGCACACCATCATCAAGAGCCAGACCAAGGTCTCCTACAGCCAGGTCTGGGAGGCGCTGAAGGACACCGACGAGGACCCCGCCCACCCCGGCAACGTCATCCTCCTGTACACCGGCGAGTCCCAGTCCGAGGACGACAACGGCGGAAACGTCGGCCAGTGGAACCGCGAGCACGTGTGGGCCAAGTCGCACGGGGACTTCGGTACGGCGACGGGCCCCGGCACCGACCTCCACCACCTGCGCCCGGCCGACGTCCAGGTCAACTCCATCCGCGGCAACAAGGACTTCGACAACGGCGGCAGCCAAGTGTCCGGTGCCCCCGGCAACTACACCGACGCCGACTCCTTCGAGCCCCGGGACGCGGACAAGGGCGACGTGGCGCGGATGATCCTCTACATGGCGGTGCGGTACGAGGGCGACGACACCTGGGCCGACCTGGAGCCCAACGAGAAGGTGAGCAACGGCTCGGCGCCGTACATCGGCAAGCTCTCGGTACTCAAGCAGTGGAGCCAGGAGGACCCGCCGAGCTCCTTCGAGAAGAACCGCAACGAGGTCATATACAGCGCCTACCAGCACAACCGGAACCCGTTCATCGACCACCCGGAGTGGGTCGAGTCGATCTGGTAGTCCGGCCCGCACCGGGCCGTCACCTGTCGGGAAGCGCCGGGGACGGTGCGCGACCCGGCCGGTGACGGCACCCCCCGGGGGTCCGCTCCCGTCACCGGCCACCTTCCCGGGCGCACCGCGCGGCCGCCTCGGCCCGGGTCGCGAAACGAGGCGGTCCGCCGTCCCGCGGACGGCCGCCGCCGGGCGGGGCGGCCAGCCGTCCGGCGGGGTCGGCGAGGGCCACATGGTGGCCCGCCCGCTCCAGCCGGGCGAGCCCCTGCCGCAGCATCGCGTAGGCCACCGGCTCGATCCCGTCCACCCGCGCCAGGTCCAGCACCACGGACGGGGCGCCGCCGGAGGCCGCCTCGTCGAGTCCGTGGAGCACCCGCTCGGCCGCGGTGAAGTCGAGCGCTCCCTGGGCGGCGACCACCGCCACCTTCCCCGTTTCCCCCGCGACCGGTCCGCCGCCGGGCAGCGGGTCCTCCCCCGTGGTGACGAGCGTGACGGTGGAACCGGGCAGCGCGGGATTGAGCATGAGGTGGAGTCCGAGGCGCTGCGAGAGGGCGGCGAAGGCGGCCCGCCCGCGTACGGACGTTCCGGCGGCGTCGAGCGGCGGGCTGTAGGAGGCGAGCCCGAACCGGGCGGGCCCGGCGGCGATCAGACCACCCGAAACCCCGCTCTTGGCCGGCAACCCGACGCGGAGCAGCCACTCCCCCGACGCGTCGTACATCCCGCAGGTCGCCATGACGGCCAGTACCTGCGCCGCGACCTCCTCGGAGACGACCCGGTCGCCGGTCACCGGATTCTCGCCGCCGTGGGCCAGGGTGGCCGCCATGACCGCGAGGTCCACGGCGTTCACGCGCACCGCGCACTGGCGGAAGTACGTCTGGGTGGCGGTGACCGGATCGACGGGAAGCCGGCCGGCGCTGCGGATCAGGTAGGCCAGCGCCCGGTTGCGGTCGCCGGTCACCGACTCGGAGCGGTACACCGCCTCGTCGACGTCGAGGGGCCGGCCCGCGAACCTGCTCAGGAAGGCCAGGATGCGGTCGAACCGCGGGTGTTCCGGGGTGTCCGGGACGAGGGAGGAGGCGACCAGGGCGCCCGCGTTGACCATGGCGTTGGCGGGCCGGCCGGTGCCGCGCTCCAGGCTGATGGCGTTGAACGCCTCGCCGCTGGGTTCCGCGTTCACCCAGGCCGACACTTCGTCGAGGCCGAGTTCGGCCAGCGCGAGGGCGTAGACGAACGGCTTGGAGACGGACTGCACGGTGAAGGGCGTACGCGCCTCGCCGACGCTGTAGGGATGACCGTCCATGCTCACCAGGGCGAGCCCGAAGGCGTCCGGATCGGCTCGGCGCAACTCGGGGATGTACGACGCCACTTCACCCTGCCGGACTCCGGAGAACCGCGACCGCAGCTCACCGAGGGCGGCGGTCACGGCACCGGCTGCTCCCTCATGGAGAGGGTGTGGGCGAGCCGGGCGCGCGTCCGCCGGACTCACCTTCCCCCGACCGCTCCGGGCGCCGCCCCGCCCCCGGAGTCACGGTCGCGTTCCGCGCCGCCGGCATCCCCGGTGCCTTCCATGTCTTCGACGTCTTCGGCGAAGACGGCGCGGAGTCTCTCCTCGCTCGCGGCGTCCAGGTTGCTGTGCAGCAGTTCGGCTCCGCCCGCGGGGAGCGCCGCGCCGATGCGGTCGGTGATCTCGCTCATGGTGAGCAGGAAGAGCGCGGACGTTCCGGGTGTGACCTCTCTCTTGACCTCGTCGATGAAGGCGTCGTCGATCCCCACGTCGGCGAGCTTGCCGCCGAGCGCCCCGGCGGCGGCGCCGATGGCCGCACCGAGCAGCGGCATCATGAAGAGCAGCCCGAAGAGCATGCCCCAGAAGGTGCCGCCGAGAGCCCCGGCGCCTACCAGATTGCGGAGCTGCCGGGTGCGTGGTGCGGTGCGGTCGGCGGGCCAGCTGACCACCGCCGCGTCGATGATCCTGATGAGCCCCTGCTTCTGAAGGGACTTCAGCGACGCCTCCACGTCCTCGGCGGCGTCGGCCGTCCGGAACTTCCACACGGTGAGGGTGGACATACCGCTACCTCCCGGACACGAGCACGGCACCGATCAGCATCGGCCACAGCAGCTAATTGGCCCATATTAGGATCAAACGGTATGAATTGACTCGTTGAACCATCCGTCCCCGGGAGCGGGGAACGGTCCCGGGCCCCTGCGGACACCGCGCCGGGCCTCCACCGGAGTCGAACCCCTGGGAGGGAACGATGGACACGGACGCCCTGACCACCGGAGTGCTCAAGGAACTGCGGGCGACCCGCGCCTATCCGGTCCTGTCCCTGACGATGCCCACCCACCGCCGCGCCCCGGAGAACGCCCAGGACTCCGTACGGCTGCGCAACCTGGTCGCTGAGGCGTCGAGCCGGCTGGACGCCGATCCGCGGGTGTCGCGGGAGACCGCCGCGGCGCTCCGCGCGCAGCTGGACCGGGCGGTCACCGAGGTGGACGCCCGGCGGGCCCTGGACTCGCTGGTGCTGCTCGTGAGCACGCGGGAGTACCAGATCTGGCAGTTGCCGCGTACGGCTCCCGAACGGGTGGTGCTCAGCGACACCTATCTGACCCGCAACCTGGTCGCGGCCAAGGCGCAGTCCCAGCCGTACTGGGCGCTGACCGTCGCCGCCGACCACGCGGCCCTGTGGGGCGGCACCGCGGACTCGGTGCACCTGGAGGAGAGGGGCGGCTTTCCGCTGACCGCCCCGACCGAGGCGCCGAACCCGCAGCGGATGGAGCGGATCGGGGACACCCCGAGCACCTACAGCGACGAGGAGACCCGCCAGTTCCTCCGTACGGCCGACGAGCGGCTGGGGGCCGTGCTGGACGCGGACCCGCGCCCCCTGTACCTGGTCGGCCTGCCGCCCGCGCTCTCGCTCCTGGACGAGGCGGGCTCACGTGCCCACGCGGCCGTCGGCCGGGTCGCCAAGGGCGCGCCCGCCGACATCGCGCCGGCCGCCCTGCTGGCCGAACTCGGGACGGCGATGGCGGAGCACGCCGAGCGCCGAGCCGCCGAGGTGCGGGCCCGGCTCGACGCCGCGCGCGGGGCCAAGACCTTCGCGGGCGGCCTCGACGAGGTGTGGACCAGCGTCGGGGAGGGCCGCGCCGGGCTGGTCGTGGTGGAGGAGCACTTCCAGCGGACCGCGCGCACGAGCGAGGGGCATCTCGTCCCGGTGGACGCCGAGGAGGCGGCCCCGGGCGACGCGTCGGTGCGCGAGGACGTGGTGGACGAACTCGTCGAAGCCGCCCTGGACAGCGGCGCCGAGGTCGTGTTCCTCCCGGACGGCACCCTGACCGAGCACGGCGGGATCGCGGCGGCGCTGCGTTACTGAGCGCGGCGCCGCGTTGGCGGGGGTGCCGTCCGGGCGCCTCGTCCGGCTCACGCCCCCAGGAGCGCGACCGGGCAGCAGGGCCCGGTGAGTGCGACCGGCGGGGCGAAGGAACTCGCGGTCCCGCCCACGGTGCTCGGGTCGCGCAGGCCGGGCGCGGCACCGGAGACCGGTCCGGGACCGCCCCGGCGCGGGCGGTCCCTTGTGCGGAGGCGGTCCCGGGCGCGGGAGGGGTCAGCCGGTCCAGGACCAGTCGGCCACCTCGGGCATGTCCTCGCCGAACTCGCGGATGTAGTCGTGGTGCCGGGACCGCGCGTCCGCCATGGCCTGGCGTACGGCGACGGCGCGGACCCCGAGGCCGGGTACCCGGTCCACCACGTCCATGACGAGCCGGTACCGGTCGAGGTCGTTGCGGACCACCATGTCGAAGGGGGTGGTGGTCGTGCCCTCCTCCTTGTAGCCGCGCACATGGAGGTTGGCGTGGCCGGCCCGGCGGTAGGCGAGGCGGTGGACCAGCCACGGGTAGCCGTGGTAGGCGAAGATGACCGGCTTGTCCCGGGTGAAGAGCGCGTCGTACTCGTTGTCGGGCATGCCGTGCGGGTGCTCCCCGTGCGGCAGCAGCCGGGTCATGTCGACGACGTTCACCACGCGTACGGCGAGGTCGGGCAGATGGCGCCGGAGCAGGTCGGCGGCGGCCATCGTCTCCAGGGTGGGGACGTCCCCGGCACAGGCGAGCACCACGTCCGGTTCGCGGGTCCCGTCCTCGGTGCCGGCCCACTCCCAGACGCCCGCCCCGCGGGCGCAGTGGGCGCGGGCCTGGTCCATGGTCAGCCAGTCGAACGTCGGCTGCTTCCCGCACACGATCACGTTGACGTAGTCCCGGCTGCGCAGCACGTGGTCGGCGGTGGAGAGGAGGGTGTTGGTGTCCGGCGGCAGGTAGACGCGGACCACCTCGGGGCTCTTGTTGAGGACGTGGTCGACGAAACCGGGGTCCTGGTGCGAGAAGCCGTTGTGGTCCTGGCGCCAGACGTGCGAGGTGAGCAGGTAGTTGAGCGAGGCGATGGGGCGGCGCCAGGCGATCCGACGCGAGGCGCGCAGCCACTTGATGTGCTGGTTGACCATGGAGTCGACGATGTGGGCGAACGCCTCGTAGCTGGAGAACAGTCCGTGGCGCCCGGTGAGCAGGTACCCCTCCAGCCAGCCCTGGCAGAGATGTTCGGAGAGGATCTCCATGACCCGGCCGTCGCGGGAGAGGTGTTCGTCGGTCGGGAGGGTCTTCTCCTGCCAGGCTTTGCCGGTCGCACCGTAGAGGGCGTCGAGCCGGTTGGACGCGGTCTCGTCCGCGCCGACGATCCGGAAGTCCCGGCGCGCGGCGGTCGCGGCCATGACGCCTTCGAGGAGCCGGCCGAGGACCTTGGTGGGTTCGTGGGAGTCGGCGCCGGGCTTGTCGACGGTGACGGCATGGTCGTCGAGCGGGGGCACCGGGAGCTCGCGCAGCAGCAGCCCGCCGTTGGCGTACGGGGTCGCGCCCAGCCTGAGGTCGCCCTCGGGGATCGCGGAGAGCACCGGAGCGGTGGGGCGGCCGGCGTCGTCGAAGAGTTCGTCGGGCCGGTAGGAGCGCAGCCACGCCTCCAGCTGCCGCAGGTGGTCGGGGTTGTCGCGGACCCCGGAGAGCGGGACCTGATGGGCGCGCCAGGTCCCTTCGACGGGCAGTCCGTCGACCTCCCCGGGGCCGGTCCACCCCTTGGGCGTACGCAGCACGATCATGGGCCAGCGGGGGCGTCCGGTGGACCGGCCGCCGCGGGCGGCGCGCTGGTGTTCGCCGATGCGGTCGAGTGCCAGGTCCATCGCGCCTGCGAGCGCCCGGTGCACGTCCGCGGGCTCGTCGCCGCTGACGTGGATCGGGTCGTGGCCGTATCCCCGCAGCAGCTGGTCGAGTTCGGCCTCGGGGAGACGGGCCAGCACGGTCGGATTGGCGATCTTGTACCCGTTGAGGTGGAGGATCGGCAGGACGGCACCGTCGTGCACCGGGTCGAGGAACTTGTTCGAGTGCCAGGAGGCCGCGAGCGGTCCGGTCTCCGCCTCCCCGTCGCCCACCACGCAGGCGACGAGCAGGTCGGGGTGGTCGTAGGCGGCGCCGTAGGCGTGCGCGAGGGAGTACCCCAGTTCGCCGCCCTCGTGGATGGAACCCGGTGTCTCGGGTGCCACGTGGCTCGGCACTCCGCCCGGGAACGAGAACTGCCGGAACAGCGCCGCCATGCCCGTGGCGTCCCGGCTGATGTCGGGGTAGGCCTGCGAGTAGGTGCCCTCGAGCCAGGAGTTGGCGAGGACGGCGGGACCGCCGTGGCCGGGTCCCCAGATGCAGAGCGCCTGTTGGTTCCGTGCCTTGATCACCCGGTTGAGGTGGGTGTGCACGAGGTTGAGTCCGGGCGAGGTGCCCCAGTGGCCCAGCAGCCGCGGCTTGATGTGTTCGCGGGCGAGTGGCTGCTCCAGCAGCGGGTTGGCCATGAGGTAGATCTGGCCCACCGCGAGGTAGTTGGCCGCCCGCCAGTGGGCGTCGAGAGCGGCGAGCTCGTCGTCCGTGAGTGGGGCGGAAAGGGGGGCCGGCTGCCCGGCGGTGGTGGTCACGAGGGGTCTCCTCCTGGAGGGTGGACGGGAGGGCGAAGGGGCGCCGGCCGGCTCCGACGGCCGGGCGTGGGCGGTGGGGGTGGTGGCCGGGTCAGGCCGCGTCGTCCCCCGCGGGGCCGTACCAGACGGTGGTGGCGTTGCAGAACTCCCGGATGCCGTGGCCGGCGAGTTCCCTGCCGTAGCCGGAGTGCTTCACCCCTCCGAAGGGGAGGGCGGGGTGCGAGGCGGTCATGCCGTTGAAGAAGACACCGCCGGCCTCCAGGTCGCGGACGCACCGCTCCATCTCCTGCGGGTCGCGGGTCCACACGTTGGAACTGAGGCCGAACGGGGTGTCGTTCGCGACCTCCAGGGCTTCGTCGAGTCCGGAGACCCGGTAGAGGGTGGCCACCGGGCCGAAGGTCTCCTCGCGGTGGATCCGCATCGCGGGGGTGATGCCGGCCAGGACCGTCGGGGCGTAGAACCAGCCCTTCTCCAGCTCCGCACCGAGGTCCTTCGGCCGTCCCCCGCCGCAGAGGGCCCGCGCTCCCTTCGCCGTGGCGTCGTCGACGAGTTCCTCCAGGTCGGTGCGGCCCTGTTCGCTGGCGAGCGGGCCGACGTCGGTGGACTCCTGGAGCGGGTCGCCGACCGTGAGCGCCCTCATCGCGGCGGTGAAGCGTGTCGCGAAGGCGTCGTACACGTCGGTGTGGACGATGAACCGTTTGGCGGCGATGCAGGACTGGCCGTTGTTCTGCACCCGGGCGGTGACGGCGGTCCTCGCGGCCCGTTCGACGTCGGCGGAGGACAGGACCAGGAACGGGTCGCTGCCGCCGAGTTCGAGCACGGTCTTCTTCACGGTGTCCCCGGCGACGGCGGCGACGGAACGGCCGGCCGGCTCGCTGCCGGTGAGGGTGGCCGCGGCGACGCGGTCGTCCCGGAGGACGGCCTCGATGGCACCGGAGCCGACCAGGAGCGTCTGGAAGGCTCCGGCGGGGAATCCTGCCCGACGGAACAGGTCACCCAGGTAGAGGGCGGTCTGCGGCACGTTCGACGCGTGCTTCAGCAGGCCGACGTTGCCCGCCATCAGCGCGGGTGCCGCGAAGCGGACCACCTGCCAGAGCGGGAAGTTCCACGGCATCACGGCGAGGACGACACCGAGCGGCCGGTAGTGGACCCGCGCGCGGGTGGCACCGGAGTCCTTCACGTCCTCGTCCGAGGGGTGTTCGTCGGCCAGCAGTTCCTCGGCGTGGGCCGCGTACCAGCGCATGGCCTTGGCGCACTTCGCGGCCTCGGCCCGTGCCGCCGCCAGCGGCTTGCCCATTTCGAGGGTCATGGTCCGGGCGATCATGTCGCGGTCCGCGTCCAGGAGGTCGGCGGCCCGGTGCAGCAGGGCTGCCCGTTCGGCAAAACCCGTGGTGCGGTAGGTGCGGAAGGTCTCGTACGCGTTGGCGAGCCGCTGCTCGATCTCCCCGGCGTCGATCGCGTCGTACGTCCTCAGCGTTTCGCCGTTCGCGGGGTTCACCGTCGCGATGGGCATGGCAGTGGCCTCCTTGCATGGTTTCTCCGACCGTCCCGCGCCTTCGCGCCCCGCGCAACGCGGGCCCCGACGCAGCGCCTACCCGGCCGACGCGGATCATGCGCGCCGGAGGCACACGATCCGGATCGGCCGGGCAGGGGTGGCCGGGGCACGGTCAGGCGAGGACCGCGGGAGGCAGCGGGTGGGACTCCGGTGCGCCGTCGGGGGGCGTACGGGGCAGCAGGCCGGTCGCGTGCGGCACCTCGGCGTAGCGGGTGAACCAGACGACTTTGCCGTCGTCGGTCCGGCAGGTGCCCCAGCTGTCGCTGAGCGCCATGACCCGGCTCAGTCCGCCGCCGGCGGCGAGCAGCCTGGGCATCCCCGCTCCGTTGTCGGCCACGGCCACCGTCAGGTGGCGGCCGGTCCAACGGAGCTCGATGACGCACTCGTTGTCCCCGCCGACGTGGCGGTGGACGTTGGTCAGGAGCTCCTCCAGTGCCCGGCACACCGGGCGGACGTGCAGATCGAGACTCCAGTGGCGCAGGTGCGCCGCGACGATGCGCCGCAGCTGGGAAACGCGTTCTGCCGACACCTGCAGTTCGACCAGGTAGTGCCGGTCGAGTGGAACGGTCATCGTCGGGACTCCTCACCGCGAGGCCCACGTGCGCGTCCGTCGGAATCCGACGGCCCCCGAGCACGAAGCGTGAGCGGCCATCACTTCTGTGTCACTCCTCAGGGTGACGCGGGTGGGCCGGGTGCGCAACAGTTGGACCGTCGCCGCCGGTGGACGCGCTCCGGGCGGGGTACGGGCACGAGCCGCACCCCCTCACGGCAGGTACGGCAGGACCTTGTCCGGCGTGAGCGGGAGTTCCGTCAGCCGCGCCCCGGTGGCGTGCCGCACGGCATTGCCGATCGCGGCGGCGGTGCCGACGATGCCGATCTCGCCGATCCCCTTGCTGCCCATCGGGTTGAGGTGGGGGTCGTCCTCGTCGATCCAGTGCGCCTCGACGGCCGGCACGTCGGCGCAGGCCGGTACGTGGTAGGAGGCGAGGTCGCTCGCGGTGAAGTCGCCGTACACGGGGTCGAGGGTGCTGCCCTCGGTGAGCGCCATGCCGATGCCCATGACCATGCCGCCGATGAACTGGGAGCGGGCGGTGCGGGCGTTGAGGATGCGTCCGGCGGCGTAGACGCCGAGCAGCCGCCGCACCCGGACCTCACCGGTGAGCGAGTCGACGGCGGTCTCGGCGAAGTGGGCGCCGAAGGCGTGCCGGGCGTACGGGGACTCCGCGCCGGTCTCCTCGCGGGTGTCGGCGCGCACCGTCAGGCCCTCGGCGGGCAGCGGCCCGGAGTGCGCGGCGATCTCGGCGGCGAGTCGTGCGGCGGCCTTGTGCACCGCCCACCCCCAGGAGGCTGTGCCGGAGGAGCCGCCGGCCAGCGGCGCGTCGGGCAGGTCGCTGTCGCCGAGGACGACCCGGACCCGGTCGGCCGCGGTGGAGAGCGCCGATGCCGCGATCTGGGCGAGGACGGTACGGGCACCGGTGCCGATGTCGGTGGCGTTCACCTCGATGCGGTAGCTCCCGTCGGCGGCGGCGTACGCACAGGCCGAGGAAGGCCCGACGAGGACGGGGTAGGTCGCCGAGGCGACGCCCGTCCCGAGGAGCCAGCGCCCTTCCTGCCGGGTGGCGGGGCGGCGGTCGCGGTCGTCCCAGCCGAAGCGCCGGGCGCCCTCGCGCAGGCAGGCCACCAGGTTGCGGCTGCTGAACGGCTTGCCGGAGTCGGGCTCCGTGGCCGGTTCGTTGCGTACCCGCAACTCGACGGGGTCGATGCCGAGCGCGCAGGCCAGTTCGTCCATCGCTGACTCCAGCGCGTACATCCCGGACGCCTCGCCGGGGGCGCGCATCCACGAGGGGCTGGGTACGTCGAGGGCGGCCACACGGTGCGTGGTCCGGCTGTTCGGGGAGGTGTACATGGTCCGGGCCGGTACGGCGGCCTGCTCCACGAACTCCTTGACGGTGGAGGTGTGGGTGGTGACCTCGTGCGAGAGGGCGGTGATCACGCCGTCGTCGCCCGCGCCGATGCGGACGCGGTGCACGGTGGGCGCGCGGTGGCCGACGACGGCGGGCATCTGCCGCCTCGGCAGCGCGAGCTTCACGGGCCGGCCGGTGTGCAGCGCGGCCATCGCGGCGAGCACCACCTGGGGGCGCGGGGTGCCCTTCGAGCCGAAGCCGCCGCCGACGTGTTCGGAGATCGCGGTCACCCGATCGGTGTCGATCCCGAAGACGGCGGCGAGGGTGTCGCGGACCGTGGTGGAGCCCTGACTGGAGTCGTGGACGGTCAGCCTGCCGTCCGTCCACCGGGCGGTGGTGGCGTGCGGCTCCATGGGGTGGTTGTGCAGAGGGCTGATCCGGTACGTCGTGTCGATGCGGACCCCGGCGTCCTCGAAGGCCCGGGTGAAGTCGCCGCGTTCGCGGACCGCCGGGTAGCCTCCGTTGGCCTTCTCGGGCGTGTAGAGCCCGGGGTGGTCCTCGGAGATCAGGACGTCGTGCGGTTCGCGGGCGTACTCGGTGACGACGGCGTCGGCTCCCGCCCGGGCCGCTTCGAGGCTGTCGGCCACCACCAGCGCGACGTACCAGCCGCGGTGCGGGACCCGGTCGTCCTGGAGCAGCGCGAGGGTCGCGTCGTCGGGCTCCTGGAGGCGGGGCGCGTTCTCGTGGGTGAGCACGGTGTGGACGCCGGGGAGGGCGAGCGCGTCGGCGGTCCGGACGGCGGTCACCCGCCCGCTGGGCACGGTGGCCGGGACGGGCCAGGCGTACAGGCAGTCGGGCAGAGCGTGTTCGACGGCGTAGCGCGCACTCCCGGTGACCTTCTCCCGGGCCTCGCGGCGGACGACGGGAGCACCGAGCGGCTGAGGGGCGTGGCTCATGACGGGTCCTCGGGCAAGGGTTGCGGGGGGGGTGAGGGGACGGTGGGGTGCGCCCGCTACGGCCGGGCGGCACGAGCGGCTCGCACCTGCCGCGCCGGGCCGTGCGGGCGGGCCGCCCCCGGCTGACGCGACATCAGGTGAGTTCGGTGAGGACGTCGACGGTCAGCCTGCGGGCGAGGTCGACCTTGAAGGCGTTGTCGCGCAGTGGTCGGGCGGCGGCGAGTTCGGCGGCGGCGGCCCGGGCGTAGGTCTCCGGGGTGGCGGGGGCGTCCCGCAGGACGGCCTCCGCGGCGGTGGCACGCCAGGGGCGGTGGGCGAGGCCGCCGAAGGCGAGGGCGGCGTGCTGGACGCGGCCGTCGCGCACGGTGAGGACGGCGGCCAGCGAGACGAGGGCGAAGGCGTACGAGGCGCGGTCGCGGACCTTGCGGTAGAGCTGGGCCGAGCCGTCGGGCGCCGGCGGCAGCGTCACCGCGGTGATGAGTTCGCCGGGGCGGATCACCGTGTCCTGGTCCGGGTTCTCCTCCGGAAGCCGGTGGAACGCGGTGACGGGAACGGTCCGTTCGCCTTCCGGTCCGTGGAGTTCGACGGTGGCGTCGAGGGCCGCGAGGGCGGCGGACAGGTCCGAGGGGTGGGTGGCGACGCAGTTCTCGGAGTGGCCGAGTACGGCGAGGTCCCGGTGGGCGCCCTCACGGGCGGGGCAGCCCGTGCCGGGGACGCGCTTGTTGCACGGCTTGGACACGTCCTGGAAGTAGGGACAGCGGGTGCGCTGCAGGAGGTTGCCGCCGGTGGTGGCGGTGTTGCGCAGCTGTCCGGAGGCTCCGGCGAGCAGCGCCTGGGTCAGGACCGGGTACCTCTCGCGCACGAGGGGGTGCGCGGCGAGGTCGCTGTTGCGGACGGTCGCCCCGACGCGCAGTCCGCCGTCCGCGGTGGGTTCGGTGCGGTCCAGGGGCAGCCGGGTGACGTCGATGAGGAGCCCCGGCGTCTCGACGCCGAGCTTCATCAGGTCGACGAGGTTGGTCCCGCCACCGAGGAAGCGGGCGCCGGGGTGACTGGCGCCGGCGCGTACGGCTTCGGTGACGGAGGCGGGTCGCAGGTAGCCGAAGGGTTTCACCGGGCCACGTCCTCGATCGCTTCCACGATGTGCGGGTAGGCGCCGCACCGGCAGAGGTTGCCGCTCATCCGTTCGCGGATCTCCTCGGAATCCAGAGCCGCGGGACCGCCCCCGGCGAGGTCGGACGGCGCGGTGGCGTGCGAGGGGAAGCCGTCCTGCGCCTCGGCCAGCATGCCGACGGCGGAGCAGATCTGGCCCGGGGTGCAGTAACCGCACTGGAGGGCGTCGCGGTCGACGAACGCCTGCTGCACGGGGTGGAGCCGGTCGCCGTCGGCCAGCCCTTCGACCGTGGTGACGCGCGCCCCGTCCTGGGCGACGGCCAGCAGCAGGCAGCTGTTGGCACGGCGGCCGTCGACGAGGACGGTGCAGGCCCCGCACTGCCCGTGGTCGCAACCCTTCTTGGCCCCCGTGAGGCCGAGGTGTTCCCGCAGCGTGTCCAGGAGGGTGGTGCGGTGGTCGAGCGTCACCGTCCGCGCGGCGCCGTTGACGTGCAGGGTGACGGCGGAGCGGTCGGGGAGGGCGGCTCCCCCGGGTCCCGGGGGAGCCGGCCGTGGCGCCGTCCCGGTGTCCTCGTCCGGCCGGTGGGGTTCCATGCGCGGGTGCCTTCCGTTCTGCCCCTCCGGGCGGCGGGGTGGGATGGTCAGCGGCTGGTGAGCCGCAGCCTGACTTCCTGTTCCTGGTCCCCCGCCGACGTACCGGCGCTCTCCACCGTGAACGTCTTGCCGAGGTGTTCCCGCAGCCGGTCGATGGCCCAGTAGCCGCCTTGCGCGTCGACGGTGACCGACCCGTCGAGCGAGGCCCGGCCGGCGGGCTCCTTCGTCGCGGACACGTCGACGGTGGCGGACCACACCGTCGGGCGGGGCCCGTTGGTCTCGGCGGGCGCCTCGGAGGCGGCCCGGTCCGAGGCGAAGGAGTGGCGGAGCACCTCGAACACGGTGCTCGCGTCGGTGGCCGTGCATTCGCTCAGCGAGACCAGGACGTCGTAGTTCTCCTGATGCTCGGAAGCGGTCTTGTCGCTGGTGTTCACCATGGTTCCTTTCTCGGGAGCCGGACGCGGCGGAGCCGGCCCGCTCCCAGGCTCGCCCCGCGGCCGGGAGTCGGCGACACGGGTACGGCAGTCGGCCGAGTGCCTGTCCCGGGTCCTGCCCGCGAAGTCCCGGCGTACGCGTGGGGAATGACCTCTACAGAGTGCGGAGCGCCGGCAGCAGGGTCTTGTGCGCCCAGGAGATGAACGACTGCTGGTGGGCCCCGCCGACCTGGACGAGGGCGATCTCCGTGAAGCCCGCCTCCTGGTAGGCCCGGACGGCTTCGACGAACTCGTCCACGTCGTTGCCGCAGGGGATCGCCCCGGCGACGTCCTCGGCACGGACGTACGCGGTGGCCTGGTCGAACCCGTCCGGCCCCGGGAGTTCGGAGTTGACCTTCCAGCCGCCCACCGACCAGCGGAACTGCTCGTGGGCCCGGGCCACTGCGGCGTTCCGGTCGGGGTCGTAGCAGACGGGGAGCTGGCCGACCGCGGGTTTGCCGGCGCCGCCGTGGCGGGCGAAGGCGTCGAGCAGTTCCGCCTTCGGTTCGGTGGCGATGACGAGGTCGGCCCGTTCGCCCGCGAGTGCGCAGGACGTCGGGCCGGAGACGGCGACGCCGATGGGCACCCGGGTCTCCGGAAGATCCCACAGCCGGGCGTTCTCCACCTGGAAGTGGGTACCGGCATGGTTCACCACGTCGCCGTCGAAGAGAGCACCGATGATCCGCACCGCCTCCTCCAGCATCTCGAGCCGGACCCGGGCGCGCGGCCATCCGGCCCCGGTGACGTGCTCGTTGAGGTTCTCCCCCGAGCCGAGTCCGAGGCGGAAGCGTCCCTCGGAGAGGATCTGGAGCGTCGCGGCCTTCTGCGCGACGACGGCCGGGTGGTAGCGCACGGTCGGGCAGGTCACGTACGTCATGAGGGGGATGGTGGAGGTGGCCTGCGCGGCGGCGCCGAGCACGGTCCAGGCGTACGGGGCGTGGCCCTGCTCGGACAACCAGGGGAAGTAGTGGTCCGAAGTGACGGAGAAGTCGAATCCCGCCCGCTCGGCGGCGACGACGTCGGCCACCAGCTCTCTCGGGCCGGTCTGCTCGGTCATCATCGTGTAGCCAATTTTCACCATATGAAACACCTCTCCCCTTATGTATCGACAAAACATGTATTCAGGTGAATGGCTGTCTGACTGCGGGCGTTCGGGGTATCCGGCTTGCATGGACGTATCAAACGGAGCCCACGCCGCCGCCACCACCACCCTCGCCGACGCGGGACCGATCGGTGTCGGCCTCGTCGTCGTCGCCGTCGCCCTCGTGGCCCTGATCATCGGTGCCTTCTGGTTCGGCATGCGTCGCCGGGACAAGGAGCTGCCGCCCCCGACCCCCGCGGAGCAGCCCGATCCGCCGGCGCACCGGGCGCACATCGAGCAGGAGAACGTGCACGCGGACGACCACTTCCCCGGCGACGGGACCGCCCTGACCCCCTATGAGCTCGGGGAGCAGGACACCGGCACCACTCCGCCGGAGAGCGACCGTCCCCGTGACTGACGGGGTTCGCACCGAGCCCCGGGCCTCCGGCGGCGCCGCGGACGAACCACCCGACGCGAGGGCGGCGGGCACGGTGAGCGGGAACGACGCCGACCGGCGTACCCGGGTCACCGTGCTCGTCGCCCTCGCGCAGCGAATCCGGTGACCGCCGCCGCGAAGGCGGTGGGCGGCCTCCTCTCCGGTTCTCCGGCCCCGCTCTCCGGGGCCGCTCCTCACCTCGACATCACCAACGCCCCGCCCTGCGGCGGGGTATGAGGGCGGGACCGCCGCCGTACTCCCCCGCGCACCCGCGGCGCCCCCATGACGGCACCCTCGGCCGACGGCCGAGGGTGCCGTCCGCGTGTTGCGGGACCGGTCCGGTCGGCCGACGCTGGTTCTGGCCCGGCGGCAGTCGGCAGGCGGGCCCGCCCGACCGGACGAAGGCAGTGTGAACATGACCGGAAGCGCTCCCCGTACGCCCCCCGGCGCCGCCCCGCTGACCGGCGCTGCGGCGCCCTGCTGGGTCAATCTGCTGACCCGGGACCTGGCCGCCGCGCAGCGTTTCTACGGCTCCGCGCTGGGCTGGACGTTCCATCCCAGCAAGCTCGGCCCCGAGTACTCCGTCGCCCGCCGCGACGGCACGCCGCTGGCCGGTCTCGGCGGGGTGTCGTCCTCGTACCAGACGGCCGTCGCCTGGCTCCCGTACTTCTCCGTGCGGGACGCGGACCTCGCGGCCGGCCGTGTCCGGGAGCGCAGCGGGACGGTGGCGGTGGGGCCGTTGACGCTCGGCACGGGACGCGGGGTACTGGCGTCCGACCGCGACGGAGCGGTCTTCGGTCTCTGGGAGCGCCTCACGCCCCCCGCCCCGTCGGCCTCGACCGCCGACCGTTCGTATGCCTGGCTGCGGTTGCGCACCCGCGACGCGTTCGACGCCGCGATCTTCTACGGCGAGGTACTCGACTGGGCCAGTGGCCGCCCCGGCAGTTGCGAGGTCTCCTACGAACAGGAGGAGGTCATCGTGCGCTGCGAGGGCCGTCCGCTGGCGCGGATCAGTTCGGGGGCGGTGGAGGCCGCGCCCGATCCGGTGCTGCGTCCCCACTGGCAGGTGCAGTTCCTGGTGGAGGACGTCGCGGAGACCGCGGAGGCGGTGCGCCGCTCCGGCGGCTCCGTCGTCGCGCACCACGACGTCCGGGGCGGCATCGAGGCGGTGGTGCGCGATCCGGACGGTGCGCTGTTCGGCGTCACGGATGCCATCAGCCCGGAAGCCGCCGGGACCTGATCAGGTCCCGGCGGCTTCCGTGGAGTGCGGACGCGCCGGATCAGGACGACGCCGCTGCGCGGTCCTCACGGTTGTCCCGGGCGATCGCCCAGAGCGGGAAGACGAACCAGCAGACGGCGAACCACAACGCCATGCCGGCGACGAGCCAGAGCGCCAGCTGGTTGTGGAGCGCGACCCGCATGATGAGCAGCAGCGCGCTGCACATGGTGCAGAAGAGCAGAACCAGCCCGAGTATCGTCAGCCGCGCCGCCCAGGCGACGGTCTGCGGCTTCATCCGGCGGCCGGAGAGGAGCCGGTGGTAGGAGACGGGCCCGATGAGCGCGGCGGCGGTGGAGGACCCCAATATGACCGTGACCACGTAGATGGCCTGGTCGGCGTCGCCCAGTTGGGCGAAGCGGGGCTGGAAGACCACGGCGAGCAGGAAGCCGAAGAGGATCTGCACGCCGGTCTGGGCGACGCGCAGTTCTTGGAGCAGTTCCCCCCACTGCCGGTCCGCCCGCTCCTCCAGGCTCTCCTGCCGTCCGTCGTCGCGCGCGTCCGTCACCGGTTTCTCCCCTCATCGACATGCCGACCGGGGCGGCGGCGCCGGTCGGGAACCTACGCCTTCCCTTCACTCGCGCTGGTGAATCCTGCGATGTTCATACCGGTGGAGGTCCTGTCGGCGCGCTCACTCCGACGGACCGGCGGAGGACGTGGAGGGGGTGTCCGGTCGCTCGTGTCCTGGTCGGCGCGGAGGTCACCGGGTCCGATGACCGGGTCGTCGGCGGGGTGTGTCCGGGCCGGCGGGACCGCGGCGGCGGCGGTGGTCACCCCGTACTGGGCGGCCTGGATCCCGTACAGGGTGCGGAACGTCCCCGGGCCGGGGTGGTCGTCGGCCATCAGGGAGTCGAAGGTGCCGCTCTCGACGACCCCGCCGTCCTCCAGTACGTGGATCTCGTCGGCGGCCCGTACGCTCCCGAGCGATGATCGGCGCGGACTCCTTGGCCCTGGCCACCAGCTCCGGCGTCCGGGGATCTTCGAAGACGGACTTCGCCGGCGGCTTGCGGGTCTTCTTCACCCGCACATACGGCATGCGGCCCTCGGCGTGCCAGGGGGCTGACCAGGAACGAGGCGGCGCCGGTCCCGGCCGGCTCCAGCGCGGCGAGCGCCGTCTCCCGGTTCTCCCACAGCTCTGTCAGCGCTTCCCGGGGGGCGTCCAGATCCCGGTGGACAGGTAGCCACTCTCCGCGACACCGGTCCCCAGCACAACGCGGAAGGACAACCGGCGCCACCCGGGCTTGTAGGAGCGGCGCCGGACCTTGCCCTCCACCTTCGGCAGGACCCGGGTACCCGCACGCCAGAACGTCGCGTCCGTACGACGGACCCCGTCCAGGTCCCGGCCGGCCAACACCCTGCCGATCCCGAACACGAGGGATTCGGCGTCCTTCTCCACCTGCCGGTCGAACTTCGTCTGTTCCACGGCTGGGCCCTTTCGTGTGCGTCCCGGCACCTGACACCCAGAAGCGGACTCGAACCGTAAAACGGCTCACCTGTGGACAGAGGACGGCAACTTAAGGGCCGGGCGCGGTGATCTGTGGACGGCCGAGGGCCAGAAACCCCGTACGGAGTCGACAGCGAAGATGGTGTAATCCGCCTCCGCACATACTGAACCGCTGCGTCGATCCCCCTGGGGTGGGACAGCACATCAGGCCAAGATGCCGGCAGCTGGCCGGTCCGATCGTCAGGCGGAACGGGAGCGCGCAGCGCCAAACGTTCATTTTCAGATCATCTTGTGGGATCAGTCCGAGTATTGGCCCATTTAGGCGACCTAGTCTGCGACCGGCCCTGAAGGCGGGGCCCGAGCGAAAGGAACAAGGTCGGCATGGCTCATTGGAAGAAGATCGCGGGCGGTCTGACGGGGATCTCGGCGGGGTCGCGGTCCAACGTCTGGGGTGTCAACGCGAATGCGCAGATCTACCGGTTCACGAACGACGACGCCACGCCGTGGCACGGCGTCCCCGGCGGCCTGACCGACATCAGCGCCGCGGCCGACGGCACCGTCTGGGGCGTCAACGCCAACGCCGAGATCTACCGCTACACCGGCGACCAAGGCACCACCGGCCACTGGAAGAAGATCGCGGGCGGCCTGGTCAAAATCTCCGCCGGGTCCCGCTCCAATGTCTGGGGCGTCAACGCCAACGGACAGATCTACCGGTTCACCAACGACGACGCCACGCCGTGGCACGGCGTCCCCGGCGGCCTGACCGACATCAGCGCCGCAGCCGACGGCACCGTCTGGGGCGTCAACGCCAACGCCGAGATCTACCGCTACACCGGCGACCAAGGCACCACCGGCCACTGGAAGAAGATCGCGGGCGGCCTGGTCAAAATCTCCGCCGGGTCCCGCTCCAATGTCTGGGGCGTCAACGCCAACGGACAGATCTACCGGTTCACCAACGACGACGCCACGCCGTGGCACGGCGTCCCCGGCGGCCTGACCGACATCAGCGCCGCAGCCGACGGCACCGTCTGGGGCGTCAACGCCAACGCCGAGATCTACCGCTACACCGGCGACCTGCCGTAAACGGAGTCAGCCTCAGCCTCTCGCCCCGCCGCCGACTCCCGGCGGCGGGGCGACGCCGCCTCGAGAACGATGCGCATAGATGGGCGTCTGCGGACACGGGCGACCAGCTCGAGGACGTGAAGCAGTCGATGGACAAGCTCTGCCGCAAGCTACCGGACGGGTGAACGGCTTCCACCACACCATCAGGTGGGGCGTAGCCTTCTGCCTTCCGACCGACCCTGGGGTGTTGAGCATGAGGGAGATCTGCTGCGGAGACGTGGGTGGGGCCTGCACGACGAGGACCTCGGGTGGGGATGACCAACGTCCAGCGCTGACCACCTTCGTCGCTCTGCGGGCGGGCCGGCTGACCCGCCTGTCGCGTTTTCGGGTTTCCCTGAGGAGGGGGTGCTACAGCTCGTCCGCGCGCAGGTCCCTGACCCACCGCCAGACGCCTGCCGGGTCCGGGGCGTAGAGGGAGCGGCCTCCGGGGCAGGTGCCGTGGTCGCTGATAACGGCGGTCCACGGGTCGTCGTCATCAAGGAGCACGGGGACTCTCTTCCCGTCCAGCGAGCCGCCGTGCAGCTCGACCTCGATCGTCTCGTCCAGCACGCCACCGTAGGCTCGGGCCGTCTCCGCGCGGGGAGAACGGCCCGAGAACAGCGGCAGCGTGCGCGGCCCACCGCCGCTTCGGCCCCGGCTCACTCACCCAGCCTGCCGCGGTGTGACCGGCCTGTGCGCGTCCAGGCCCTTTCTCCTCCGCCCCACTCCTCCTCGCGGCGGCGACCGCGGCACTACGGCCCCGCTGGCCGCAGCCCGGACGGGAACTCGCCACAGTCACCGGCGCCAAGTCCGGCCGACGGCGGGGCGCTGTCCCCATAGCGAATGGCGCACCTGCTTCTTGTCGGCGGTCACGGCCTGCACTGTGAGTGGCTGCGCGGAGATGGCGCGGTCGGCTGCCGGCTCGCGGCTCGGCAGGGCGTATGTTTCGGGCCGGTCGCCCGATCAGGGGTGCAGGCGCGCGGGCAGTGCGGTCAGCTTCCAGGAGTTGGGGTGGGCCTCGCGGACCAGCTCGTCCGGCGCGACGACCAGGGTCAGATCCGGGAAGCGGTCCCACAGCGCTTCCCAGGCCACTTGGGCCTCCAGGAGGGCGAGGTGGTCGCCTATGCAGCGGTGGGGGCCGTGGCCGAAGCCGACCTGCGGAGAGCCGGATCGGGTGCGGGCGCGGGTGATGTCGAGCCGGTCGGGGTTGGGGTGAGCGCGGGGGTCGCGGTCGGCGGCGGCCAGAACCGGCAGGACCGCCTCGCCCTTGCGGACGAGGCATCCGTTCAGACGGACTTCTTCGGTCACGTAACGGGGCAGGGCGCGCGGGGTGGGGCCGCACCAGCGCATCAGTTCCTCGGCGGCGCTGGGCCCCAGAGTGGGGTCGTGGCGCAGCAGGGCGAGTTGGTCGGGGTGTGAGGAGGGCCGCGATGCCGTTGGCGATGAGGTTGACGGTGGTGGCATGTCCGGCGAAGACGAGGTTGAGGATCAGGGCGACGGTTTCGGTGGCGGTGAGTGGGTCGTCGTGCGCGGCGGGCAGTGCGGAGAGGAGGTCGTCGCCGGGGTGGGCGCGGAGGTGGTCCATGATCGCGTGTGCCGAGGCGCTCATGGCGTGGAGGGCTTCGCCCAGGGTGCTACCGGTGCCGCCGTCGGTGAGCACCGCGCTCCAGAGCGACCAGTGCGGGCGCTCCGCTTCGGGGACGCCGACGAGCTCACAGATGACGGTGATCGGCAGAGGGTAGGCGAGGCGGGGGATCAGATCGACGCCGTCCGGGCCGGTGTGGGCGGGGGAGGCGTCGAGGAGGGTGTGGGTGATGTGTTCGATGCGGGGACGCAGCCGGGTCACGCGGCCGGCCGTGAACGCCCGGACCACCGTGCGGCGCAGGCGATGGTGTGCGGGTCCGTCGGTGCCGAACAGAGCGGCGCGCAGGTACTTCACCTCCTTGGGGCGAGCCCCACGGGTGCGCCACAGCTGCTCGATGCGATGCTCGGGTTCACTGCCGGGCACATGCGAGGGGTCGTTCACGAACCGAGGATCCGACAGCACTTGGCGCACTTCTTCTTTCCGCCTGGCCCACCCAAGGGCGGCCGGCCGCCCGAGCACGGCGCCGAGTTCGTCTTTGGTGATCCCGCAACCTGGGGCACCGAGCAGGCCGTGACGACCACGGACACCCGGCTCCACGAGAAGGCGGCCGCGCAGGCGTGGGCCCGACCGCACCCGCGGTTGACCCGCCGGGCCGCATGGCTCGACCACGACGGCCCGCTGCCCCTCATCAAGGGCACCGTCATCCGGCTGATCGTGGAGAAGCTGCCCAGCGGCGGGGTCAACAAGCCGGTCTGGCTGTGGTGGTCGGGCACCGGCGCCACCTCGGACGACGTGAACCGCTGCTGGCAGTCCTTCCTCCGCCGCTTCGACATCGAGCACACGTTCCGCCTGTTCAAGCAGACGCTCGAACGGACCCAGCCCTGTCTTCGCAGCTCCGAGGCGGCCGACCGGTGGACCTGGCTGAGGATCGCCGCCCAGCCACGACGTGAGCAGAGTCATTGCCACCGGCGACGAGTTCAACCGACCCGCCCACCACAAAGTCGCCACACACCCCGACGCGTCACGCCCGTTCCGAGCTGACCGGCGGCTGTCAATGCCCAGTGACCATGCGGTCAAGCAGGATGGGCAACATGGACGCGAGCAGAAGCCGGCCCCTTGAAGACCTCGTGCACTGGAACGGTGAGCTCTCTGAACTCATTGGAATGCCCGTCACGGCGAACCTGCATCGGCCACCGATGCCGAAGCAGCCGAACGTTGCACGGCAAGTTCAGGGCGTGTCTTCAAAGGGTCCGCGCACTCGTTGACATCGCCTGCGGCAGACCGCGACGCTACAGGCGGGCGACGTGCGGCTGCGGACGAGCCGAGCCACGGGTGTCGAGGAGCAGCGGGGCATGGGTCTCGATGTGATCCATGTCGAAGGTGGTGTGCTGCTGCAGGAGGATAGCGAGGTCGGCTCGCTCCAAAGCGGTGGTCAGATCGCGATCCTCGGTGACCGGCGTGCCGTCGACTTCCCAGCCGTGGATGTAGGGGTCGTGGTATACCACCTCGGCACCTAGGGTCCGGAGCCGTCGGGCGACATCGCGGGCAGAGGTTTCGCGCTGGTCTGAGATATCCGCCTTGTAGGTGACGCCCAGCAGCAGGACGCGCGAACCGCTGAGTGTGCTGCCGTTTCGATCGAGGAGTTGCTGGGCCCGCTCGACCACGTAACGCGGCATGCGAGTGTTGATCTCCTGCGCCAACTCGACCATGCGGAAGGGGTAGCCGAGGGTACGGACCTTGTGAGCAAGGTAGTTCGGGTCGATGGGAATACAGTGCCCACCTACGCCAGGTCCGGGGTGGAACGCCTGGTAGCCGAAGGGTTTGGTGGCGGCGCAGGAGATGGAGTCCCACAAGTTGATACCGAGTTCGTGGCAGAAAATCGCCATTTCGTTGACCAGAGCGATGTTGACGTGCCGGTAAGTGTTCTCGATGAGCTTAGCCATTTCGGCTTCGCGCGTTCCCGCAGCCTGGACGACTTGGTCGATGAACTTCCCGTAGAAGGCGGCAACGGCGGCGGTGCAGGCGGGGGTATAGCCTCCGACGACCTTGGGGGTGTTGCGGATGCCGAAAATCTTGTTTCCGGGGTCGACCCGTTCCGGTGAGAAGGCCAGGTGGAAGTCAGTTCCCGCGGTGAGGCCTGATTGTTCGAGGATGGGTTTGACCACCTCATCGGTTGTTCCGGGATAGGTGGTGGACTCCAGTACGACCAGTGTGGCGGCATGTAAGTGGCGGCTGATCGTCGCGCATGCGCTTTCGACCATGGACAGATCCGGTCCACCGTGCGTTGAGAGCGGGGTTGGCACACAGATCACGACGGTGTGGGCGCCGGCGATAACGCTTTCGTCGGTCGTTGCCGCGAAGCCTTGTGACAGCATGGCTTGAACGGCGGTGTCGTCGACGTCGTCGATGTGCGAGACGCCGCTGTTGAGCTGCGCGACGGTAGGTGCGTCACGGTCCAGGCCGACAACGGTCAGGCCGGAGCGGCTTGCTTCCACGGCCAGAGGCAGGCCTACGTATCCGAGGCCAATAACGACAAGATCGCTGCGCACAGGTTGCTGCCTTTCGAGTGAATGGGGTTGAGCTGACTCAGTTGCTGAGGACGGTGGAGGCCAGGGCCAGCACGACGACCTGCCCCAGGTTCTTGTTCGTCTGCCTCGCGCTGGTGGTGTGCCCGTGGGGGTGCCGTGGGCCGTGCGCCGTGGGAGAGCGACAGGACGGTGACGTGCGAGTCGAGCAAACCCATGTCGCCCGCAGCTAAGGGCATAGCCACGTCGGCGCTGAGAGGCGGCAGCCGGGGAGGCTTCCCAGGAGGGTGAACGCGACGGAGGCCGCCGTGATCGGCGCGCCGGCAATGACCAGGCGATGCCGAGCAACGTACTGGAGCACTCTTCCCTGCACTCATGAAGTTGCCGCCCACAGGACCGCTGATGCGGTGAAGGCCACTCCGACCATGACGGTAGGGCCGTCCCGATCCGTAATCAGCGTCAGGGGCGGCGGCCCGGCCAAAAAAGGGAGGACCCAGCTCGTGCTCATCATGGCGAGCGTGCAAAGGCGCAGGTGCTCCGGGTAGGAGTGGCCGATCGCTGTCGCCATCGAAACTGCGACCGTACCGGCGGCCCGACCGTCTACGAACCTGCCGATCGCCCGTTGCCCGATCGACACGCTGTTGGCCGGCACCGGAAGCGTCACCACGGACAGGACCATGCCGAGCGCCGGCGGGCGCGGGGTCCCTGCCTGGTCTGACCAGTGTCCGCCCAGGCCACCGCCGAGCAGGGTCACTGCCATGAAGCAGCCCGCCACCATGGGAAACAGCGGCACGCCGTCCAGGTCCCGGGCAGCGGTCGGCGAGATGGGCACCACGGCCAGCGCGGCGAATCCCGTCAGGGACATCACTACAGTGAACGCGGTGGTGGCCTCAGCGTTGGGGCGGGACAAGATCCCAGCCTGTGCGGTGCTGTCGGGCTGGAGAAGCTGCTGTGGTTGTTCCTCAGGCATGGGCCGTCTACCGAGACCGGCGGAGGCCGAGACCGGCGAGATCATCGTGGGTGTCGCAGGCCAGCCATTGGGCTTGAGCCCTGGCTCCGCTGCGGATGTCGGCCGAAGCCACCCAGCCGGTCTCGTCCGTGATCAGGGTGGTGGACATCGTGGAGGCGGGCGGTGGGGCGTCGGCAGCCTGTTCCCAAGGAGTGAGCCGGGCTGTCTGTGCGGCCAGCTCGGCCAGTTCCATTTCGTCGAACTGGGCGGAGGCGACGTTGTACACCGGGGACTGGGCGGGCAAGGCGAGGACTGCGGCGAGTGCCCCGGCGACGTCGCGGTGGTCAACGAGCTGGTGCCGTCGCCCGTCGAGGAGAGCCATGGGGCGGCGCGTCCAGGCTTTCAGCATCCAGGTGGCGAGCACACCGTTCAACGGTGCATGCGGTCCCACCTGCTCAGCCAGACGCATGATCTGCACCGTGACACCGGTCCTCTTACCCCAATGTAGATATTCTTGCTCCTCGTCCCACCAGGCACGGGCCTCTGCGTCCGTAGGTGGCGCGGACAACGTGTTCTCCCTGCATACGTCAGTGCTTTGATTGCGGTAGACGGCTGCTGAACTGATATGGAGCAGACGCTGAACGCCGAGCTTCTCGGCCGCCATGAGCGTGCTTGTTACCGTATGAGGGCTGCACTGCGGGTCGCCCAGATGGACAACGGTGTGCACTTCCTGGTGGGAAACGAGCCGCTCGGCGTACACCGAGCGGCAGCCTTCGTCGCCGAGCAGACGGACCAGATGCTCACCGAATGCCGGGTTGCCGCCGGTGACCACGACGTCTGCGGGAAGGGAAGGCATCGCTCCGTCCTGGGCGCGGCGGGCGGTTCTGCCTGCTTCGAAGGCTTTCGTCGCCAGATCCCTGATCCGGGGGATCATAGGGAGGAGTTCGGCGTCCGTGTACTCCTCGCACAGCCCTCCGGGACCGAGGGACTCCATGACGGCGCGGGCTGTGTCAGGGTTAGGGTCTTGCTGTGTCAGGCCCGCGACCACCACGCCGGTGGCGAAGGCCGTGAGCCATGCCTGCCGGCGCACCGTTGCAGGCAGCCCTTCGCCAACTGGGTTGCTCAGCCCGGCGAAGCCGCTGTCGCAGCGTTCGGCCAGGCCAATGCGTCCCAGGTAGCGGTCGGTGTCCAGGTAGTCCCAGCGCGCCCCGTATCGCACCGCACACTTGGACTCGCCGTACTGGTAGAACGGCACCACGTCGAAGTCGGCGCACGCCTGCGAGGTGACGGCATCGGCTTTCTCGGCGAAGTACGTGGCCCGCCGCCAGCCGTGCTTGCTGTTTCCCGCCAGGCTCGGAACGTCGTCGTGGTCGACCGTGCTGGGAACGGCTATCCTGACTCGCATTCCCAATGCCTTGAGATAGCGCTGCATGACGACGTCATAAGGCCACCCGTCACCGTGTTGCGCAGCGAACTTCGCGTAGCCTCGCGCTGCTTCGGCCGGCAGCATCAGAGCCAGCGACGGGACGTGTTCATCGATCGCATACCCCCATTGCGCTCCGGTGAGTGCTCCCAGCCTCACCACACCGCTGTTTCTCCCTTCCCACCCCTCGTAGAAGGCGACCGCCTCGTCGGGGACGGCGGCTGCGACCGCTTCCACGTGAGAGAAGAAGTCGTCAGCGAGAAGGACGTCGTCCTGGAGGACGATGTGATGCGTTGCCGTGGACCCGACGCAGTTCCATGAGGGATTCGCGGTCCGCAGTGCGGTAGGAGGGCCCGTCGGGTCTGGGTCGGTGACCACCTGAATGCGGCTTTTCGGGTCCTTCGCTGCTACTTCCCCGGCTGCAGCGATTCTCCGGGGGTGGGTCATCACTGCGCCTGTCAGCGTCATGACGTTCACGGCGTGCCTTTCTGGCCACTCGAGGCCGGGCCGGCGTATCGGCCGGCCCGGCCGAAGGAGGAAGGAAGGTGTTTGCCCGGGCGTCCGCCCGGATGGCTGTGCCGTTGTGGTCAGTCCTTGGCCGCGTCGGAGTTGCGCACCTGCCGCACGTTCTCGTTGAGGCCGTGGTCTGCGCCGCGCTCCCGCTCGAGCTTGATCATCGCGGCGGGTCGGTAGTTGAGGATGTACGCCCTGCGCAATCCGTTGGTGGTGTTGCCGCGCGAGTAGTGGAGCGTTGTCCCCGAATGCGCCGCTGCTCCGCCTGCCCGCATGGGCACAGGAGTGGCACCTGACTCGTCCTCGGAGCAGTCGCACTCGATGTTCTTGCCGTCGCTGGTGGGGCGATGAGGGCGCAGCGGCTGCTGGTGGGAGCCCCGGACGTACCACATGCATCCGTTGTCGAGATCAGTGTCGTCCAGTGCGACCCAGATGGAGACGGCACGGCGGTCGGGCATGTCGACCCAGTAGGCAGCGTCCTGGTGCCACGGGGTCGCCACCCCGGTGTGTGGCGCCTTGTGGATCATCATGTCGAAGTCGAGTTCAGCGTCCGCGCCGATCAGTTCGCGGGCCACGGACAGCGCTTTGGCGTGGAGGGGCAGGTCGCGTAACGGCGGGTGGAGGGCGGAGGGCCACATGATCTGTGTGATGTTCTCGACTACTCCCTCCTTGCGCGGCACATGAGATCCGAGATCGGACCTCTTGTCCCCGGATTCGATTTCTCCGCTCAGGAGACGGTCGTAGATGTCCCGGTACACCTCCAGTTCATCGGGGGAAATGACCTCCCCCACTACGGCGAAACCGTCGTCTGCGAACTTCTGGGCAACATCGGAAACCACCTGCGTGGCCAAAGAAAAACAACTCCTTGCGTTTATTTGCGGCAATTTTCTGGCGCGGTGCGCAGCACCGGGGAATGCACTCGCGGACATGGAGAAGGCACCCTCGGCATGGTCTAGACCTGCAGGGCCATCGGAGCATAGGAGCCGCTTCGGAAGCGGGTCAAGGTCGTTTACCCAGGGATGGAGTGCCAGGGACAGCGACTCCCCGACGCGTTGCGGAGATCATCACCGCAGGTCACGGCGATGTCGATACATCCCCAGCCCAGCAAGGTGACTGGGGCAACCAATCAACCGGAACGGCATGATCTTTTCGGGTGGCGGCTGAAATTCCTCTCTTGGCAGATGCCGTTGCAGCGTTGATGATCCTTCCAGGGCCTCGCAGGACCGCCGCCCCGTGTCGCCGACATTGGCGTCGATGCGCCCTCAAAAACAGGCGCGCGCCGGCGAGAAGGCTCGCCCTTCGCGTTCTCTCAGGTGACACAAACTGAGCATCGGGCTCGCTGGAAGAGGCGGCGTGGGGGCGAATCGCCCGGTATCGATCGCGCCGTCACGCCGTACTCGCGCAGCGCGCTCACTGTCCTCGTGGCCCTGTATTTGCTCCACGTACGCCCCAGCTACGGAGAAGCACATGAATGACACCCTGCACGTACAGGCGGCCGTACACCGCAATCCTTACGCGTACATGCTCACCGACGCCGAGCTCACCGAGGTGCTGGCATCCCTGGGACGCCGCCGGGCCAAAAGCATCCTCCGGAGCCGCACCGCCGCCCCGGGTGAGGCCCCGCGCGGGCCCTACCCTCGGCCGGCCATGGGATTCGTCATCCTCGACCCGACGCTCGACGTGCAGACGGATGCCGCCTCCTCAGTGCTGGGAGCCGTCACCGTGGGAGACCAAGCGCGCGGATTCCTCCCGAAAGCAGCCGCTAAGGCCGCTGCCCATAGGCGCACAGGCCACAACAATGGATCGTCCGTCCACACCGATCCGCATCTGCTCGGTACCGGCGCCTTCCGCTACGGCCACTCGGCGGAAGTCCGGGGCCTGATCGTCGCAGCCAGTTCTCAGACCACCGACCAAGACCTGTTCGAGGCGTCACGGCTGGCCGCCGAGTTCATCGAGGAGATCGCCGCGCACCACCGTGCCTACGAGTGGCGCCAAGGCGAGACGGACTGGCTCTCCCCCGACGACCAACCCCTGGACCTGTACAACGAGATGGTCAGCTTCTTCCCGAGTGGAGCGGCACCCGAAACCGTCGGCCCGGGCCTGCGCGCAACCGCCTCTTGAGCAGCATCGCGCGCTTCCCGAGGAGCTGCTGCACGTGAGCGGGGGCAGAAGACCCGCCTCGCCCGGCTGGTAAGCGCAGACCGGGCAACCCGAGAACCTGGTCATCCTGGAGCGGATGGAGACCCTGGCCTCCGGATCCTGACCAGCCTCAATTCCCAAACTGAAAGGTCCACTTGCATGTCAGCGATAACCGGATGGGTCGACTTCGCGCACGCCGCCGGGGCACCCGACCCCATAGGTGTCATGACTTCGGCACTCGCCGGGCGCGGTCCGGGCGGCGAAGGGCTCTGGCGGTCGGCCCACGCCGCGCTTGGGCACCGGAGCACCTCCACGTCCAGCACACAGCCGCTGGCCACCAACGGCACCGCGGGGAGCGGTACTGTCGTCACATACGCTGGGCGCCTCAGCAACGCGCAGCCGCTGCGCGGCCAACTCCGCTCTCTTGGACGTGAGTTCACTCACGACGGCTCCGGCGGTGACGCGGAGGTAGTACTGCGCGCATACGAGCAGTGGGGCGAGGAGTGCGTCGAGCGGATCGAGGGCTCGTACGCCTTCGCCCTCTGGGACGAGCGCCGCGAGGAGCTGCTCCTCGTACGCGACCGGATGGGCGTGAAACCGCTGTTCTACGCGCCGATGGAGCAGGGAGTCCTGTTCGGCTCGGAACCGAAGGCGATCCTGGCGCACCCCCTGTTCACGCCGTCCGTCGACGCTGGCGGGCTCCGCGACATCCTGTCCATCGCCCGGGTGCCTGGGCACGCGATGTTTCGGGGGATGCGCGAGGTACGGCCCGGGTGTGTGGTGCGGGTCGGGCGGGAGCACCGGCCGAGTGAACGGACGTACTGGGCACTGCGGGCCGGGGAGCACACGGATGGCCTGGACAAGACCGTTACAACCGTGCGGGAGCTCTTGGAGACGGTGATCTCGGAGCAGTTCGGACCCGGCGGCGAACCGCCCGCATCGCTGCTTTCCGGCGGCCTGGACTCCAGCTCGCTGACGGCGCTCGCAGCCCGGACGGCAAGCGGGCTCGGAACTGGGCCGGTCCGCACCCTCGCTGTCAACGACCAAGGTGCGGACGGCACGTCGGGCAATGACGACCACCTCTACGCGCGCGTGATGGCCGAGCACGCCGGGACCGATCACCACGAGATCTCCCTTGCGGGCCTCGACCTCCTCGACCCGCGGCTACGCACGGACGTCCTGGCCGCGTATGACATCCCGATCAACAAGGGCGATCAGTACGCCTCGCTGCTCAGCCTGTTTCGCGCCGCCCGCCGGCACGCTCCCGTCGCTCTCTCCGGTGAACTGGGGGACGACGTGTTCGGCGGCTACAACTGGCAGCGCTTCGACCGCTGGGTGCACACCGACACATTCCCGTGGGTCGCGGAGGGCCGCAGCCGCTTCAACGGCATGGCCACCGTCTTCGACGCCGGGCTGCTGGCGAAGCTGGACCTCGCCGCGTATGAGCAGGACTGCCATCGCGACGCGATCGCCGAGCTGGGAGTGCGCGAGGCCGTCGCCGATCCCGCCGAGGCGCGGCACCGGGAGGTCACCTACCTCGCCCTCACCCGGCACGCGCGGGTGCTCTTCGACCGGCTCGACCGGCTCGGTATGGCCGCGGGCCTGGACATCCGGGTGCCGTTCGCCGACCCGCGTCTGCTCGCGTACGCCTTCGACATCCCCTGGTCGATGAAGTCGCACGACGGCCGAGAGAAGAGCGTGCTGCGCGCCGCCGTCCGCGACATACTGCCGGAGCAGGTCGCGATGCGCGTCAAGACCCCCTACCCGAACCTGCGGGACGAGACCTACGACCGTGTCCTCCGGGAGCGTCTCACCGCCGTCGTACGCGCCGGGGACAGCCCCGTTCTGCCACTGCTCTCGGACGGCCTGCGGCACGGAGCGGCCCTGGACGGGGTTGGCCGGCCGGTCCTGGAGACCGCGCTGCAGCTAGGCGACTGGCTGAAGACGTACGGCGTACGAGTGGAGCTTTGAGATGACCGACTCCGCCTCCGCCCCCACGCCCGCATCCGCTGTGCCTTCGTTCCGCCCGCCGCTGTGGACCCGCAACTTCACGCTCTACTTCACGGCCCGCATCGCCTCGCTGCTCGGCGACGCGATGCTGCCCGTCGCCCTCTCGGTGGCGATGCTGACGTTCGGGTACGGGGTGAGCGCCGTCGGGTACGCCCTGGGCGCCTGGATGGGGGCGTTCGCGCTCTTCGTGGTGTTCGGCGGTGTCCTGGCAGACCAGGTCCACCCGCGGCCGCTGATGATCGCGGCGGACGCTGTGCGGTGCGCCCTGATCGGTGCGACGGCCTTCGCCTTCGCGATCGGGCGGCCTGAGCTGTGGTTCATCATCTGCGTGACGGCTCTCGGCGGCCTCGCCACCGCAATGTTCCAGCCGGGGGTGAATGGGCTGGTACCGAAGGTCGCCGCCGATCCGCAGAGTGCCAACGGCGTACTGCGGGTCGCCCAGGGCATCTCCACCATGGCAGGGCCCGCGCTCGCCGGACTCCTCGTCGCGGCGGCCTCCCCGGCCCTGGCCTTTGCGGTGACCGCGGGCACCTTCGCGGCCAGCGGGCTGAGTCTGCTCGCGCTACGCCTGGGCGCCTACGAGATCGACCGTTCTGCCTCCACCCTTGAGAATCTGAAGACCGGCTGGTACGAATTCCGGTCCCGGTCCTGGCTGTGGGCGGTCGTCCTGATCTGGTGGGTGCTCGGCGTCTTCGTCTGGGGCCCGATCGTGCCGCTCGGCGCGGCCTCGGTCACCGGGGCGCATGGGGTCGCCGCGTTCGGTTACGCGGAGGGCGCGTTCGGCGCCGGGTGCGTGCTCGGCGGCCTGGCCGCCATCCGGATCCGTCCGGCGCGGCCGCTGTTCGGCGGGGCGGTCGCGATGTTCCTGTTCCCGATGATGCCGCTGTCCGCAGGCCTCGCCCCGGACCTCGGACTGCCGGTGCTGCTCCTCGGGTACGCGGTCAGCGGGAGCGGCTGGGCGTTCTGGGGCGTGCAGTGGGCGACTACCGTGCAGACCCAGATCCCCGAGGACCGCCTCAACCGGGTCTCCGCGTACGAGATCGCGGGATCGATCCTCGCCGTCCCGCTCGGCCAGGTGATCGCTGGCCCGGCCAGCTCGCTCGTGGGCATCCATGAGCTACTGCTGCTCGCAGCCCTGATCAGCACCGGGTGCGCGGCGGCACTTATCGCCACGGCCCCGATCCGGCGACTGCGGCGCGCGAAGCCCGTGGCGGACGGGTCCCCCTCGCCCCGCCTCTGGCCTCCCACGACTGAAGGAGAAGGAACATGCCCAAGCCGTACCGCATGACGTGATCGGGAGCGCTTACCTCGGCATCCCCAACGCCGCCTGTATGACAAAGGCGCGGTCGGCGATGTAGCTGTCGATGCCGGGCACGTACGCGCGGCCGCGCAGGGTCTCCATCAGGGGCCGGCGCGCTTCGGCCAGGACGTGGCGGCGGGCGAAGATGTTGCGCACGGTGAAGACGACCGCGGCGACGTCGACGATGGCGAGCGCGGTGTCCACGCGCGGCCTCACCCCGGACCGGATCAACTTCCCGGCCGCCTGGCACCGTTGAAGGGAGCCCGTCGACCGTCCGCTGCCCGAACTTCAGGAGCGCGGAGACCAGCCGCCACGCGACCAGCAGATCCATCGGGCGCGGAGAGTCTTCTTCTCCGGGCGGGTCTCGTGCGCCGCCCACCACGCCAGACCGTGGCGGGCGCGCTCGCCCGGCAGCCGGCCATGCTTCTTCACGTAGTCGTCGGTAATGCCCTCCAGGACGTCCTCGATCCGCCGGCGGCGGGTGGCCGACCGGTCGATACGCTTCTGGTCGACCCCGGCTGTCTCCATCAACGGGCGAAGGCCCGGCGTCATCTCCCGGGGCACCGTCGCCGGCCCGAGCTCTTCGCACACCTCGGTCGTCATCTGGAGGGTGTAGAGCGTCCCGGCCGCCACGACATGCTGGTACAGGCATACCGTGTCCAGCGCGTACCAGGAGCCGTCAGGGCGCTGCCCCCGGTTGGCGACCAGACAGTGCTCATGCAGAGGGGAACAGCAGGGTCGGACCCGCGGGTGTGAAGCGCACTCTGTCGGGGTCGCGTTCGAACAGGACGGCGCCCGCGCTTCCTTCGAGGGAGGCTGCCTGGCGTGAGACAGCCGACCGGGTGTAGCCAAGCTGCGTGGCTGGTGCGGTGAAGCTGCCGGACTCGGCGATTTGCCGCACGACCCGCAGTCCTGCACCGGAGATGTCCCGCTCTGGGCCCCTGCCGGAGCCGGGGCGGCTCAGACGCTGGTTCCGGTGAGAGCGGCGGTTGCCTGCCAGAGCTTCTCGGCGACGGCCTTGTCCAGGCCGGCCCGGCCGGGCTTGCGGACCAGTGGGGAGCCCGTGAAGCCGAACAACCCGTCCGGACCGACGTAGGCGTTACGGGGAACGTCTTGCGTGGCCGCGTACAGGAGCGGCAGCGCTCCGTGCTCCACGTCCTGGACAAGGAACGGGAGCCGGTTGACGAATCTCAGCGGCGAGTGCGTCACCAGTCCGGTCCGTGCGACGCCCGGGTGAGCGATCACCGAGCGGACATGGCTGCCCGAGGCGGTCAGGCGGCGCTGCAGCTCCAGCGAGAACAGCACCACGGCGAGCTTGGACGCCTCGTAGACGGCCAGCCCGTTGTACTTGCGGATACGCCAGTCGAGGTCCTCGAGGTCGATCCTGCCAAAGCGGTGCAGCTGGCTGGAGACCGTCACCACGCGGTCGGTCAGCCGGGGCAGCAGCAGGCTGGTGAGCACGAACGGCCCGAAATAGTTCGTCGCGGTCTGAACGTCCAGGCCCTGCGCGGTCCGCGCCGCCGGGATGTCCATCACCCCCGCGTTGTTGACCAGAACGTCGAGGGCGCCCGTGTACGACGCCGCGAACGCGTGTACCGAGTCCAGGTCGGCGACATCGAGGTGGCGGACATCGAAATCTCCGCGCATACCGGCCACTGCGCGGCGCGCCTTGTCGACGTTGCGCACGGCCAGCACCACGTGGGCGCCGGCTCCCGCGAGTTCGCGGGCGGTCACCAGGCCGATCCCCCCGCCGCCACCGGTGATCACCACCGTCACGCCGGTCATGCTCGGCAACCGTTCCGCGGTCCATTTGGCCATAGTGAAACTCTCCAGAGAATCTCTTACCGGCTTCCTGACGTCGTCCAGTACAAAGGGCCTGTGCCAGCGGATGAAGGACCTGCCCAGCCACTGAATGGCAGGGCGTGGATACCCGCGCCCGCCTGCCGGACAATCAGGTGGAGACACGCGGCATACGAGGTGGGGGCACATGGCGGACACGGCACTGGACGGTGAGGGTCTGGCCCACTTCCTGCGCGGACGCCGGGCGTCCCTGCAACCCGAGGACGTCGGGCTGCGCCGCGGTATGCGACGGCGCACGATCGGGCTGCGCCGGGAGGAGGTCGCCGAACTGTGCGACATGTCAGCCGACTATCTGGCCCGCTTGGAACGCGGTAGCGGCTCCCAGCCGTCGCAGCAGATGGCGGCGGCCATCGCCCGGGGCCTGCGCCTGACCCCGGACGAACGCGACCACCTGTTCCTGCTGTGCGGTCACCGGCTCCAGACACGGCACCTGCGCGAAGCACACATCAGTCCCGGCCTGCTGCGCGTCATGGACCGGCTCCAGGACACCCCGGCACAGATCGTGGGCCCGGTCGGTGAAACGCTGCAGCAAACGCCGCCCGCCGTAGCCCTGCTCGGCAACGAAACGCACCACACCGGCCCGGCACGCAGCGCCCTCTACCGGTGGTTCACCGACCCTCTCGCCCGCCATCGTTACCTGCCCGAAGACCACCATCAGCACAGCCGCGTCCATGTCGCCACCCTGCGCGCCGGCGCCACCGCGCAAGGGCCTGGGTCCTCAGCCGCGCTGCTCGTGGCCGCCCTGCAACACAACGAGGAATTCGCTGAGCTCTGGAACCGCCACGAAGTGGGATTGCGGTGGAGCAGCGCCAAACGCTTCGTCCATCCTCAGATCGGACGCATCGATTTGTACTGTCAGACACTGCTCGACCCTGACCAGGGACAGTCCCTGCTCATTTTCACCGCCACACCCGGCACGGACAGCCACGACAAGCTCGCTCTGCTGACCGTCGTCGGCGCTGACACATTCGCAGGCTCCTGACACTGTCGAGCCCCCGGGTTTCGTAGAGGGTCCGCCGCGCCTGCCAGCGCGGCCGAGGCGAGGAGCTGGCCCAATACCGCCTCGTGGCGGGCCCGCCTCGGCGCGCTCCGTGGTGTCCGGGTGGTCCACTTCACCGCTCCCCCGCCGCCGAGCTCGTCGGGCACGGCGCCCGCGCGGCTCCGCAACTGGCGCCGAGTGCACTGGACCCTCAGCGCCCGCGTCCACCTCCTCGACGAACACGGCAGGCTCTCCAGCCCTTTCTGCGGCCCCCACGCCATTGAGGGCGAGACGTTCACCCGGCGATGGTCCCGTGTGAAGGGAACCGGGATCAACGAATACCTCCTCCCCGCGTTCCGGCCGGTCGGCCGTCTACGCGGTGGGCCCGCAGCAGGCCCTGACCACCACCAACCCTTCCCCGCGCTCCAGGGGCGCACCCGTGCGTGGAGAAAGGCCCTCACGAATGGTGGCCAGGCATCCTGGTGCAAGCCGGGCCCGGGCCGCCCGAGTTGGCCAAAGCAGGCCCTGGCCCGGGATGGCCGCCCTACGATTGGTGCCTCCGTACTCGCCGGGAGGCTGCTGTGTCACCACACCGTCCCGACTACCCGCCGAAGACTCTGCCGCCGCCCAAGCGGCCCCTCCAGCCTCCACCGCCGGACCTGCAGACTGCCCCTGTGCCCGCTCCGGTCACGATCCGCGGGCGGTCCGTACGGAACTGGGCTGTCACCCCGAGCCCTGGCGCCGCCGCCCGCGTGGGCCGGGAGGTCGCCGCGGCACTGCACCAATGGGGCTACCGGCCGAAGGATGACCAGGTCCAGCATGCCGTCGAGCTCCTGCTGCGCTCGGCGGCGCGGGACGGCGGTCGGCGCGTCTCGCTGCACCTGGCCGACGACGAAGACCACGACCGGGTGATGCTCCTGGCGCTCAGCCACCGGCAGAACATGCTGCCGAGCGACGACGGTCAGGCGCTCCGGGACGCCGAACACATGCGTGCCCTGGCAGCACTCGGGATTCGCGATATCGGTATGGAGACCGCGCCGAGCGGGCGCCGGTGGTGGGCGGGGCTTGATCTCCCGCGTCCCGGCCACCTCGCAGAGCTGAGCGAACGGCGGCCTCGTGGGCTGTCTCGCGGACCCAGGAAACTGGAAGGCCCTCCGATCCCGGCCTGATTCATGCGCCCTCACTCTCCCTGCCGTACAGGGCACCTTGCTCAACGGTTCGTACGCCCGTCCTTGACCGGGCGGAGGTTCACCCGCTCGTGGACCTTCTCTCCGCGAGCCGGACGGTGACCCGACGACCGTAACCGTGAGGTCCTTGACAGCGCACCACGTCTCGAACCCGGCTTTGCCCTGCGCCCCGGCGCCACCCTCGGGGTTGTAGGGGCCGCCTCCAGCTCCACCTCGGCGGTGCGGGCGAGATAGCGCTCGGTGGCGACGCGCTCGACCTTCGGTTCGAGGCGTCCCGTCCCGGCGGTGGAAGCGGCCCGCAACAGCGCTCCGGCCAGCGCGGCGAGGGCCACCACCCCGAGCGCGGGTGCGGCGGCGCGGAGCCGGTCGGCGGTGTCACCGCTCTCCAGCAGACGGGCGAGAACGGCGTTGACGGCGACCAGGGCGACAGCCTGGACCACTCCCCGGCCGACCGAGCCGGAGGAACGCGTCGTCGTGCTCGCTGAACCCCATGTCGTAGCGGAGCGGTCCGCCGAAGAGCGACTCCTCCGACGCGGACACTCCGTCCGGTGGTGCGGATTCGCGGTCACGTGCGGGCCGACGGGCCGTTGGACGCTTCATGGGCCACCCCGGGACCACTTCCCGGGCGGAGGCGGCTCAGACGATGGGGAGCATCAGTTCGGGCCGGTCCCACATGACGTACGGGGGCGTGGCGGCGACCGTACCGGTGCGTTCGGCGCCGACGCGGCGGTAGAAGCCCTCGGCAGGCGGGTGGGCGACCACCCGTACGGCGTCGAGGCCGGCCCGGGCGGCCTCCTCCCGCAGGTGCTCGACCAGCCGCCGGCCCACCCCGTGGCCCTGGGCGGTGTCGGAGACGAACATGAGGTCCAGCTCACCGAGGCCGCGGCGTCCACCCGGATCGAGTACGAGGGAGTAGAAGCCGAGCACCGGCCCTTCGGTCCCGGCCACCGCGACGAAGACCCGGTGGGACTCGACGTAGTCGGGCCCCACGCGGTACCCCTCGACCATGGGCGCCCAGTGGCCCTCGTACGCGCGCGAGGTCCTGACCAGGCGCGTCAGACGCTTGGCGTCCCGGGCCAGAGCCCTTCTGATGTGGGGCGCACCGGTGTCGGCGCCGCTCGCGTTCATGGGGCGAGTATCGCCCGGACCGTCGTCCGGTGGATGCCGGCGGGCTCCGGTCCTGCAGTCCGGGGAAGGCGGAGATACCCCGCGTGGCCCGCCGCGACCGGCGGCGCGGCGACCGGGGCGCCACCGTGTCCGCGTCAGGCGGACCGGCGCCCTTCTTCGGCCCGGGCCGTGCGCCACTCCTCGACCGCCCGCTCGACGTCGAACCGCCCGACGGTGAGCGGCGGGCCCGGCGGTGGCATGCGTACGGCCTCGTCGATCTTCTCGTTGACCGCCACGAGGAGCTCCCGCACCCGGCGTTCGGAGACCGCCCCGGCGACCGCGCGGCGGACGTCCTCCACCTCCTTGCGCAGGGCGAGCGCGGGCGGCAGGACCGACAGGCCCTCACGCCGCATCTTGTCCTTGATCCACCAGTCCTCGTCGTAGGCGCGTTCCAGCCCGGGGAGCGGTTTGCCGAAACCGGGCAGGGAGGCGAAGTCACCGCGCTGCTCGGCCTCGTTGATCTGCCGGTCCACCCAGGACTCGAAGGGGACCGACGGGGGCTTGCGTTCGGTCACGGCACACACCTCTTTCCGTACTCCGTCCACGTCCTTTCCACGATACCGAGCGCACGTGTCGAAACGGTGCTGTCTCGAACCGCCGGTCGGGGGTACACGAGTTCACGCACCCCGCTCGGCCGGATCAACCGGCCGGCGCCCGGACCGGGAGGAGTTGACCACCGTGCGAGAGAACTGCGTGTCGGACAGCGAACGGCGGGAGCCGCGATCATGACGACCGTACTGATCATCGTCGGCGTCGTCGTCCTCGCTGCGATCGCCGGTTATCTCCTCCTGCGTGGACGGGCGACCGGCGGCGCGGGTCTGAAGCGCCGCTTCGGACCCGAGTACGACCGGGTCCTCGCACGCCACCAGGGCGACACCAAGCTCGCGGAGCAGGAGCTCGGGGAGCGCGTGAAGCGGCACGGTTCGATCAGCGCTCAGCCGCTGTCGGCCGAGGCCCGGGAGCAGTACACCGCCCGCTGGACCCGGGTGCAGGAGCGGTTCGTCGACGCTCCCGAGGAGGCGGTCGCCGAAGCCGGTGACCTGCTCACCCGGCTTTCCCGGGACCGCGGCTTCCCGGAGTCGGGCAGCGTGGAGGACCGGGCGGAAGCCCTGTCGGTCCACCACCCCGCACACGTCGACGCCTACCGCCGGGTGCACACGGCGCGCGACAGCTCCGGCGGCACCGAGGAACTGCGCAAGGACCTCGTCGAGGCCCGCGCACTCTTCGACGAGCTGCTGGGCGACCGGACGACGGCGTCGTCCGGCCAGAACCGGACCGGTACGGACAAGCAGCACCACGCGAAGGGAAGTGTGACGTCATGACTTTTGGATCCTCCACGAACGGCGAGCGGACCGACGAGGCGGCAGACGCCCGCCGCACGGACGACGAGACGCGCACGGCGGCGGCCGCCGAGCGCTCCACCACGGCCACGGGCCCGAAGAGCGCCGCCGGCCCCGAGCCGGTACACACCCCCGGGACCGACGGGTCCGCTTCGGCCGACGGGGTGAAGGCCCCGGTCCGCGAGACGACCGGGCGGGAGACCACCGGCCGGAAGACCACGGTGCCGGAGACCGCCACGACCAGTGCCGGCCCCACCCGCGGTACCGACCGTGACCTCGGTACCGACCGTGACCCCGGTACGGACCGCGCCGACCGTACGGACCGTACGACGACGGCGACGGCGACGAGCACGAACACCGGAACCCGCACGGCCACGGACGCCAGGACCGACTCGGCGCACGACGACCGCTCGGCGACGGCGAACGCCGACCGTACCGGCGCCGTCGGCGCGACGAGGGGCACGGACCGCAGCGGTTCGGCCGGTACCGGAACGCGCCGCGACTCCTCCGCCACCTCCACGCCCGGGCACGACCGTGACGGGGCCCTGCTCGCGGGCGCCGGCCACGACGAGCTGGAGCAGCGGATGCGGCACGCGGTCAGCGACTTCGTCGAGGACCCGCAGCGCGCGGTCCGGGAGGCGGGAGCCACCTTCGACGCGGTCACCGAGAGCCTGGTCAAGGCGCTCGCCGAGCGGAGCTCCGCGCTGCGCTCGGAGGAGGGTACGGACGGCAAGGGCGAGCGGACCGGTGAGCGGACGGAGCAGCTGAGGATCGTGCTCCAGCAGTACCGCGACCTCACCGACCGCCTGCTGGCGGTCTGACCTCCGGCGCCTCGCGCCACGAGCGGCCGGGAGGCACGCGGACACCTCGTCCACGTGCCTCCCGGCCGCTCCCGCGTGCGCCGGAGGGAACGGCCGGCGTCGACGCGTCCGGTCGCGCCCTGTGGCCGGCCACGCCCCGGGCCCGTTGCTACACCGGTACGCCGACGGGGGCGGTCAGCTCCTCGCGCAGACGCAGCACCACCGGCTCCGGCAGCCTCAGCCCGCTGCGTACGTAGCCGTCGAGCCCTCCCCAGCGCTCCTCCATGGCGTCCAGCGCCACCTCGAGGTAACGCGGCCGCGCCTCGATGACGGCGGACGCGATCGCCGGGTCGCCGCCCGCGTCCAGGAAGCGCTGCACGGAGGGGGCGAAGGCGAGGCGTACGGCGGGATTCACCGCGAGGAACTCGGCCCGTACGGTCTCCCGGGACGCGCCCAGGATCATCAGCAGGACCGCGGTGGCCCACCCGGTGCGGTCCTTCCCCGCCGTGCAGTGGAAGAGCACCGGCCGGGCCGCCGTGTCCGCGGCCGTCTCCAGGAAGGCGCGGTAGGCGGCCGCCGCGCCCGGAGAGAGGACCATCTGACGGTAGGTCTGGGCGAACACCTCTTCGGCCCTTCCGCCGCCCAGGGCGGCTTCCGCCGCCGCCGGATCGGCGAGCAGGGCTCGGAGCCGGGCCGGGGCGACTCCCGGATTGCCGCCCAGCACGTCGGCGACGAAGAGCCTGGCTCGGGGTGGCAGCCGGTCGGGGGCCCAGTGACGCTCGTCGGCGGTGCGCAGGTCGACGACGGTACGGACACCGAGCGCGGCGACCGCCATGTCGTGTTCCGGGTCCAGTTCGCTCAGCTGGCCCGCACGCAGGAGGATCCCCTGCCGCACCCGCTGGCCGCGGCCGAGGGCGATGCCGCCCAGATCCCGCAGATTGACGACGGTGGTGGCCGGGACGGCCCGGGCGGTCTGCACGATGAGCTGCCTCTTTCCCGACGTTCTACGCATTCCCGTATCAACGTCGCACGGCGGAGATGATTCGACAACGGAAGGTGCCGGTGTGCCGGTGGGCGGAACACCGCGGCGGAGCCGATGGGCGCCGCCGTGAACCGGCCGGCGGACGGAGCCGACGCCTCGGCTCCGTCCGACACGATCCGCCACTCCGGGACCGTCCGTGCCGCCATGCGGGGCGCTCTCCCGACATGTTCGCCTCGGCGGGAAATCCGGGTCCGGCACGCCGACGCGCACCGCCACGGGACAGCGGTCCTCGCCGGGAACCCGGCCCGACACGCTGCGTGAGAACACGGACGCGCACCGGAGAGGGATAGGTCACATCGGCTCCCTCTGCTGGCGCTCCACCGGACTGTCCTAGCATCTGGGCATGACGGTCCTGCCTGCTGATGGGCTCCCCCTGGCCGCCGAATTCGCTGACGCCTCCCCCGGCCAGTGGCAGACCCTCGTCGAGGGCGTGCTGCGGAAGTCGGGCAAGGACGTCACGGGTGAGGCCGCTCTGGAAGCCCTGTCCACGACGCTGGAGGACGGGCTCACCACCCGTCCCCTGTACACCTCCCGCGACAGCGCGCCCCCGGCCGGCCTGCCCGGGTTCGCGCCCTTCACGAGGGGCGGCGGCCCCGCCGGGAACGCGGCGGGGGGCTGGGACGTACGGCAGCGCCACCTGATCGCCGATCCGGCCCGGCTCAACGACGCCCTGCTCGCCGATCTGGAGAACGGCGTCACCTCGCTGTGGCTCGGTGTCGGCGGCCCGGGCGGTGTACCGGTCGCCGGGCTGGAGCGGGCGCTCGACGGGGTCCTCCTCGATCTCGCCCCGCTCGTCCTCGACGCCGGCGACGACGCGGGGGCCGCGGCGGCGGAGCTGGTGCGGCTGTACGGGGAGCGGGGCGTCGCCCCGGAAGCCGTCCGCGGCGGCCTCGGCATCGATCCGCTGGGCCGGTCCGCCCGTACGGGCGCCACGCCCGACCTCACCACCGCCGTCGACTGGGCCGCGAGGTGCGCGGCCCGGTACCCGGGGCTGCGGGCGCTGAGCGTGGACGCGCTGCCGTACCACGAGGCCGGTGGGGGGGCCGCTCAGGAACTCGGCCTCTCGCTCGCCACCGGCGTGGCGTACCTGCGGGCGCTGACCGCTGCCGGGGTGTCCGTCGAAGCGGCCTGCGCCCAGCTGGAGTTCCGTTACGCGGCGACCGCCGACCAGTTCCTGACGATCGCCAAGCTGCGGGCCGCCCGCCGGCTGTGGGCGCGTGTCGCGCAGGCGTGCGGCGCGCCCGGCGCGGGTGCCCAGCGGCAGCACGCGGTGACCTCGTCGGTGATGATGACGCGGCGCGACCCGTGGGTGAACATGCTCCGCACCACGCTGGCCTGCCTGGGTGCCGGCGTCGGCGGCGCCGACGCGGTGACCGTCCTTCCGTTCGACGAGGCACTGGGGCTCTCCGACGCCTTCGCCCGGCGGATCGCCCGGAACACCTCCACCATCCTGATGGAGGAGTCCCACCTGGCCCGGGTCGTCGACCCCGCCGGTGGCTCCTGGTACGTGGAGCGGCTCACCGAGGAGCTGGCGGTCTCGGCCTGGGCCTTCTTCCAGGAGATCGAGCGGGCGGGTGGTCAGCAGGCCGCCACCGCCTCGGGCCTGGTCGCCGAGCGGCTCGCCGCCACCTGGGAGAAGCGCTCCCGCGGCCTCGCGCGCCGCGAGGAACCGGTGACGGGCGTCAGCGAGTTCCCCCATCTGGACGAACGGCCGCTGGAGCGCGAGCCGGTACCGGGCACGCGGGCTCCGGCCGGCGGGCTGCCGAAGGTCCGCCGCGACGAGGCCTTCGAGGCGCTGCGCAGCCGGTCGGACGCCCACCTGGCCGCGACGGGCGCCCGCCCGAAGGTCTTCCTGGCCGCTCTCGGCCCGGCCGCGACGCACACCGCCCGGGTCTCCTTCGCGGCGAACCTCTTCCAGGCGGGCGGCATCGAGACGGTCCACCGCCCGGTCACGGTGGACGCCGTGACGGTCGCCGACGCCTTCGCCGCGTCCGGCGCCCGGCTCGCGTGCCTCTGTTCCTCGGACGCGGTCTACGAGCAGGAGGCGGCCGAGGTGGCCGAGGCGCTCGTGGCCGCCGGAGCCGGCCGGGTGCTGGTCGCCGGCCGTCCCGGCACGGTGGACGGTGTCGACGGTCACGTCTTCGCCGGCTGCGACGCCGTCACCGTGCTCTCCTTCGAACTCGACCGGCTGGGAGTGGCGTGATGCAGAACCCCGAGACCCCCGACACGACCGGGGCCCCCGCGAGTCCCGTGCCGGACTTCTCCACCCTCCCGCTCGACGGGGAGGCTCCCCCGGCGCCGTCGGCAGACCGGTGGCGGGCGGCGGTGAAGGAGTCGACCGGCAGTTCGGTCGACGACCTGCTGTGGGAGACCCCCGAAGGCATCACCGTCAAGCCGCTCTACACCGAGAGCGACCTGGAGGGCGTCGACTTCCTCGACACCTTCCCGGGTATCGCCCCGTACCTGCGCGGCCCCTATCCGACGATGTACGTCAACCAGCCCTGGACGATCCGTCAGTACGCCGGGTTCTCCACGGCCGAGGAGTCCAACGCGTTCTACCGGCGCAACCTGGCGGCCGGTCAGAAAGGGCTCTCCGTCGCCTTCGACCTGCCCACCCACCGGGGGTACGACAGCGACCACCCCCGGGTGAGCGGTGACGTCGGCATGGCGGGCGTGGCGATCGACTCGATCCTCGACATGCGCCGGCTCTTCGACGGCATCCCGCTCGACCGGATGTCGGTGTCGATGACGATGAACGGCGCGGTGCTGCCCGTACTGGCGCTGTACATCGTGGCCGCCGAGGAACAGGGCGTACCGCCCGAGAAGCTGGCGGGGACCATCCAGAACGACATCCTCAAGGAGTTCATGGTCCGCAACACCTACATCTATCCGCCGGGCCCCTCCATGCGGATCATCTCGGACATCTTCGCGTACACCTCGCGCAGGATGCCGCGCTACAACTCCATCTCCATCTCCGGCTACCACATCCAGGAGGCCGGGGCGACGGCCGACCTGGAGCTGGCGTACACCCTCGCGGACGGGGTGGAGTACCTGCGGGCCGGCCGCGAGGCCGGTCTGGACGTGGACGCGTTCGCACCACGGCTGTCGTTCTTCTGGGCGATCGGCATGAACTTCTTCATGGAGATCGCGAAGCTCCGGGCGGCCCGGCTGCTCTGGGCCAAGCTGGTCAAGGAGTTCGAGCCGAAGAACCCCAAGTCCCTCTCGCTGCGCACCCATTCGCAGACCTCGGGGTGGTCGCTGACCGCACAGGACGTCTTCAACAACGTCACCCGTACCTGCGTGGAGGCGATGGCCGCCACCCAGGGACACACGCAGTCGCTGCACACCAACGCGCTGGACGAGGCGCTGGCGCTGCCCACCGACTTCTCGGCGCGCATCGCCCGCAACACACAGCTCCTCCTCCAGCAGGAGTCCGGGACCGGTCGGGTCATCGACCCGTGGGGCGGCAGCGCGTACGTGGAGAAGCTCACCCACGACCTGGCGCGACGGGCCTGGCAGCACATCGAGGAGGTGGAGGCGGCCGGGGGCATGGCGAAGGCCATCGACGCAGGCATTCCCAAGCTGAGGATCGAGGAGGCCGCCGCCCGGACCCAGGCCCGCATCGACTCGGGCCGCCAGCCCGTCATCGGCGTCAACAAGTACCGCGTGGAGACGGACGAGAGGATCGACGTCCGCTCGGTCGACAACTCCTCCGTGCGCACCCAGCAGATCGAAAAGCTGCGGCGGCTGCGGGAGGACCGGGACGAGACCGCGTGCCAGGGGGCGCTGCGCGCGCTGACCGAGGCCGCCGGCCGCTCCCCCGGCCCCGACCTGGAGGGCAATCTGCTGGCGCTGGCGGTGGACGCGGCCCGTGCCATGGCCACCGTGGGCGAGATCTCGGACGCGCTGGAGAAGGTGTACGGCCGGCACGCCGGGCAGATCCGTACGATCTCCGGGGTGTACCGCAAAGAGGCAGGAGAGTCCCCGTCGGTGGACCGCACCCGCGCACTGGTCGACGCCTTCGAAGAGGCGGAGGGCCGCCGTCCGCGCATCCTGGTGGCGAAGATGGGCCAGGACGGCCACGACCGTGGTCAGAAGGTGATCGCCTCGGCCTTCGCCGACCTGGGCTTCGACGTGGACGTCGGCCCGCTGTTCCAGACGCCCGCCGAGGTGGCGCGGCAGGCGGTCGAGGCGGACGTGCACATCGTGGGCGTCTCGTCGCTGGCCGCCGGTCACCTCACGCTCGTCCCGGCGTTGCGGGAGGAGCTGGCGGCCGAGGGGCGCGAGGACATCATGATCGTGGTGGGCGGGGTGATCCCGCCGCAGGACGTCGAGGCGCTGCACGGGGCGGGTGCGGCGGCGGTCTTCCCGCCCGGCACCGTCATCCCGGACGCCGCTCACGATCTGGTGCGGCGGCTCGGTGCGGCGCTCGGCCACGAGCTGTGAGCCGCTGACCCGATGGCCCCGACGATCGACATCGAGAGTTATGCGAAGGGGGTGCTCGACGGGAAGCGCGCGTTCGTCGCGCGCGCCATCACCCTCGTCGAGTCCTCCCGCCCCGACCACCGGGCCCTCGCGCAGGAGTTGCTGAGCAGGCTGCTGCCGCACGCCGGCCGGGCCCGGCGGATCGGGATCAGCGGCGTGCCCGGGGTCGGCAAGTCGACCTTCATCGACGCGCTCGGCACCTTGCTGACGGGACTGGGGCACCGGGTCGCGGTGCTCGCCGTGGACCCGTCGTCCACCCGTACGGGCGGCTCCATCCTGGGCGACAAGACCCGGATGGAGCGGCTCTCCGTGGATCCGCACGCGTTCGTCCGCCCGTCTCCCTCGGCCGGCACGCTGGGCGGGGTGGCGAAGGCGACCCGTGAGTCCATGGTGGTCATGGAGGCGGCGGGTTACGACGTCGTGCTCGTGGAGACGGTGGGCGTCGGCCAGTCGGAGACCGCCGTCGCCCGCATGGTCGACACCTTCCTGCTGCTCACCCTGGCGCGTACGGGGGACCAGCTCCAGGGCATCAAGAAGGGCGTCCTGGAGCTGGCGGACGTCATCACGGTGAACAAGGCGGACGGCCCGCACGAGCGCGAGGCAAGGTCGGCCGCGCGCGAACTGGCGGGCGCACTGCGGCTGATGCACCCCGCCGACGCCGCGTGGACGCCGCCGGTCCTCACCTGCAGCGCCCGTGAGGCGACCGGCCTCGACTCGGTCTGGCAGAGCCTGGAGCAGCACCGCACCCTGCTGGACTCCACGGGGCGCCTGGCGGCCAAGCGGAGCGAGCAGCAGGTGGACTGGACCTGGACGATGGTCCGGGACGAGCTGCTGGAGAGCCTGCGTTCCCACCCGGAGGTACGGGCACGGGCGCCTGAGCTGGAACGGCGGGTCCGCGCGGGCGAAGTGACCGCCACGCTCGCCGCCGAGGAGATCCTCGCGGCCTTCCGGGGCGGTTCCGCGGGCGGATGATCCGGAGAGGTCCGGGGCCCCGGGGCGCCGGGCCACTCCGGTGGTCCGGCGCCCGGCCTCCTCGGCGGTCCGTCTCCTCGTCGACGTCTTCCGGGCCCGTGGGGCCGGACCCCTCCCGCAGGGGCGGCCCCGGTCCGTGCGCTCGCGCCGGGGTGGCCCACCCCGCTCTTCCCCTGGGCATGTACGTTTGTACACACTGTCCGGAGCGCCGCGCGCCGCCGGTCGCCGCCCCATGTCTGGATAGAGCCCGTAGTGATGGACCTGGCCACCCGCCGACGCCGCACCGCGTTGTTCCTCTTCTTCTTCATGCCCGGCCTGTCGATCTCCTCCTGGGTGACCCGCACCCCCGACATCCGCGACCAGCTGGGGGCGTCCACCGCGCAGATGGGCGTCGTACTGTTCGGCCTGTCGGTCGGCTCCATGCTCGGGGTCCTCGGCTCGGGAGCGCTGGTCGCCCGGTTCGGCACCCGGCCGGTCATGGGCGCGGGGACCGCGCTCGTCGTCCTCAGCATGGCCGTGATCGGCTGCGGGGCCCTGTGGTCCTCCGCGCCCGTCGTCACCGCGGGGCTCTTCGTCTTCGGCGCCGGCATGGGAGGCGGTGAGGTCGCGGTCAACGTGGACGGGGCCGAGGTGGAACGCATGGCCGGCCGCACGATCCTGCCCACCCTGCACGGTTTCTTCAGCCTCGGAACCGTGGTGGGCGCGTCGCTCGGCATCCTGTGCACCGCGGTCGGCTTCCCCGCCCACTGGCACCTGGGAGCCGTCGCCCTGGTCACCGCCTCGATGTTCGCCTACGCCCTGCGGGCCATCCCGCACGGTGTCGGCCGGACCCGCGGCACCGGGCGGGCCGGCGGCCGGACGGGAGCGCCGCGTCCGGCCGTCCACAAGGACCGCCGCCTGCTGCTCATCGGCGGGATCGTGCTGACCATGGCCCTGGCGGAGGGCGCGGCCAACGACTGGCTGCCGTTGCTGATGGTCGACGGGCACGCCATGGACCCCGCCCTCGGATCGGCCGTCTACGCCGGCTTCGCGGCAGCCATGACCCTCGGCCGCTTCGGTGGCGGCTTCTTCATCGACCGCTTCGGCCGCGCTCCGGTCGTCCGCGCCAGCGCGATGTCCGCGGCGCTCGGGCTGGCCGTCGTCGTCTTCGCGGACAATCCCCTGCTCGCCGGGGTGGCGGTGGTCCTGTGGGGACTGGGAGCATCGCTCGGATTTCCGCTCGCCCTCTCGGCCGCAGGCGACTCCGGACCCGACTCCGCCGCCCGCGTCAGCCTCGTGGCGATGATCGGGTACGTGGCCTTCCTCGTCGGGCCGCCCGGCCTGGGCTTCCTCGGTGACCACTACGGCCTGCGCGCCGCCATGACCGTCGTCCTCGCAGCCGTCACCGTGGCGATCTTCCTCGCTCCGGCCGTGGGTGTCGGCCGCGCCACGGGAACGGCGTCCACGCCGGACGCGCGCCCGGTGTCCGAAGACGCGTAGCGGCGTCCGGCTCCACCGGACGGCCTCGGCCGACGCGTCCCGCGCCCGGCCGGTCTCCGCCTGCGCCCTCCGGAGCCATGCGGAGGAAGTCCGCCTCCCGTGCCTCCGATGTGCTGTGTCTCCGGCGCGCTGTGTCTCCGCCGTGTTATGGTCCGAGAAGCACTCGTGTTCGTCCCGTCGGGACGCCGGTGCCGTTCCTCCACCGCTGTCGCGTCCGCCGGTCACCGGCATGCGATTCAGCTCACTCCCCGCACCGCCCCCAGCCGCGGCACTCACCGCGCGTCGTCGCAGGTCACCGTATCCGTGCGACCGCACGATGCTCCGCCGCACGACGGGACGCCGGTGCGTGGGGCGCACCCCGAGGCGTGTGTTCCCCCGCTTCCCGAGGCCCGCACCGGGCCCGCACTCTCTTCCGTCCGTGAAAGGACATCCCCATGACCACCACTCTCGAACGCCCAGCGACCGCCCAGCACTCCCCCGTCGCCGCCGGTGTCCTCGACACCACCGACGGCGGACACGGTCTGCTGCGCGGTACGCAGGGGCATCCCGCTCCCGGCGACGTCCGGGTCCCGTCCGCCCTGATCCGCCGACACGGCCTGCGCAGAGGCGACTTCGTGCGGGGAGGGTGCGACCGGCCGGGCACGCTCACCGTCGTCGAGCGCGTCAACGGCCTCCCTCCGCACGCTCTGCACGCCCGGCCGCACTTCCACGAGCTGACTCCGCTGCACCCGCGTGACCGGCTGCGCCTGGAGACCGTGGCCGGAGGGCCCGCTCCCCGCCTCGTCGACCTGGTCGCGCCGGTGGGCAAGGGACAGCGAGGACTGATCGTCGCCCCGCCGAAGACCGGTAAGACGGTGCTGCTCCAGCAGCTCGCGGCCGCCGTCGCGACGAACCACCCGGAGTGCCACCTGATGGTGGTGCTGCTCGACGAACGCCCCGAAGAGGTGACGGACATGCGGCGATCCGTACGGGGCGACGTCCTCGCCTCCACCTTCGACCGGCCGGCGAAGGAACACATCGCGCTGGCCGGACTCGCCGTGGAACGGGCCAAACGCCTCGTCGAGCAGGGGCAGGACGTCGTCATCCTCCTTGACTCCCTCACGCGGCTCTGCCGGGCGCACAACAACGCGGCGGGTCCAGGCGGACGCACCCTCAGCGGCGGCGTCGACGCTTCGGCGCTCAGCGGCCCCAAGAAGCTGTTCGGCGCGGCGCGACTGACCGAGGAGGGCGGGTCGCTGACCATCCTCGCGACAGCGCTGGTGGAGACGGGTTCCCGGGCGGACGACTTCTTCTTCGAGGAGCTCAAGGGCACCGGCAACATGGAACTCCGGCTGGACCGCTCCCTGGCCGACCGGCGGCTCTTCCCCGCGATCGACATCGTCGCCTCCGGTACGCGGCGGGAGGAACTACTGGTCCCGGAGGCGGAGTTGACAGCGGTACGCGGTCTGCGGCGCGCACTGCACGGCAGGGACGGCCGGTCTGCGCTCGAAGCCGTCCTGGACAAGGTCCGCCGTACGCCCGACAACGCGGCCTTCCTCCGCGAGGTGCACCGGACGGTTCCGGGCGCGTGAGCGGGCGCAGGACGCCGCACGGAGCGCGGCGGCCTCGCGCCGGGGCCGTCCCCGCTTCCCCGTCGGACCGGACATGAGATCCCGTCGGCCGGGGAGCACAGGAGGTGCTCGACGAGCAGCGGCACCGGGCCGCGCCCGCAAGGGCCTAGGATCCGAGGAACCCGCTCCCCCACCAGGAGGCACCCACCCATGACCCACCGTTCCGCCGTCGCGCTGGCCGGTCTGCTGGCCGGCGCGGGAGCCCTGCACCTCGCGGTGCCGCGCCCCTTCGACTCGCTCGTCCCGCGTGCGCTGCCGGGCAGCCCCCGCACGTGGACGTATGCGAGTGCCGGCGTCGAACTCGCCCTGGCGGCAGGGATCCTCGTCCCGCGCACCCGCCGCGCCGCTGCCCTCGGAACGGCCGCGTTCTTCGTCGGCGTCCTGCCCGGCAACGTGAAGATGGCGGTCGACTGGCGCCACCGCCCGGCCGCACTGCGCGGCATCGCCTACGCCCGGGTACCCCTCCAGGTGCCCCTGGTGCTGTGGGCCCGCGGCGTCGCCCGGCAGGCCGCGCCGGGCGCCTGATCGCACCCGCGCCCCGCGACGGGGCCGCGCCCTTTTGTCGTCACGCCGTCACGCCGTCACGCCGTCACGCCGTCGAGGAACGCGGCGACGTTCGCCACGGTCCGCTGGATCTTCTCCTCCAGGGTGAGCGACTCCTGCATCCTGGCACTGGCGCCCGCGTCCTTCTTGCCCCGGACGTACAGGGAGCAGGAGAGGTCGCTGCAGAGGTAGGCGCCCACCGAGTTGCCCTGCTGTCCGGCCTTCCCCGCCTTCGGCGCGACCATCAGAGAGACACCGCCCGTGTGGGTGGTCAGGCACATCGAGCACATGCTCCGCCGCTGCCGGCCTGCCACCGAGCCGGGGCAGCGCAGCACGATGCCCTTCGGGCCGTCCGGCGTCCTCGTGACGAGGTAGGCGCGGCCGGGCGCCTGGGGGTCGCGCCAGCCGAGGAAGTCCAGGTCCGCCCAGTCGCGGTCCGCGAGGTCGCGCGGGACCGCCAGGCGCTTCGCCTCCCCTTTGGTGCAGTTCACGAAGGCGGCACGGATCTCTTGCTCAGTCAGCGGATGCATAAGCGATATGGTAATTTGCCTAAAGGCTATAGGCAAATGATTATCTCGTTCAGGGACATCCAGGAGAGACCATGGCACGCGCGGGACTCACGACGGAGCGCCTGGTCCACGCGGGAGCGGACCTCGCCGACAGCGTCGGCTTCGATGAGGTGACCCTCTCGGCGCTCGCCCGGCAGTTCGACGTCAAGGTCGCGAGCCTCTACTCCCACCTCCGGAACTCCCAGGAGCTGAGGGTGCGGATCGCCCTCCTCGCCCTGGAGGAGATGGCCGACCGGGTCGCCGCCGCCCTGGCGGGGCGCGCCGGACGGGACGCGCTGACCGCGTTCGCCGACGTCTACCGCGACTACGCGCGGGAGCACCCCGGCCGCTACGCGGCGGCGCAGCTCAGGCTCGACCCGGAGACGGCGGCGGCGAGCGCCGGGCCCCGGCACGCCCGGATGACACGGGCGATCCTGCGGGGATACGACCTGGCGGAGCCGGACCAGACGCACGCCGTCCGCCTGCTGGGCAGTGTCTTCCACGGCTACGTCACCCTGGAGATGGCCGGGGGCTTCAGCCACTCGGCCCCGGACTCGCAGGAGAGCTGGACCTGGGCGCTGGACCGCCTCGACGCGCTCCTGAGGAACTGGGCCGCCCCGTGACCCGGCACCCGGCGCCGTTCCCCCCGTACGCACATCGGCACCCGACCGACAGGCTGAGAGACTTGAGCATCGCACCGCAGAGACCGCACCGCTGGATCACCACGCCGCTCACCGCAGGACTCCTGCGGGGCGCACTCGACCTCGAGCGGACCGAGCGGGGCGTGCTCCCGCACCGGCTGCCCGCCTGGGCCCGGGCCCAGTACGCCGACGCCCAGCTGGCCTCGGCCGAGTCCCAGCCCTCGGGCGTCCGGCTGGCCTTCCGTACGGCCGCCACCGTCCTGGAGCTGGACACCCTGCCCACCAAGAGGGCGTACGCGGGTGCGCCGCCGCGTCCGGACGGTGTGTACGACCTGTTCGTCGACGGACGGCCGGCCGGCCGGGCCACCGCCCCCACCGGCAATACGGTGATCATCGACATGGCCACCGGATCCGCCGAACACCGGCCGGGGCAGGTCGCGACGATCCGCTTCGCCGACCTGCCCGAGGGTGCCAAGGACGTCGAGATCTGGCTCCCGCACAACGAGACCACCGAGCTCGTCGCCCTGCGCACCGACGCCCCGGTCGAGGCGGCCCCGGACCGGGGCCGCCCGGTGTGGCTGCACCACGGCAGCTCGATCAGTCACGGCTCCGACGCCGCGCGCCCCAGCGAGATCTGGCCGGCGCTCGCCGCGCGCCTCGGCGGGGCGGAACTGATCAACCTGGGCCTGGCGGGCAGCGCCCTGCTCGATCCCTTCACCGCGCGCGCCGTCCGGGACACGCCGGCCGATCTGATCAGCCTCAAGATCGGCATCAACCTGGTCAACACCGATGCGATGCGTCTGCGCGCCTTCACCCCCGCCGTCCACGGCTTCCTGGACACGATCCGCGAGGGCCACCCCAGCACGCCGATCCTGCTGGTCTCGCCGATCCTCTGCCCGATCCACGAGGACACCCCCGGTCCGAGCGCGCCGGACCTCTCCCGGCTGAGCACCGGTCAGCTGCGGTTCGTCGCCATGGGCGACGCGGCGGAGATCCCGGGCGGAAAGCTGACGCTGACCGTCGTGCGGGACGAGCTGGCCCGGATCGTCGCACAGCGGTCCGGCGACGACCCGCACCTGCACCACCTCGACGGCCGCGCGCTCTACGGCCCCGCCGACGCCGAGGAGTTGCCGCTCCCCGACCAGTTGCACCCCGATGCCGCGACCCACCGGCTGATGGGTGAGCGTTTCGCCGCGCTGGCCTTCACCGGCGACGGTCCGTTCGCGGGAGTCCGCGGGTGACGAGGGGCGCGGCTCCCTACCTCGGCGCCATTGCCTTTGACTGAAAATTTAGCTTAGGCTTGCCTCACTTTTACGTGAGCCGGGGCGCCACGGAGGGGCGTACGACGTGTGAGGTCCTGTCATACGGGTGTGCCGCCCCGTCACCCGGCCGCTCCTCGGACCCCTCAGGGAGATCGGCCCATCATGTTCTCGCTCCATCGCCGTGCCCGCAGCGTCGTCGCGGGCACCGTGGCCCTGGCCGCCTGCGGTTCCCTCGCGCTGACCGGCACAGCCGTCGCGGACAGCCCACCGCACCCGGTCGCCGCACGTCTTCCGGGCGCCCCGGCCGTCGTGTCGGCCCCGCTGGTGCCGGGGCTGTACCAGTCCGCGTACTCCGAGCGGAACGACGTGCTCTGGGCGACGGCCGCCCTGGGGCAGCCGCCGGCCCCGGTGTCCGGCTCCACCCTGGTCAAGGCGGATCCGGACACGCTGCGGGTGCTCGCCGCCTACACGCCTCCCCCGGACGCGACCGGGGTGGTGGAGGCCGTGTACGGCATCGATGTGGACGACGAGCACAACACCGTCTGGGTCACGAACACCCGGAGCGATTCCGTCGCCGTCTACAGCCAGCGGACCGGTGAGCACCTGGCGACCCTTCCGGGAGTCGCGCACTCCCGCGAGGTCGTCGTCGACGAGCGGCACGACACCGTGTGGGCCAGTGGGTACGGCGACGGCACCCTCGTCGCCTACGACAGCCGTACCTACCGGGAGATCCGGCGCGTCACCGTGGAGGGCGCGGGGCCGACCGGGCTCGCGGTGAACGAGCGGACCGGGACGGTGTACGCCGCCGACCACACCCACGGCCGGATCATCGAGGTCACCCGGGGGTCCGACGCCCCGCGGTTCGTGCCGACCGGCGCGGGGCCGCTCTCCGTCGCGCTCTCGGCCGACGGCCGCACCGCCTACACCGCCGACCAGACCGCGGGCACCGTCTCGGTCGTCGACCTGCGCGCCGGAGCCGTGACCAGGACCGTGACCACCGGGGAGGGCGCGAAGTCCCTCGCGGTGCAGCCGCGTTCCGGTCGGGTGCTGGTCGTCAACCGGCTGGCCGGGAACGTCTCGGTCGTCGACCCGCGGGCGGGCACCGTCCTCGCGACGGTCACCACCGCCGCTCTCCCCAACCACGTGCGGATCTCCGAGGACGGCACCGCCTACGTCGTGGACAAGTCCGGGGCGGGCACGGACGGCGCGGACCTGCTCACCCGGGTGCGCCCGCGCCGCTGAACGACCGCCCGGCCCCGCGCACCGTCCACCCCCGCGGCAGACGGGTGCGGCCGGTCCCAGGGCTCCGGGACCGGCCGCACGGGTACGGCGGGTGGTCAGCCCGCGGCGCCCAGGACCGTCGAGACGAGGGCGCGGGCCTCGTCCTGGACCCGGCTCAGGTGGTCGGGACCCTGGAAGCTCTCCGCGTACACCTTGTAGACGTCCTCCGTGCCGGAGGGGCGGGCGGCGAACCAGGCGCTGTCGGTGCAGACCTTGAGGCCGCCGATGGCCGCGCCGTTGCCCGGGGCCTCGGTGAGGACGGCGGTGATCGCCTCGCCCGCCAGGGAGTCGGCCGTGACCTGCTCGGGCGAGAGCTTGGCGAGGACCGCCTTCTCCTCGCGGGTGGCCGGGGCGTCGATGCGGGCGTAGGCGGGATCGCCGAAGCGGGTGGCGAGTTCGGCGTAGCGCTGCGACGGGGTGGAGCCCGTGACGGCGGTGATCTCGGAGGCCAGCAGGGCGAGCAGGATGCCGTCCTTGTCGGTGGTCCACACCTGGCCGTCGCGCCGCAGGAACGACGCGCCCGCCGACTCCTCGCCGCCGAAGCCGAGGCTGCCGTCGAAGAGGCCGTCCACGAACCACTTGAAGCCGACCGGGACCTCCACCAGCGGGCGGCCGAGGTCGGCGGCGACCCGGTCGATCATCGAGGAGGAGACCAGCGTCTTGCCGATGCCGGTCCCGGCGGGCCAGCCGTCGCGATGGGTGTAGAGGTACTGGATGGCGACCGCGAGGTAGTGGTTCGGGTTCATCAGCCCGCCGTCCGGCGTGACGATGCCGTGCCGGTCGGCGTCGGCGTCGTTGCCGGTGGAGATGGCGTAGGCGTCGCGCTGCGCGATGAGCGAGGCCATGGCGTACGGCGACGAGCAGTCCATCCGGATCTTGCCGTCCCAGTCCAGCGTCATGAAGCGCCAGGTCGGATCGGCGAGCGGGTTGACCACGGTGAGGTCGATGCGGTGACGTTCGGCGATGCGGCCCCAGTAGCCGACGGACGCGCCGCCGAGCGGGTCGGCGCCGATCCTGAGGCCCGCGTCGCGGACCGCGTCCAGGTTCAGCACGGACGGCAGGTCGTCGACGTACCCGCCCAGGAAGTCGTGGCGCCCGGTCGTCCCGGCGGCCAGCGCACGGGCGTACGGGATGCGGCGCACTTCCTTGAGCCCTCCCGCGACGAGCTCGTTGGCGCGGTCCTGGATCCACGACGTGGCGTCCGAGCCGGCCGGACCACCGTTCGGCGGGTTGTACTTGAAGCCGCCGTCGGCGGGCGGGTTGTGCGAGGGGGTGACGACGATCCCGTCCGCCAGACCGTCCGTACGGCCCCGGTTGTACGTCAGGATGGCGTGCGAGACCGCCGGCGTCGGGGTGTAGCCGTCCTCGGAGTCGATGAGGACGGTGGCGCCGTTGGCGGCGAGCACCTCCAGGGCGGTGACCCGCGCCGGCTCCGACAGGGCGTGGGTGTCGGCGCCGAGGAAGAGCGGTCCGTCGGTGCCCTGCCGTGCGCGGTACTCGCAGATCGCCTGGGTGGTGGCGGCGATGTGGTCCTCGTTGAACGCGGTCGCGAGCGCGGAACCGCGGTGCCCGGAGGTGCCGAAGGCCACCCGCTGGCCGGGTTCGGCCGGATCGGGGTGGAGGGCGTAGTAGGCCGTCACCAGCCGCGCCACGTCGACCAGGTCGTCGGACTGTGCCGGTTTGCCGGCCCGTGCGTGCACCATCGGTTCTCCTCGTTCATGGGTGGTGACCGGTCCGTACGTCCGGACCGGCCCACCGCCCAGGGGCGGACGATCACTACGATGTGTACCCGATCCCGCCCCCTCCCTCCCGTACTGGCGTCCGGTTTCCGTCACGGGCGAACGCGGTCCTTCTCACGTCCGGGCCCCGCCGGGGCCGCCAGACGCAGCTCGGTGCCCGGCCACCGGGAACGCAGCCACCGGTCGTGGCTGGCGACCACGACGGTCCCGGGCCCGGTGCCCAGAGCCTCTTCCAGCTCGTCGGCGAGCCGGGGCGAGAGGTGGTTGGTCGGCTCGTCGAGCAGCAGCAGGTCCGGCGGATCCGCGACGAGCAGGGCGAGCGCCAGCCGGCGGCGCTGACCCGCCGACAGTTCGCCGACCCTGCTGTCGAGGTCCCGTGCGGCCAGAAGCCCGAGGGAGGCGAGCGGGACGCGCTCGGCGCGTTCCTCGCCGAGCGCGAGGGCGTACGTCTGGGCGACGGTGCGGTCGGGCTGCTCGAACACCGTGTCCTGGGCCAGCAGTCCGGTCCGGAGCCCTTCCTTGCGCCGCACCCGGCCGCAGGGAGCCGGAAGGGTGCCCGCCACCACCGCGAGCAGTGTCGACTTGCCCGCGCCGTTCGGGCCGGTCACCAGGAGGCGGTGGCCGGCGCGCAGATCCAGACGGTCCAGCGCGAGACGGCCGGGCACCCGGATCTCCCGGAGGGAGAGCAGCGGGGTGTCGTCGGCGGGCTCGGTGGCGGGTGGGACGGGAGCGGGCTCGGGGGTACGGAAGCGCAGCGGCTCCGGCGGTGCGGGGACCCGGCGCCGCTGGAGTTCGTCCAGCCTGCGGGCGGCGTTGCGCACCCGCCGGGCGATCTGGTGCTGGACCCGGCCGCCGGAGTGGCCGTAGCCCATCTTCTCGTTGTCGCGCGGCCCCCGGTCCGGGGCGACCCGGTGCGCCGTGACCTCCACCGCGCCCCGCAGGGCGGCCAGCTCCTTCTCCTCCTCCTCGTGGCGGCGCTGCCAGCTCTCCCGGGCGGCCCGCCGCTGGTCCTGGTAGGCGGTATAGCCGCCGCCGTAGTGCACCGGCCCCCTGACGGCCGGATCGAGGTCGATCACGTCCGTGCAGACGGCGTCGAGGAAGGCCCGGTCGTGGCCCGCCACGACGACGGCTCCGGGCATCTCGCACAGCCGCCGCTCCAGGAACGCGGTGGCCTCGTCGTCGAGGTGGTTGGTGGGTTCGTCGAGGAGGAGTGCGGTGGGCCGGCGGACGAGCAGCCCCGCGAGGGCGAGCCGGCCCCGCTGCCCGCCGGACAGGGAGCCGAGGGTGCGCCCGTGGGCGAGTCCTCCGATGCCGAGGCCGTCGAGGACGAGCCCGGCACGCCGCTCGGCGTCCCAGGACTCGCGCTCCTCGGCCCGCTCCAGACAGGCCGCGTACCGGGCGAGAAGCTCGCCGTGGCCGGGCGCGTCCTCGGGCACGGCGGCGATCTCGCGGGCGAGCCGGTCCAGCGCGGCGAGATCCGCGCGGGCCTCGCCGAGGGCGTCGTCGAGTACGTCGGCGAGGGTCGCTCCCCCGTCGTACGGCATCTCCTGATGGAGGAAGCCGAGGCCGGCGGGGCGGACGACGGTGCCTGAGTCGGGTTCGTCCACCCCCGCGAGGATCCTCAGCAGGGTGGATTTCCCGGCGCCGTTCTCGCCGATCAGCCCGATGCGGCGGCCGGGGGCGACGGTGAGGGAGACGCCGTCGAGCACCCGGCGCCCTCGGAGGGTGCGGACGAGGTCGTGGGCGAGCAGGGCGGGTCGGTCCATGGGGGATCACCTGGTCCGGTCGGTCGTGGTGCCCGCCGGGCAGGGGCCTCGGGCGGGCGGGAGTACGCCGGGTGTCAGGCGTCGCCGGGCGCGGGCGCCTCCGTGAGCCGTCCGTCGGCCAGGCGCAGCCGCCGGTTCACCCCGATCTCCGCCAGGAAGCGCTCGTCGTGGCTGACGACCACGAAGGCTCCCTGGTAGGCGTGGAGGGCGCTCTCCAACTGGCCGATGCTGACCAGGTCGAGGTTGTTGGTGGGTTCGTCGAGAAGCAGGAGCTGCGGCGCGGGTTCGGCGTAGAGGACGCAGGCGAGGGTGGCCCGGAGCAGTTCCCCGCCGGAGAGCGCCGGCACCGGCAGGTGCGCGCGCGGTCCCCGGAAGAGGAAGCGGGCGAGCAGGGTCATCCGCTCCGCCTCCGGCAGCGCGGGGGCGAACGCGGCGAAGTTCTCGGCGACCGTGCGGCCGGTGTCGAGCAGGTCCAGTCGCTGGGAGAGGTACGCGATGCGGCCCTCGGCCCGCCGCACGGTCCCGCTCCCCGGTGTCTGGGGCCGCTCGCCCTGGACGACCCGCAGCAGGGTGGATTTGCCGGCGCCGTTGGGTCCGGTGAGCGCGATCCGCTCGGGTCCTCGGATCTCCAGGTCCAGGCCGTCGCCGGCGAAGAGGTCTTGGTCGTCGTGGCGGACCCGAATGCCCTCACCGAGGAAGACGGTGCGTCCGGCGGGGACCCGGGTCC